>NZ_JPRS01000210.1 GCF_000738085.1 Cryobacterium sp. MLB-32
CTCGGCTGGCGCGGCAGCGACCGGTGTGACGTCGAAGTTCGGTTCGCGGGTGCGGCTGCGCTTGAGCTCGAAGAACCCGTCGAAGCTTGCGGCTGCGACAACTCCGTCCCACAGTGCCAGGGCCTGGTCCCCCATAGGAGCCGGGGAGATGACGGGGCCGAAGAACGCGACCCCGTTGATGTCGATCACGGGTGTGCCGACATCCTGTCCGACTCGGTTGATGCCGTCGAAGTGGCTCGCTCGCATCTGCCCGTCGAACTCCTCGGAGTCCGCGTACGCAGCGAAACTCTCCGGAAGCCCCGCCGCGGCGAGCGCGAGGGGGATGACCTCATCGGCGTTGCTGTTACCCCCGAGGTGGATCTCGGCGCCCAGCGCGTCGTAGAGTGCCTTGACCATCGCCTGACCGTGGATTTCCTGGGCCGCCTGCGCCAGCCGGGTGTACTTGAGCGCTCTGGGCAGAAACTCGCTGTTGTAGTGGTCGGGATTGTCTTCGTTCAGCACAGCGAGGCTCATCACCTTCCACTCCACGTCAAGGTCACGCAACCGGGCAACCTCGTCGACCCAACGGGACGTCATCCACGCCCATGGGCAAGAGGGATCAAACCAGAACTTCACAGAATCAGCCATGACTGCACTCTAAGCGCGCTGGCTGAATGTGCCCCGATTCAGGAGACACCCCCTAAAGGGGGGTAATGTGAGCAGCTTGACTGCCGCACTGTCACGTGCGGTACACCTCGACGTCACACGCACTTTATCTCCACGGGAGAAACCCCATGTCCCTAGACCGAAGTAAGTCCGCAGCTGCATCCGGAGCGGCGAGCACCACGGGAAAGTCCCGCAAGCCGCTTCGCAAGCGCCGCCTCGCGGTGTCCGACGTCAACGTCGTCGACAAGCCGATCATGAAGCGTGCCCTCGGCGGCACCATCGTGGGAAACACCATGGAATGGTACGACGTCGGTATCTTCGGATACCTCATCACCACAATGGGGCCGGTCTTCTTGCCCGAAGCCGACACATCCGTTCAGACCCTCTTCCTGCTCGGCACGTTCGCCGCAACCTTCTTCGCGCGCCCGCTCGGCGGCGTCTTCTTCGGCTGGCTTGGTGACCGCATCGGCCGCCAGAAGGTGCTCGCCACCACCCTCATACTCATGGCGGGCTCCACCTTCGCGGTAGGTCTGCTGCCCGGCTACGCACAGGTCGGAATATGGGCGGCCGTTTTGCTCGTGTTCGTCAAGCTCGTGCAGGGATTCTCCACCGGTGGTGAGTACGCCGGTGCGACCACGTTCGTGAGCGAGCACGCCCCGGACAGCCAGCGCGGCTACTTCGCCAGCTTTCTGGATATGGGCAGCTACCTCGGCTTCGCCATCGGCGCAGCCCTCGTATCCGTACTCCAGGTTGTGCTGGGCCAGGACGTCATGCAGGACTGGGGCTGGCGCTTGCCGTTCCTCATTGCCGGCCCTCTCGGCCTGGTCGCCATCTACTTCCGCATGAAGATCGACGAGTCTCCCGCCTTCCAGGCCACCCTCGACGCGCAGGAAGAAGCGAATAAGAACCCGTTGGGTGCCACTGCCGCAACTCCCAAGGGACCGCTCGCGATTTTCAAGGCGTACTGGCGCAACATCATCATCGCGATGATCCTTGTCGCCGCCGCGAACACGGTCGGCTATGCGCTCACCTCGTACATGCCCACCTACCTGACCGAAAACAAGGGATACGACGAGTTGCACGGCACAGCACTCACGATCCCGATCCTCGTGGCCATGGCGCTGTGCATTCCTCTCGCAGGCAGGCTCTCCGACAGGGTCGGGCGACGGCCCGTTCTCTGGATCGGTGCGATCAGCACGGTCGTGCTGGCCTACCCGGCGTTCGTGCTCATTGGTGTCGGTTCGATCGCCACCACGCTGCTGGGCCTCGCCCTCATCGCGTTCCCCGTCACGTTCTACGTGTCCAACCTCGCGAGCGCGCTGCCGGCTCTGTTCCCGACCGCCAGCCGCTACGGGGCCATGGGTATCTCGTACAACTTTGCGGTGGCCATTTTCGGGGGCACCACACCGTTCATCATCGCTGCCCTGATCGTGTCCACCGGCAACGACATGATGCCGGCCTTCTACCTGATGGGAACGTCGCTGATCGGTGCGATCGCCATCTTCTTCCTGAAGGAATCGGCCAACCGGCCGCTGCCCGGCTCGATGCCGAGCGTGAACACGGACGAAGAGGCCGCCGATCTGGTGCAGCACCAGGACGAGAATCCGCTCCTCGACCACGACGAGATGCCCTACGACGCCACGTACGAGCCGCCCACCTCGTCGATCCCCGTTCAGGAATCCGCGAAGGCCTGATCTCGCCTGTACCCGGCACTGTCGGACAGCCGTTTCTCGTCACGCTCCCTGTGTGGCGGAAACGGCCGTCCGACGGTGCACGTGCAAGGCTCACAGCCACCCCGCGTAGAATTCTCTGATGATCACTGCGCCTGACACCGTACCTGCCGCCGCCTCCGAGGGTGCGGACGAGACGGCAGCCGAGGGTGCGGTCAAGGACTACGCCGATTTCCCCGGCCTCGACGCGCAGGACCTCGAAGTCACCCTCCGCGTCCTGGCATCGCTCAGCGACGTGGACCCGGAAGATCCCGACTTCGTCACCGTGCGCCAGGCCACCGCAAAAATGTTCAAATCGGTGAAGATGGCGCGGCGCGGCGAAAAGCGGGCCGCGATCAAGGAAGCCGACCGCGAGGTTATCGCGGCCACCGCCACGGGAGCGCCCACCCGCATCGACGACGAGACCCGCGGCGCCCAGCTGTCCATCGGCACCTCCGCACCCTCGGCCGGTGAGTTGCTCGTGCCGCGGGCCTGCTACATCTGCAAGCAGAAATACACCCTCGTCGACGCGTTCTACCACCAGCTCTGCCCGAGCTGTGCGCTGATGAGCCATGCCAAGCGGGACGCACGCACGGACCTGACCGGTAAGCGTGCGCTGCTCACCGGAGGCCGCGCCAAGATCGGCATGTACATCGCCCTGCGGCTGCTGCGCGACGGCGCACACACCACGGTCACCACACGTTTCCCGCGCGATGCCGTTCGCCGTTTCGCCGCGATGCCCGATTCGAAGGATTGGCTGCACCGGCTTCGCATCGTGGGGATCGATCTGCGCGACCCGGCCCAGGTCATCGCCCTCGCCGACTCGGTGGCGGCTCAGGGCCCCCTCGACATTCTGATCAACAACGCCGCCCAGACCGTTCGTCGCTCCCGTGGCTCATACTCACCGCTCGTGGAGGCCGAAGATTCGCCCCTGCCCGACGGCCCGCTGCCGGAGATCGTCTCGTTCGGTCACACGAACGACGCCCATCCGCTCGCTCTCGCCGCCTCCGTCTCCGGTCATCCGCTGCTCGCGGCCGCCTCGGGCTCCGGTGCCCTGACAGCGGATGACCTCACCCGCCTGGCCCTGGCCGCCGGGTCCAGTTCGCTCGAGAAGCTCGCCGCCGGCACGGCGATCGATGCCGGCGGGCTTGTGCCCGACCTGCACGACGTGAACAGCTGGACGGCCAACGTGGAAGACGTAGACCCGCTCGAAATGCTCGAGGTTCAGTTGTGCAACACCACGGCGCCGTTCCTGCTCGTGAGCCGTCTGCGGGCATCCCTGACGGCATCCGCTGCCCGCCGCACGTACATCGTGAACGTGTCGGCCATGGAGGGCGTGTTCGGGCGTGGTTACAAGGGCCCCGGCCACCCGCACACCAACATGGCCAAAGCCGCGCTCAACATGCTCACTCGCACGAGCGCCAAGGAAATGCTCAACGACGGCATCCTCATGACCAGCGTGGACACCGGGTGGATCACCGACGAACGACCGCACCCGACCAAGATCCGTCTGGCGGAGGAAGGCTTCCACGCCCCGCTTGACCTCGTGGACGGCGCGGCACGCGTGTACGACCCGATCGTGCGCGGCGAAGCGGGCGAAGACCTCTGCGGCGTCTTCCTCAAGGACTACAAGCCCGGCGCCTGGTAGCTAGGCTGGCGGCATGGCCACAGTTATCCTCGTGCGGCACGGCCGCACCACCGCGAACGCCACCGGAATGCTCGCCGGACGCACCGCCGGAGTGCGACTCGACCAAGTGGGGCGAGAACAGGCGTCGAGTGCCGGTGAGCGACTGGCCACTGTTTCGATCGTCGGAATGGTCACCAGCCCTCTGGAACGTTGCCTGCAGACATCCGGCCTGATTCTCGACCACCAGACCGGTGCACCACCGACACTGGTCGAGCACGACATCACCGAGTGCGATTACGGCCAGTGGCAGGGGCGCGCCCTCGGCGAGCTTGCCAAAGAAGAACTGTGGTCGGTGGTGCAGAACCAGCCGTCGGCCGCCACGTTCCCGGGCGGCGAGTCATTGGCCGCGATGCAGGCCCGGTCGGTAGCCGCCATCCGTCGCCACGACGCCGCGTTCGAAGCCGAGCACGGTCCGGGTGCGGTCTGGGTGGCCGTGAGCCACGGGGACATCATCAAATCGATACTGGCGGATGCGCTCGGCATGCACCTCGACCTCTTCCAGCGCATCAACGTGGGCCCCGCGTCGATCTCCATCGTGCGCTACGGGCCCGGCCGTCCCAGCGTTTTCTCCACAAACACGGATGCCGGCGACCTGTCCTGGCTGCGTTCCAGCACCCCGGAAGCCGACGCACAGGTCGGTGGCGGTGCCGGTCCACAGGCGCCGAACACTTTGCGCTCCTAAAATAGAGATATGCCCACAATCGTTCATAAGTTCGCCTGGCCAGACCGGGTCGTCGTCGGCACCGTCGGTGAACCCGGCTCACGCACGTTCTACCTGCAGGTGCGCACCCGATCCGACATCGTGAGCATCGCGCTGGAGAAACAGCAATCAGCATTGCTCGCCGAAAAGATCGACGAGATCCTCGACCAGCTCATGGGCCACGAGGGTAATCCTCTGAGCATCCCCGCCCTGACCCCGATCGAACTGGTGGACAATGATCCCCTGGAACAGCCGATCGACGAGCAGTTCCGCACCGGCGCGATGAGCCTGGGCTGGGATCCGTCGACCGCGCAGGTGGTGATCGAGGCCTATCCGCTCGTGGAGACCGACGACGACGAGCCGGATTTCATTGCGGAAGAACCGGTCGAAATGCTTCTTGTACGCCTTCCCGTCGGTACCGCCCGGGCATTCGCCAAGCGAACCCGCGAGGTCGTGGGCGCCGGACGACCGATCTGCCCCTTCTGCGGCACTCCCATCGACCCGGACGGACACACCTGCATCCTGCCCGGCGAACTCTGATGACGTCGGCGGCCGACCTCGATCGGGGCGAGTTGGAACTCACGGGGCGGCTCATGTCGGCCTCGAACGCCAGTTTCCTGGGCCGCATCGGCGGCACCGTCGTCGTCTATAAGCCCGTCGCCGGGGAGCGTCCGCTCTGGGATTTCCCGGATGGCAATCTCGCTCACCGCGAGGCAGCGGCCTATCTGGTCTCGGAGGCCTTCGGGTGGAACGTGGTGCCGCGCACCTGGCTGCGCGACGGACCGCACGGTTTTGGAATGGTACAGCTGTGGCAGGAATCGGATCCAGAGCAGGATGCCGTGGACCTGGTGGCCGCGGAGAACACACCGGAACAAGGCTGGCTTCACGTACTCGACGGCATCGACGAGCACGATCAGGAAGTGTCACTCATCCACGAAGATTCCCCGGCGCTGCGCCGGATGGCGGTCTTCGACATCGTCGTGAACAACGCCGACCGTAAGGGTGCCCACATCCTGGCCATGAAAGACGGCCACCGCCACGGCGTGGACCACGGGCTCACCTTCCACAAGGAACACAAGCTGCGCACGGTGTTATGGGGCTGGCTCGGCGAGAAACTCACGGCAGAGGAACTCGAGGGGCTAGACCGCGTTCGTGGGCAGCTCTCCGGCGTGCTCGGCGACGCCCTCGCCGCCCTGCTCACGCCGCTCGAGGTCGACGCCTTTGCGGCCCGCTGCGACCAGTTGCGGTCCGAAGGAACGTTCCCCGCGCCCCACGGCGACATGTCAGCAGTGCCCTGGCCCCTCTTCTAGCCAGATTTTTCGCATAGGGCGAACGACTACGCCGGCTCGACGCAGGTCCACCTCGGACCGGGTCCGCACCTCGACGACGTGCACCGAACGTCCCTGCGGGCCGCGCTGCTGGATGGTGGGGGTCTGCGTAGTAGTGGAACGAAAACATCCGCTCAGGATTGTTCAGGTGCCTTTTGGCCAACACCGGCCGCTTCGACCGGAACGGTCAGGATGCGCTGAACGGGATTCGGATGTCGTTGACCTCGATCGCGTATCGGCCTGACGTCGATCGACGTCGGGGGCACGGTAGTTCCACCCAGCCGGCCATCGAGTAAATCCCATCCTCGATTCTGGCCGAGTCGACGCAGAACTCCGGATCGTCAATATCATCAAAAGACATCGCAGTCATCGCCGTCTCATTTCAGGAATTTCCGGTGATAGTTGGAGAATGTGTAGTAGCGATACGAACGTTCGGAACCCTTCACCCCCGGCTTGGAAAGC
>NZ_JPRS01000211.1 GCF_000738085.1 Cryobacterium sp. MLB-32
CGGGAACTGCTCCGGCTTGCATTTGATCTCCTGCATGGCGAGTACGTCGATGTCTTCGCGCACCATCCAGTCCACGGTGCGGTCGACTCTGGCGCGGATGGAGTTGACGTTCCAGGTGGCAATGCGCATGTGTCCAGCCTAAACGGGGCTGGTTGTGAATTCGGCAGTCAGACTGTTGCGCTTTAATGGTGAGGATCACCCGACGCTCAGGAAGGTCACCATGACGGAGTTGCAGATTGGCTACGCAGCCATGTTGGAGCAGTTCGCCCCCTCGGAGGCGGTTGCCCTCTCGGCGTATGCCGAGGAACACGGATTCAGCGGCGTGATGGCGGCCGACCACTTTCAACCCTGGGTACCGCAGCAGGGGCAGAGCTCCTTCGTCTGGAGCGTGCTGGCGGCAATCGCCGAGCGCACCAAAGGTGACCTCGGCCCCGGCGTGACCGCACCCACGTTCCGCTGGCACCCCGCCATGGTTGCGCAGGCCTCCGCGACGCTCGCCGCCATGTACCCGGGACGTCACTGGCTGGGCCTGGGCTCCGGGGAAGCCCTCAATGAGCACATCGTGGGCGTGTATTGGCCCGAAGCACCCGAACGCATCAACCGCATGTTCGAGGCCATCGAGATCATCTCGAAGCTCTTCACCGCCTCGCTCGCGGGCAAGGACGTGAAGCATTCCGGTCAGTTCTACAAGCTGGAGTCCACTCGCCTCTGGACCATGCCGGAGGTCGCTCCCGAGATTCTCGTCGCGACTGCCGGACCCGTGACGGCCAAGCGCGCCGGTCGCCACGCGGACGGCCTGATCACCGTGGGGGCACCGCTGGAGAAGATCTCCATGCTGTTCGGCAAGTTCGACGATGGTGCCCGCGACGCCGGCAAGGACCCGTCCACGATGCCCAAGGTGCTGCAGCTGCACATGAGCTGGGCGGAAACGGACGAAGAGGCGATGAAGAACGCGTTGCTGGAGTGGCCGAACGGCGGCATGAAGTTCCCGAAGGGCGACATCCGTTCACCCTTCGAGTTCGAGCAGATCGCCAAGCTCGTGCGCCCGGAAGACTTCGAGGGCCGCATGATCATCTCGGCCGACCCCGATGAACACCGCAAATACATTCAGAAGTTCGTCGACCTCGGTTTCGACCGTATCTACCTGCACAACGTGGGTCGCAATCAGCGCCAGTGGATCGACGTCTTCGGCGCGCAGGTGCTGCCGAAGCTCGTCCGCTAGGTGTCGGTGGGTTCAGTGCTGTCGGTCTTCGCGTTGGAGGGTATCGGCGAGGTCGTCGCCGGTGACGACCTCGCCGCGCTCATCGAGCGCGCGGCGGGAGCGACCCTGCAGCACGGCGATATTCTCGCCGTCACGAGCAAGATCGTGTCCAAAGCCGAGGGCCGGCAGGTGGCTGCCGCGGATCGCGAGCAGGCGATCACCGACGAAACCGTGCGCGTGGTCGCCACCAGGGAGCACCCGGGCGGCGTGACCCGCATCGTGGAAAACCGACAGGGTCTCGTGCTTGCGGCCGCCGGTGTCGACACGAGCAACGCGCCAGAGGGCATCGTGCTGCTGCTGCCGGTCGACCCGGATGCCTCCGCCCGCGCTCTCTGCGCCGAGCTGCGCGCACGCACGGGCCTGCTCCTCGGTGTGGTCATCACCGACACCGCCGGGCGGGCGTGGCGCGAGGGGCAGACCGACATTGCGATCGGTGCTGCCGGGATTGCGGTGCTCGACGACCTTCGTGGCACCACGGATGTCTCGGGTCGCCGCCTCGACGTGACGGTCGCCGCCGTCGCCGACGAGATCGCCGGCGCGGCAGATTTGGTGAAGGGTAAGACCAGCGGAAACCCTGTTGCCGTGGTGCGCGGCCTGGCGCATGTGGTGGGTGATCTCGCGCTCGCCGGGGCATCCGCTCTGCAACGGCCGAGCGAGAACGACATGTTCCGGCTGGGTTCGGCCGAGGCGCGCGCGGAAGGTTTCGCGGAAGGCTCCGACGAAGGCTATGCGACGGGGTACGACGAGGGGTACGACGAGGGGTACGCCGAGGGCGCTGGGCGGGTCTAGTAAGCGGCACGAGTGCTCGTTGGCCAGGCTCGAGCAGGCGGGACTGACCTTTACCGAGTGAGATAATTGAGGATGATCAGCCACATCTTCGTGATTGTCGACACCACGCAAGGATGTGCGCGCGGCCGTGCCGGCTTGACGGGGAAAGCCGATGAGCTGGGTTGCCGTCGTGCCGGTGAAGGGCAATCCGGGGGCGAAAAGCCGGCTGGCGGATCTGCCCGAGCGCGCGGCCCTCGCCGACGCGTTCGCCCTCGACACCGTGGCCGCGCTGGTCGCGGCCTCGAACGTGGAACGGGTGTTCGTCGTGACGGGAGACACCCGCCTTGCCCCACTGCTCGCGCACCTGGGCGCCGTCATCGTGGCGGAGAGCCGGGCTCCCGTCGATTCGCTCAACGCCGCCATCGGGCAGGGTGTGGCCGCGGCTCGCGAGGCATGCCCGCACGCGAACGTGGCGGTCTTCACGGGTGACCTGCCCGCGCTTCTCGTGAGTGACGTCGAATCCGCTCTCGCCCACGGGATGGCGCATGAGCGGTCGATGGTCGCCGACGCTGAAGGCACCGGCACGACAACGCTGCTGGCCCTCGCCGGAGTAGAGTTCCAGCCGCAGTTCGGTCCCGGATCCAGGGCGGCGCACGAGGCTGCCGGACACATCCAACTGAATATTCCTGCGTCGGCATCTATCCGTCGTGACGTTGACACGCCCGCGGATCTCGAGGTAGCTGGTTCGCTCGGCCTCGGCCGCTTCACCCGCGCTCTCGTCGGGGCAGCCGTGGTCTGAACGCCGCGCCGCTTGTGCGCGCCGCGCCCGTTGCCGCGGTCGCCTATCGCGAGAACGACGCGGCTTGCCGCCGATCAGGCCCGGGCGAGGGAGATCGCGGCGGCGGCCATGGCAGCCGTCGAGGCGTCGTCGCGCATCCAGAGCGGCACAGCCGCGGCACGGATGCCGGCGGCCGCGAGGGCGGGCAGCGCCGTCGCATCCGTTTCGTCCACCAGCCAGGCGTCGAGCAGTCCGCCGGCTGCACGGGCCCCGTAGTGGAGCCCCACCGCACTGGCGGAGGTCTCCACGCCGATCGTGTGCAGGCACGCGTCGGCCATGCCGCGCACGGCCGCCCCGCCGATGATGGGTGAGACCCCGACGACCCGCGCGTCGGTGGAGCTGAGGGCGGAGCGGATGCCCGGAACGGCCGTGATCGTTCCCACGGACACCACCGGGTTCGACGGGGGAAGGATCACCAGATCGGCCCGCTCGATGGCCTCGACCACCCCCGGCGCGGCCACGGCATCGGCCAGTCCCACCTGAACGAACTCCGTGACCGGAATGCCGGCGCGATAGCGAACCCACCATTCTTCAAAGTGCATAAGTTCGCCCGCCCGGTGCTCGTCCACGTCCCTGGCAAGACGAACGTGGGTCTCCACCGGCTGGTCGCTCATCGGCAACAGACGGGCACCGGGCTTCCAGCGTCGGCAGAGAAACTCGGTTACCTCGCTGAGGGTGGATCCGCTGCGCAACAGGTCGGTGCGCACGATGTGGGTGGCGAGGTCGAGGTCGCCGAGGGTGAACCACGACCAGCCGCGACCGTAAGCCGAGATTTCAGCGGCGGCGCGGCGGCTCTCGTCGGGCCTGCCCCAGCCCTGCTCCTCGTTGATGCCGCCGCCGAGGGTGTACATCACGGTGTCGAGATCGGGGCAGATTCGCAGGCCATCCAGCCACATGTCATCGCCCGTGTTCACGACCACGGTGACGGCGGCCCCCGGGTCCGTCCGGGCCAGGTGGGCGAGGAGGCCGCGGGTGAATCGTGCTCCGCCGACGCCGCCGGCCAGCACCGTGATGTTCTTCATGAGGTTCCTTGCGTGGTTGAGGTGGCCAGGGGGGAGAAAACGATCACCGGATGTCCGCCCCGGGGGTGGTCGACGATGTCGCATTCCACGCCGTAGACGGCCTTGATGGTCTCCGGGATCAGCACCTCGCGCGGCGTTCCGGCGGCCACGAGTCGACCGTCGTGCAGCAGCAGAATCCTGTCGCAGTACGCGGCCGCCAGATTCAGGTCATGCAGAGCCATGATGGCGGTCAGGCCCAGATCTCGTACCTGACCGAGGAGTGAGAGTTGCGCGCTCACGTCGAGGTGGTTGGTCGGCTCATCCAGCAGCAGCAGGCTCGGACGCTGCGCGAGCGCGCGCGCGATCTGCACGCGCTGCTGCTGGCCGCCGCTGAGGGTGTGCCAGAGTCGATCGGCGAGCTCTGCGGCGCCGACGGCGGCGAGGGCATCCGCGGCCACCTGCTTGTTGTCGTCGCCGCCGAAGCTGCCGAGCAGGCGGGTGCGGTGGGGGATGCGGCCGAGCAGGACGACCTCGACCACGGACAGATCGACGCTCGGCGCGGTGTTCTGCTCCAACAGGGCGATGCGACGGGCCACCTCGCGGCGGGGCAGCGTGCCGATGGCGACGCCGTCGAGCGCGACCGTTCCGGTATCCGCCCTGTCGATGCCCGCGATCAGCCGCAGGAGCGTTGACTTGCCCGCGCCGTTGGGGCCGAGCAGGCCCGTGATGGTGCCGGTGGCAACGGATGCCGACACGTCGCTCAGAATGCGGGTTCCGTCGATGGAGAACGACAGGTCGGTGAGGGTCACCCCGGAATTCGTGATCCCGGAATTGGTCATGCCCATACGGCCGACTTCTTTCGCTTGATCAGCAGGATGAAAACCGGTACGCCGATGAAGGCCGTGATGATTCCCACGGGCAGTTCCCTCGGGTCGAAGACCGTGCGGGCGAGAGTGTCGGCGATCACCAGGAAGAGCGCCCCGCACACGGCCACGAGCGGCAGTAGCCGACGGTGGCCCGGACCGCTGAGGCCGCGCACCAGATGCGGAAGGATGAGTCCGACGAATCCGATCGAACCGCTGACGGCCACCATCGCCCCGGTCAGCAGGGCCACCGAACCGAGGAGTGCCCACCGGGTGGCGTTCACGTTGATACCGAGGCTCGCGGCCGACGTGTCACCGAACGCGAACGCGTCCAGCCGCGTGGCGGAGAGCACGATCGCCGTTCCGACCACCACGAGTGCGCCGAGCGAGATGGCGACGCTCTGCCACGTTGCCCCCGCCACGGAGCCGAGCAGCCAGTTGAGTATCTCGCGGTACGAATCGCCCTTGGCCGCCCAGAAAATCACGAAGGAGGTACCGGCTGCCGCCAGCTGGGCGATGGCGAGACCGGAGAGCACCGCGCGCGCCGGCGTTATCGTGCCGCCGACGCGGGCGATGCTGAGCGTGGCGAAGAGGGCGATCAGCGCACCGAGGAAGGCCGCAGCAGGCAGGGCGAAACCCACGCCGAGAATAACCACACACACCGCGCCGAGCGATGCCCCCGACGACAGGCCCAGCAGGTACGGGTCGGCGAGCGGATTGCGCGTGACGCTCTGCATCACGGCGCCGCTCAGGGCCAGACCGGCGCCGACCGCCGCCGCCGTGAGCACCCGAGGCAATCTCAGCTGCCACACGATCGAGTCGATGAGCGGCGGCACGGTGGGGCCGAAAGGAATTCCGATTCGCTCGGCGAAGGTGCCGAGCACCTGGCTGAGGCTCACATTCGCGGGGCCGATCGTCACGGCGATCGCGCAGGCCAGAAGCAGGGCGACCGTGGCCACCGCCAACCAGCCCACGTATCGCCTGCGCGTCACGGCCTCACCATCGAATGTCCCTCGTGCCGTTACTCGGGGAGTGCGGCGAGCTGGTCGATGGTCGAGGCGGCGGCCTCGACATTGCGGATGCCGGCCTCGGTGGACGCAAACGGCAGCACGATGTAGCGCTTGTTGACGACGGCATCGAGGCCCTGGGTGGCGGCGCTCGACTCCAGGTTGGCGATTTTGTCGGCCGCGGTGTTCCACGTGGCATCGACGAGCACGATGACATCCGGGTTCGCCTCGATGATGGACTCCCAGCCCACCGACGTCCAAGTGTCATGCACGTCGTGGAATATGTTTCTGAGCCCTGCGGCATCCATGATCATCTCGGGCGAGCCTATGCCTGCACCAACATACGGGGTGTCCGTTCCGCTTGAGTACCACAGCGCGGTGGGCTTGGTGGCGTCCGTCGTCGCGACCGGGTTGAGGCCTGCCAGATCGGCCCGGAGCGAGTCGACGAGCGTGGTTGCGGCATCCGTGACACCGAAGATCTGACCGGCCTCGGTGATCTCGGAGAAGACCGAGTCGAACGTGAGCGGGTCGGGCATGGAATCGCCCTTGCAGGCGGCCGGGGAGACGTAGCTGCCGATGCCGAGCGTGGTGAGCGCGTCACGCTCGCCTACTCCGTCGGCGGAGAAGTTGGACTCCCAACCGCCGTAGATGAAGTCCGGAGTGAGGCCGAGCACGGCCTCCTGGCCGGGCAGGAAATCGCTCACCACGTTGAGTGCGAAGCCCGCCGCCTCCAGGTTCGCCGGCAGGGGGCCGTCGAGGAAGGCTGATCCCACGATGCGGTCCTTCAGCCCGAGCGCGAGCATCAGCTCCGTGGTGGAGGACTTGATGGTGACGACCCGCTGGGGCTCTGCGGCCACGGTCACGGCAGTGCCGCAGTTTTGCAGCGTGACCGGGTATCCCGTCGTGGCGGCGCTGCTCTCGGAGGCGGCGGGGGCCGGAGTGGAGGCGCAGCCGCCGAGCAGGAGGGCCGATGCGGTGACAGCCGATGCAGCGAAAAGGTGGCGTTTCATTGTTCTCGCAGACGCTTGAGCGCCGTCGCACGAGGACGTGCGCGGACGAAGGGGGAGGGTAACGAGCAGGACGTGACTGTGACCTGCGGCTCAAATCGAAGCCTGCGCTACCGGCTATACCCAGCCAGCGGTCTGGAACAAGCCTAGGCCAACGCGCGGCTCAGGCCCATCGTGGGCCGGGGGCCTGGGTGTTCCGCACGGGAGGCAGCGCAGCCTGCACGAGTGCCGCCGCCACGAAGTCAAAGTCTGTGGGCAGCGCGGCTGCCGTGACGCGGATGAATTCCCCTGAGTGTTCGTCCGCGAGGAATGGGGAACCGCCGGCCACGCGAATTCCCGCGGCCGCGAGGCGCACGAGGGCCTCGCGTTCGTCGTGCACGGGCAGCCACGCGTTCATACCATCCGCCTGCGGCGCCTCCATGCCGCACTCGGCAAGGGCCAGGCGCAAGGCACGCTGCCGCGCGAAGTAGATGCGACGCGCCTCGCTGACCTGGGCCATACTGTCGCCCGCGGTCAGTAAATCGTGGAGGATGCCCTGGAGCATGCGGCTGGTCCAGCCGGGGCCGAGCATGCGGCGCGCCACAATAGCGTCGATGAGTTCCCCCGGGCCCCCGACGGCCGCGATGCGCAGGTCGGGTCCATGGGTCTTCGAGTAGCTGCGCACGTGCAGCACCCGGTCGGGCAGCCAGCTGCCAAGGCTGACGTCGGGGGCGATGCTGATCTCACCCGAGTGATCGTCTTCGATCACGATCGTTTCGGAGGCTTGCGGGATGGTGCGCAGCAGCCGCGCGAGCTCCGCGGCGCGCGCTGTGGGCATGGATGCCCCGGTGGGGTTCTGGGCTCGGGGTTGCAGGATCACGGCTGCGGGGGAACGCCGGAGGGCGGCCTGGAAGTCCGCGGGCACGATGCCGTGCTCGTCGATTGCGACGGGCAGCCGTTCGATTCCGAGTTGGTCGAGCAGATCGAAGAACGGCGGGAACCCGGGGTTTTCCACGATCACGCGGTCCCCGAACCGGGTGATCTGGTCCAGGCTGCGGGACACCGCGTCGAGCGCGCCGTCGACGACGGTGATCGCCTCAGCCCGGTAGGGCCAGGTGTGCTCGAGCACGGCCAGGAGCTCCGGGATCACGGGCAGCGCGAGGTAACTCGGCGTGACGGCATGTTCCTGAAGGCGGGACAGCGCGGGTCCAAGACTCGGCAGCAGCAGGGGGTCCGGGGTTCCGCGGGAGAGGTCGAGGCGCACCTCGCTCGACTGGCCGGCCATGGATCGGCTGCGCGCCGGCAACCAGCGCGGCGCCGTGCCGAGCACGAAGGTTCCGCTGCGGCCGCGGGAGACGATGAGTCCCACGGAAGCGAGGGCCTGCCAGGCGTGGCTGATGGTGGCCGGGCTGACCGCCAGCGCGCTTGCGAGCTGCCGAACGGTGGGCAGGCGTTCGCCCTCGGGGAGGCGGCCGGAGGAGATGAGCCGCCCCACATGAGCCGCGATTGCGGCCGGTGTGCGGTCTTCGAGGCCGTGAATGAAGATCTGCAAATTGCTTGCCTCGCAGTCGATAGGTCGACAGGATGATTAACGCGTGCGTCACACAGAGAAACACATTTGAAATGTTTACGTCAAATAATAACAAAACCGGACAACGCAGTCCGATGGAGTGTGACGTTCTGAACCAGTGGAGGCAACAGCATGAGCGACGGCAACAACATAGTTCGAGCGGCCATTACCCAGGCCACCTGGACAGGGGACGAAGAGTCGATGATC
>NZ_JPRS01000212.1 GCF_000738085.1 Cryobacterium sp. MLB-32
TGCTCGGCAGTGCATCCTGTGAGGAAAAAAACGGCAAGGCCCAGAGCGCTCAGCCGATGACGGCTGAAGCGTTTATTGAATGTTGATTTTCGACCACCGTGAGTGGGCCCTTCAGAACGAGCTACTGGTAGCTTTCTCATGAGCAATTTACCTATCTATTCACTACGAATGATGACTCTTCATTGAGCGGAGTCAGACTTGTGCTCACGACCACGACTGTATCGATTCCATTGGTCACTAGGACGCGCCAGGACACGGCACGTCGGGCGACGCCGGGCGACTGAGCCGGACGAATTTGCCGTGTGGCGGCCGCGTGGTCAGCGAGAGTTAGATCAGGGCTGTCGGCAGCATCAGACCCCTCCGTCTCTCGTTGCACGCGCCGCCGGGGCCTGTAGCGCTTCAGCTTCCACCTCTAACCAGCTCGATGAAGTCGCCGACGGTCTCGTCAATGTCCGGTTTCACGTAAACCGCTGCTTCGGCCTGTGCGGTTCGCGTCGATAGGTCCGTCCAGACAGCATCGGAGTGATGCTTTCACCCCAGACCCTGCAGCTTCGTCCTCGTTCACGCGCCCCCACTCGTTGTCTCCACCCTAGTGATCACGGAGCCCCGGCGAGTATCCAGCAGGTCTTTTCCGGTGAACGCTGCGCCACGTGACCCCCACTGCGGGTCAGAGTTGGGACAGAAACAATTCTGGACTGTCTGACGATTGTGGACATCTATTCATGGCGAATTGGACCGCCGTGTCACAAAGGCTTGCTCCGCTGACACTGTATAGGTGGAGGTACATCTTGAATTCTGACTCAGACAATACGCTCGTGGCAAGCCTTAACCGTGGTGACAAAGGTGCCTTTTCCGAGCTCATGACACGGCACGGACCGGCCGTGTACCGGTTTGCCTGGGCATTGGCAGACGAGGCGCACCAAGCCGACGATTTTCTTCAAGACACCTTCCTGGTGATGTGGAAGCGACGGCACAAAATCGTGCTGGCAGGTGAGTCGGCGCTCCCTTGGCTACTGACGACCTGCCGATTCACGGTCTACAACTCCAACAGGCGCTCCCGCGCGCGGCGGACGCTTCCACTCGACGCAGCAGAGACTGCCACAAACGCGGGCGCACCGACGTCAGCAATCGAAGAGTTGAACTGGGTCCGGGAAGAAATTGATGCCCTCAGCCAGATTGACAGGCAGCTGATTAATCGTTGCCTGCTCGAAGGAGAGAGCTACGCACAAGCCGCAGCCGCGCTCGGTATGACACCCGCAGCCGCGCGCAAGCGCGTCCAACGCACCCGCATCCGCCTAGGTGCAGCACGAATTGAAAACCAGTAGAAGGAGCACCTCGTGAACATCACACCCCCCAACCAAGCACAGATCGCATCGACCGTCGCGAACGCCGAACGCAGTGTTCGCCGAACCATCGGACGCCGACACGGCATGGCCCGGATAGGAATCGGAGCAGGAGCTCTGCTAGTTCTCGGCATCGCCGGCAACGGAGCGGCCACGGCCTTCTTCCCCCAATACGTCGACCTCGACGGTGTCGTAAAGTCGGTCTACGCCGAAGACTTTGTCGATTGTATCCAGGCCGCCGGATGGGACGCCAGGATACTTCCCCCCGCCGAGAGCGTTCCCATAGTCGAGAATTGGGGCCTCGACCCCTCCACGTACACCGCCGTGTTCAGCCACCTCCTTCAGGACACCCAGGGTCAAGCAGGGCGCGCGATCTCGTTGTGCCAGGAGGAAATCTCTGAGGACGTCGGGGAACCGATCACAGGCATTTCAGGCTGATGGAGTACTCGCCGTGGGGACTCATCCGCACCGGTGCCGGGGTGACACGATCTATTTCACATGATCGACGATGACGAGCAATCGAACACAGCTGACCTTGCGTGGACACGAAGAGTACATTACTGCCCTGCTGCGGCCTCTGGTGCCCGTGGGTGGCATTCCATTACTGCGATTTGGAGCCCGGTCGTCCGAACGAGAATCGCCCTCAGCCCCTTCGCTGTCAACACCCTGGGTTGTCCGAAACGAAACCGCGCCCGAGATCTGCACGACGGATGGCAACGTCCCTGACCTATTGGAGATTGCCATGCGAAACGAGGAGAGCGGCCAGCCCAGGCCCTTCGACTTGCTCCAAATCCGCGTCGCACAAGATTCGGCTGCCGTGCCGCACCTGACCAGAACGTGCTGTCGAAATGGTACGTTTCGAGTTCAAGAGTGAGGTCAGCACGGTTCGGGGGCACGATGGCGAGTCAAACCTTGGGGCTCATCCCGCCCGTTGTTGGTGCTTCGAGTGTTGAGCAGGTTGAGGGCGCCTTCGTAAAGTCGCAAGCGCGGGCTGGAAGCGCCGGACCAGCGGCACTAGTCGGGCTATTCACTGCCACTGTGTACACCGTGTTTTCGTGGTTTCAATGGGACGCGTACGAGGTGCGGTCGTGGGACTTGGGAATTTTCACGCAGCTCGCGAAGCAGTACGCGTCATTTCATGCGCCTATCGTCACGATCAAGGGTGGCGACTTCAACCTTCTCGGGGATCACTTTCATCCGCTGCTTGTTCTTCTGGGACCGATCTATGCAGCTTTCCCCAGCGCCTTCACGTTGTTGGTCGTGCAAAATGTGCTGTTTGGAATGGCTGCTGCGGCCATCACTTACTCGGCGGGCCGGCTGCTGGGCCGGCCTGCGGCGCTGCTGTTTGGACTGGCCTTTGCTTCTAGCTGGGGCTTGCAGGGCGCCGCTGACGCTCAGTTTCACGAAATCGCCTTCGCGGTGCCTCTTTTGGCATTCTCGCTGACGGCCTTTCTGGGCCGGCAGTGGATCGCCTGCATGCTGTGGGCCATGCCCCTTGTGTTTGTGAAGGAAGACTTGGGCCTCACTGTGGCCGCGCTCGGGATCGTGCTCGCCTACCGCAGCCGCAAACCCCTCGGAATTTGGCTTGCGGCTTGGGGAATTGCATGGTTCGGTATCGCGAGTCTGATTGTCTTGCCCGCCCTCAACCCAGACGGCCATGGTCATGTCCCGTTGAGTGGTGTGGTTTCCCCGCTTTGAGCGTTGCTTTATCGACGTGAGGAGCCATCGTGGGATGGTCAGTGAGTACCGACTAAAGCAACTCACAAAGGACACCACACGATGGCTCTAGA
>NZ_JPRS01000213.1 GCF_000738085.1 Cryobacterium sp. MLB-32
CGGTCAGGCGTCGGCCTCGCGGTCGAGGCGCGTCGAGCCGGGCGCGCAGGGCGATGTACCCGGGGTCGGCGAGGCTCGTGAGCCGGCCGAGTTGCCGCACGGCGTCGGCGTCGCCGCAGCCCATCTCGGTGGCGCACCACCGCCGGATCAGGTCGGCGCTGCCGCTCACCCGCACCAGGGCGCCGACCGCGGCGGTGAGTTCCGCCCGCAGCGGTTCGATCGCCCGGGCGGTTGAACGCTCCAGCAGCGGCCCGGTGTACACATCGAGGGCCGCCGACACCTGGCCTTCCCGCACGAGTCGGAGCACCCGCCCGACGTCCGAGACTCCCTGAGCGGCGGGGGCGAGCCGGTAGGGGCTCGACTCGAGCAGGCTGCCGAGGATCAGGCGGATGCGATGCATTTCGATCCGAATTGTGGCGGCCGCGCCGGTTTCACCGTGCACCTCGTACGCGAGCTCGTCCGCGGTGAAGCCGCGCGGCCGCGAGTCGAGCAGGGCGAGGATTTCCGCCCGGCGCAGCGACAGCGGCATCCGCTGCCCGTCGGCGCGGATCACGGCGGGGGAGCCGCCAAGCAGCTCGAGCGACACGAACCCGGGCGTGCGCGCGGCTCGAGGGCGGGCCTCCGGCGGGCGCGACCGCAGCAGTTCTTCGGCGAGGCGTACGCCCACCTTCACCATTCTCACGCTGTCGACCGACACGGTGTTGAGCGGGCCCGACACGTTTAGCACGCCGACCACGAGCCCGGTGGCCGGGTCGCGGATGGGCGACGCCGTGCACACCCACTCGTGGTGCGTGCGCACGAGGTGTTCGGCGGAAAACAGCTGGGCCGTGCGCCCGTTGATCACGGCCTCGCTGATGGCGTTCGTGCCGATGCCGGTCTCGGACCAGTCGGCGCCCTCAACGAACTCGAGGGTGTCGGCGCGGCGCAGCACGCTCGCGCTGCCCACCCGCCAGAGGATCTCACCGGTGGCATCGGCCATCACCAGCAGATGCTGCCCGTCGCTGCTCTCGTCGGCGAGCAGTTCGCTCAAGGCCGGCATGACCGCCTGCAGAATGTGAGAGCGTCGCGACGACACGATCTCGCTCACTTCGTGCAGGTGCCGGGGCAGGTGCGCGTCGGGATTGATGCCGGCCGCGAGGGAGCGCTGCCACGACTGCTGCACGGCAGGGGAGATATCGGACTGGGGTGCGCCGGCGAGGGTTTTTTCGTGGGCGGCGCGCAGCATCCGGTCGTATTCGAGGGGTGAAGAAAACCGCAGGTCAGGCGGGATCGATGACGAAACCTGTGCCATGTGCTGTCTCCTTCGTGTGACGACGGATGCCAGCCAATCGAAGGTGTAACGCCTATGTAACCCTCGAGGCCCTGTACTGGAGTAAGTGATCACGCTCGAATCAGCGCGACGGGGCCATCGTACCGTCGCCGCCCGAGCGGATTGCCATCAGCGCCCACAAAGGAGTGAATATGCCTGAAACACCCAGCACCGAAACCCCCAGCACCACAGCGCCGGGCACCGACGCACCCGAAGCACCTGAATCACCGAGCGACATCGTGCAGGCCTGGCTCACCGAGCTCGACCGCACGTTGCAGGCCGGCGACATCGCCGCGGCTCTCGACCTGTTCGACGACGACTGCTACTGGCGGGACTTCGTCTCGTTCACCTGGAACCTCAAGACCCTCGAGGGCAAGGCCGACATCGAGCGGATGCTCACGGCCACGCTCGACAGCGTCAAGCCGAGCGGGTGGGTGCTCGCCGAGCCGGCCACCGGAGACGCCGCCAACGCGGAAGCCTGGGTGAACTTCGAGACCGCCCAGGCCCGCGGCTACGCGCACCTCCGGCTGCGCAACGGAAAGTGCTGGACGATTCTGACAACGATGCAGGAACTCAAGGGCTTCGAGGAGAAGAAGAACTTCAGTCGGGAGACCGGCGTCTCACACGTGATCGAGAAGGGCCGCAAGTCCTGGCTCGAGAAGAAGGAGGAGCGCGAGGCTCGGCTCGGCTACGAGGAGCAGCCCTACTGCGTGATCGTGGGCGGCGGTCAGGGCGGCATCGGACTGGCCGCGCGGATGCGACGGCTCGGCGTACCCACGATCGTGATCGAGAAGAACGCCCGGCCCGGTGACTCGTGGCGAAACCGCTACAAGTCCCTGCACCTGCACGACCCGGTCTGGTACGACCACCTGCCCTACATGAAGTTTCCGGAAGACTGGCCGGTGTTCGCCTCGAAAGACAAGATCGGCGATTGGCTCGAGCACTACACGCGCATCATGGAGCTGAACTACTGGTCGAGCACCGAGTGCACGAAGGCCGCGTTCGACGAAGAGGCGCAGGAATGGGTTGTGCAGGTCGTGCGCGAGGGCAAGCCCGTCACCCTGCGGCCGAAGCAGCTCATCTTCGCTCTCGGTGTCTCCGGTTACCCGAACACCCCGGTGTTCGAGGGCGCCGACACGTTCCTCGGCGAGCAGCACCACTCGTCCAAGCACGGGGGCGGTGGCGACTGGACGGGTAAAAAGGCCGTCGTGATCGGGTCGAACAACTCGGCCCACGACATCTGCGCCGACCTGTGGGAGAACGGCGCGGAGGTCACCATGGTGCAGCGCTCGTCCACCCACATCGCGCGCAGCGACGCGCTGATGGACCTCGCGCTCGGTGGGCTGTACTCCGAGCAGGCGCTGGCGAACGGGGTGACCACCGAGAAGGCCGACCTGCTGTTCGCATCCCTGCCGTATCGCATCCTGCCGGCCGCACAGATTCCCGTCTACGAGCAGATGGCCGAACGCGACGCCGAGTTCTACTCCCAGCTCGCGGCCGTCGGCTTCGACCTGGACTTCGGCACCGACGGTTCCGGGCTGTTCCTGAAGTACCTGCGCCGTGGCTCGGGCTACTACATCGACGTGGGCGCCTCCCAGCTGCTCATCGACGGCCGGGTCGCGGTGAAGTCGGGGCAGCTGGCCTCGATCACGCCCGACTCCGTGGTGATGGCCGACGGGTCGACACTGCCCGCCGACCTGATCGTCTACGCCACGGGTTACGGCTCGATGAACGGCTGGCTCGCCGACCTCGTGTCGCCCGAGGTCGCCGATCAGGTGGGCCGCTGCTGGGGCTACGGCTCCGACACTCCGAAGGATCCGGGGCCGTGGGAGGGGGAGCTGCGCAACATGTGGAAGCCCACCAATGTGCCGCAGCTGTGGATTCACGGCGGTAACCTGCACCAGAGCCGGCATTACTCCAACTACCTCGCGCTGCAGATCAAGGCGCGCATGGAAGGCCTGGAGACCCCGGTGTTCGAGCTGCAGGAGTCGCACTTCACGCGCTAGGTTGCCCCGATTGAGTCGTCATCACGTCATGGCACTCGTTTGTGAGGCGGGCACTCGTTCAGACGAGTGCCCGCCTCACAAACGGGTGCCGCGAGCCTTGTGTGGCGGGGTGCCGCCTCACAAACGAGTGCCGCGAGCCGTGTGTGGCGGGGTGTCGCCTCGCAAACGGGTGCCGCGAGCCGTGTGTGGCGGGGTGCCGCCTCGCAAACGGGTGCCGCGAGCCTTGTG
>NZ_JPRS01000214.1 GCF_000738085.1 Cryobacterium sp. MLB-32
ATCCAGTCCCGGATCGAGCACATTAAGGTCGTAATCGGTGATGACGACGGCGATTTCGACCAGTTCGTCTTTGTCCAGGTCGAGACCGGTCATTTCACAGTCAATCCAGACCAGCCGGTCCTTGCTTTTTATCATGTAGCAAGTCTAACCACGCACCCGAGCGCGGTGCCTGAAGCTCGTAAACTGAACGGAGAGCCTCGACCACCTCGTGAGAAGGAAGATATGCAGTTCACGTTATTTTCGGCAGCATTCTGCGAGCCGTGCGCTCAGACCCGCGCCGTGCTCGCCGAAGCCCATCGACTTATTCCCAGTGCCACCGTCATCGAACTCGATGTGGCCGCCCACGGCGACGAGGCGGAGGCTAGCCAGATTCGCAATACCCCTACGGTGATTCTGTCGACCGACGACGGCGTGGAGGTTTTTCGTGCGGCCGGAGTGCCGTCGCTCAATCAGGTTCTCGCCGCCGCAACAAAGGCCCTGTGACAACGAAGGTGCTCGGTCTGAGGTAATCTGGATCTTTCCTGCCCCCGTAGCTCAGTGGATAGAGCAGCGGCCTTCTAATCCGCTTGTCGTAGGTTCGATTCCTACCGGGGGCACAGGTCTGATCGCGCCGAGTGATACGCGGGTTACGCCGGTGTCGTGACCCGAACGAGGACCTCGTTGTGTTTGAGGAAGCCGGGTTTCCACGGCGGGTCGAAGCGGGCGAAGTACGGAGAACCTACTGGGGACAACCCGGCCTGATGCACGGCCCGGAGCAGCGCCTCTGCGCGTTCACGGAAACGCCGCTCATTCCAGCCTCCCGCGAACGTCTGCACGGCCGCCTGGTGCGGTTCCACTCGTTTGATGGAAACCGAATTGTCTCGGGGCAGGGGAACCGTCGTGACGTCTACTCCCTCCGGCAACACGAAGCTCACGACCTGCGACGCAGGTCCGGTTTCCTCCTGAATCACGGGCGCGGTCATCGAGAACTTCGTCGAGTCTTGATTATCGCCGGTGATGTACCGAAACAGCGGCCGGAACCCGAGATTCGCGCCGCCCGCGAAGTCGCCATCAACGGACACCTGCACGAGCACGTGCTGAGGGTATTGGCGTAGTTCGAAGTCGGGATAGGCCTGCATGACTGTGAACGGTTGTTGTTGGGTCATGAGGGGAGCGTAGACCCGCGCGATCGGTACACGGACACAGGAGTTATGTCGGGTCCGCACGGGGGCCGCGCGTCGGTGTCGGGACTTGGTAGATTTAGATATGCGAGAACTTCAGGCGCGAATCATCGCGGAGCTCCACGTCTCATCAACCATCGACCCGGCCTCCGAAATTCACCGCCGAGTCGCCTTCATCAAGGACTATCTCCGGTCCGCGGGTGCCAGAGGCCTCGTGCTCGGTATCAGTGGGGGTCAGGACTCCTCGCTCGCCGGTCGCCTGTGCAGCCTGGCTGTCGAGGAACTGGCCGCCGAGGGTCAGGCATCCACGTTCATGGCCGTCCGGCTCCCGTACGCCGTGCAGCGTGACGAGGACGACGCTCAACTGGCCCTGGACTTCAGCAAGCCCACATCCGTGGTCACCTTCAATATCGAACAGGCCGTCGTCGGGTTCGAGCAGGAGTACGCGCGCAGCGCGGGCGACCCGATGTCGGACTTCACGAAGGGCAACGTCAAGGCGCGGTCCCGCATGGTGGCGCAGTTCGCATTGGCGGGTCAGAACGCATTCCTCGTTGTGGGCACCGACCACGCCGCCGAGGCGGTCACGGGGTTCTTCACGAAATACGGAGACGGCGGAGCCGATGTGCTCCCGCTGTCGGGCTTGACCAAACGACAGGGGCGGGCGCTCCTGCTGGAGCTCGGCGCACCTGAACAGCTCTATCTGAAGCTGCCAACAGCGGATCTGCTCGACCACGACCCGGGTCAGACCGACGAGGCCAACCTCGGGCTCACGTACGAGACCATCGACGATTTCCTCGAGGGCAAGGACGTGCCAGCCGAGATCGCGGAGGCCATCGAGGCGCGTTATCTCGGTACGGAGCACAAACGCCACGTACCGCCGTCGCTCTTCGACGACTGGTGGCGGGACGAGTCCTTGGTGCACTGAGCGTCGGCGGTCCGGATCGGGTGCCGGCCGAGTGACGCGGCGGGGGCGCCTGCGGAATGTCTCGCCAGTCTCGATCGCTCGTGCCTCGCGCCTCGACCAGCGGGGGCGCCCTGCGGAMTGYCTGSGCCGGYCTCGATCAGCTCGTGCCTCGACCGGCGGGGGACGGTTTCGCCGGACGAGGCCGCGCGTGGTCCGTTGGTCGAGGCGCGACGGAGGAGCGATCGAGGCCTCGTGAGCCGGCCCTCGGGCCCGAGGTCAGTGTCGGTTGCGTGACCCGCTAGACGGGCGGAGCCTGCGTCGGACGGCTCATCGGGTCGGGTCGCACCGCGAGGGCGTCCACATCGTCAAGCAGCCGCTGCGTCTCGGTCGAGGCCGCCGACCGCGGCGCAGTGTACGCCGCAGTGGGTGCGCCGCTCGATTGCGCGCTCACGGGTGCCACCGTGACAGGCTCGTACCCGCCGGACTTCGGTGCGGCCGCGGGCGCGCTGTAGTGATCGTGGTGCTGCTGCGCCACCCAGGCATCCTGCTCGGCGAGCAGGCTTTTATCCGAGTGGGAATTCTGCAGAATCCACCGGTCGAGGTCGCCCTGGAAGATCTTGCGGGCGCGGGCCGGACGCTTCTGCCAGTCGATCAGGCGGTCACGAAACTCCAGCAGAGCAGGCTCAAGCTGGTAGCCGAAGGTCGCCGAGGTGCGCTTGAGCTCGGCGAGCTGGTGAGCCGACCAGTTCGCGGCCACACCCGAACCTTTGACCGGCAACAGGCGTACCTGGATATCGGCCTGGCCCACGGCACGATCACTCATGACCTGTTCCTGCGGTGTGAGGGAATTCCAGACGGATGCTTCGGTGGCAGCGTCAACGAGCGTCGCGATGGCGGCGGTGCGAATCTCGCGGTCGCGCTGATCGAGCATCCGTCGAAGCGTCGCGCGAAAGATCAAGGCGGTGATCACACTCGCCGCCACGATCGCGAGGAGGAACACCAGGGCGCTGAAAACAACGGGCTCGGTGCTAACGGCCGTGAGCCAGGTAACGAACTTATTCCACAATTCCATGAGCCGCACTTTACCTGCGCCAGGTGACGATTCTGCGTAACCCCTCGGCGTGCCTTTTCACATCCGGAAATTTCGCTTCGGCGAAATCGGTCAGGAGCGGAAACAATCGGCGGCGTCGTCTAAGCGGCAGAACACCCCGAGGTCCATCATTCTCATGGCAAAGATCAGGCGCCGGGCGGCGAAACGGTCGCCGTCCGGATCAGCGTGACGTTCGATGTGACCGAGAACGGTGCCCGACCGGTTGGCGACCCTCCACAGGTCTGCCCTCACAGGCACGAGACTGAGGCCGCGAATTGTTGACGGTGCGGCAGAAGCGAGTGCGTGTTCGAACATGGGTTCCTCCGAAAGTCAGCCGGCCATGAGTGATACCGCCGACTCTACGGAGAGCCTCTGACATTAACAGCAACTCGCCTTAGCGGGATGTGCCGTGAACCGCGTGCGGCTCGATGGCCGCGATCTCCTCGGCGCTGAGGGAGGGAGCATCAAGCGCCGCCACATTCTGCTCAAGCTGCCGCACGCTGCTCGCACCCACGAGCACGCTCGTCACCTGGCTCTGACGCAGGATCCAGGTGACGGCCATCTGGGCCAAGGTCTGGTTGCGGGCCGCCGCGATGTCGTTGAGTGCGCGCACGCGGCCGAGGTAGGGCTCAGACAGCGCAGCCTCCGAGAGGAAGCGGCTCGTTGCGATACGGGAGTCAGGGGGAACCGAGCCGTCCAGATAACGATCGGTCAGCAGTCCCTGGGCAAGCGGCGAGAAGACGATGCTGCCCACCCCCAGCTCGTCCAACACGGGAAACAGACCCTCTTCGATGTGACGGTCGAACATCGAATAGCGGGGCTGATGGATCAGCAGCGGCACACCGTGCTCGGCGAGGGCGGCCGCCGCTGCCCGGGTCTGTTCCGGGTCATAGTTGGAGATGCCGGCATAGAGCGCTTTGCCCTGGTGCACGGCCGTGGCGAGCGCCCCCATGGTCTCCTCGATGGGAGTGTTCGGATCGGGGCGGTGAGAGTAGAAGATGTCGACGTAGTCGACGCCGAGTCGACCGAGGCTCGCGTTGAGGGAAGACAGCAGGTACTTGCGGGATCCCCACTCGCCGTAGGGCCCTTCCCACATGTCGTAGCCGGCCTTGCTGGAGATGATTATCTCGTCGCGGTGAGCGCGAAAATCCTCGGCGAAGATCCTGCCGAAATTCGTTTCGGCCGAGCCGGGGGGAGGCCCGTAGTTATTGGCCAGATCGAAGTGCGTGATTCCGAGATCGAAGGCGCGGCGAAGGATAGCGCGCTGGGTCTCGATTGGGCGTTCGTGACCGAAGTTGTGCCACAGCCCCAGTGAAATGCTCGGGAGTTTCAGTCCACTTCGCCCCGTTCGACGGTAGGGCATGGCGGAATATCGTGTTTCAGCGGCAACGAACGTCATGGAGTTACTCTAGGCGGGTGCAAACTTTTGTGATCGCAGGTGGATGTTTCTGGTGTCTCGATGCCGTGTATCGGGTCTTACGCGGAGTGAGCAGTGTGGTGTCGGGGTACACCGGCGGTGCTACGGCGGACCCGAGTTATGAGGCCGTCTGCACGGGGCGAACCGGCCACGCCGAAGCAGTGGCGGTGACGTTCGACCCCGAGGTGATTCCCGCGAGTGTCATCCTCGACGTGTTCTTCACCCTTCACGACCCGACCCAGCTCAACCGCCAGGGCAATGACACGGGCACCCAGTACCGTTCGGCCATGTTTTACGCCGACGACGAGCAGAAGCAGCTCTTCGAGACCGCCCGTGACCGGGCCGCGGAATGGTGGGGCGAGGGAATCGTCACGACCATCGAGCCCCTGGGTGTTTACCACGATGCCGAGGACTATCACCAGGACTTCTTCACCAAGAACCCCGGCCAGGGCTACTGCATGGCCGTCGCCGTGCCCAAGGTCAACAAGATCCGCAAGTCCTACGCCGAGTACATCATCGGCTAGTCCTCCACGTTTCTCTCGTGCCCATGTTTCTCCACCGGGTTGGAGGACCATGGCACGTACTCTGTGTCCCGGCGCACACTCGAGGTGTGTGACCCGGGATGACGAGATCGGCACGAGCAGTTCATCCCGGGTCACACACCAGGTCAATCCCTGGCCCGACACTCGACCGGGGGACAGCTGAGGGGACAGCTGAAGGGCCCCGCAGCTGAGGGGACAGCTGAGGTGTCCCACATCTGAGGAGAGCCTCGCCGCCCTAGACTCGAAGCACGCCCGCACACGCGGACGTGGAAGGGCGCCCATGCGCATGGCAGCATCCGTTCGACGTCACCGGCTGTTCACCGGGATCGCCGTCGTCTTACTGGCCTTGCCGCTCGTGGGCTGCACCGGTGGCGTGCCCGCCCCCGGTGAGACCCAAGCAGGGGCCACGCCGACCGGGTCCGCACCCTCGTCGGCTTCTCCGACCGCGACCGCCCCGCCGGTCCTCACTCTTGAGCCGAATCTGAGTGCGACCGGAAACCTCGCGTACTTCGATTCCATCGCGAGCGTGGTGGCGGCCACAAATCCCGTCGACGGGCGCGCCTACATTGACGCTCTCGTGGCGGGCGGCTTTGATAAATCGGCCATGGAACTCACGTTCGATCGCACGCACGTGGACCTGGCCGCTGACTTCGTTCAGTTCTCCGTGCTGTTCGCGGGTGAATGCATGATCGGGCAGTACGGGCCCGCCTCAGGCGGATATCACAGCATGGTCGCTCCAGTTTTGGGCTCGGGAACGTGTCTTCTGGGCGTCACGCGCCAAATAGACTGGTAAACACTATGGCCGAATTTCTTCGGCCACACCTATTGCAACCCGTATTTACGGCGAACCTGGCAGCGGAGTCTCCGCCGAAGGCGCTCCGAGGTCGTCGCCAGGGGCGTGTAAACGGTGCCGATGAATCCGCCGAACAAGTCGCTAGGGTGTTGCTCGGGTGCGGGCCTTGACGTACTGCCGGAGCGCAGGGAGTGAAGGCACGTCAACCCATAGACGGATGCTGTTACCGACTACGCCCGCACCGCCGACCGTGAAGGCAACTTCGGGCAATACGTCGAGGAGAGGCGCGATACTTGCCGCCTTAGCGGCGGAGATATAGCCAACCATTCGGCCCTGCCCATAGATAGCGATTGCATGGGTGTCGTGGCGATTCTTCGGCTCGCGGCGTAGTTGGTATTCGGTGCCGCCGAAGCGCTCACGGTTGGTGTCGCTGATGACGTAAGCGGAGCCCTTGATGCGATAGCGGGAGAAGGGGAGCCCTCGAAGGTCGGCGACTTCCGCCGGGTCTAGGTCTAATAGGGCCGGAGTCGGCGCTTTGGCGGGAGCGCGTGTAGCGACAGGGTGCGCCACAGGCTGGGAGGCAGTGGCGCGGGGTGCCGGTGTCGAGGGCTTCGTCGATGGTTTCAGTGTGTCGACTTGGGGGAATACTAGGCGACTGGCGCCCCAGAGGACGAACGCCACGACAGCGAACAGGGCAATTATGATTAGCCACTCCATATGGCTGAGCCTAACGGCGGCGTCGTAGGCGGGTAACGCCCCGCACGGGGGTGAACCGTACGTTAGGCGTGAGACAGGGTGACCCCTCAGACTCGCGCGCACAAGGGGACGCTATGCCGTGTCGGGGAGGCGCTGATGGGGTCGGGGAGGGCTCCCCCCACCCCATCGGGGCTATTGTTCTGCGATACCGTTACATATGATTCCAAGACTTCCATCCCGCTATGAAGATCTCGACTCTGCCTTTCGCGGGCGGCTGAGGCCGGATCGCCAACTCCTCAGTACGATTCAGCAGGCACACAAATCGATGAAGATTTCGGGTGGCCTACGCTTCCTCCCTATATTTGGTAAGAGTGGGTCAGGCAAGAGCTGTGCGGCACGCGAAATCTCGACGCACCTCCCCGACTGCCGTGTGGTGGAGCTGACTCGGCAGGGGATTCTCTCGGAATCTTCTCTGCTCCAGGAGCTTCGGGCTACGCACAAGTCCGACGAGGGCAAGCTCATTATCGCAATCGTGGACCAGTACGAGGAAAACGTAGCGAGTGCTGAAGACCTTCCGACCCAGTTTATTGAGCGGCTGAGTCTGCTCGACCGTAACGGTAAGATCGGCGCACCTGTGATCTTTCTATGGCTCACAACATCCCAAGTCTTCCAATCAC
>NZ_JPRS01000215.1 GCF_000738085.1 Cryobacterium sp. MLB-32
TACTGGCGGCGACGTATGAGCGGGATGATCGCCAACGCGAGCATGGGGATGTAGAAGAGGATCATTGTCTGTATCGGGATGAGCAGGAGTGTCAACGGGTACGCGAAGCCGCTCAAAGCCATGCTCAGGATGAGTGCGGCGAGAAGGAATGCTGCCAGAGCGATGGTGCAGACAACAGATATTCGCCGCCGGCGTGCCCTGCGTGTGAGGAGTGGGATGAGCGTGAGCGCCAGTGGAATTAGGGAGGATGGCAAGATGCTCACCGTCAGGTCCGGAGGTGACAGGAAGATTCCTATAAGCACCACGAGCAGCGCGAGGGTGAAGGATCCGATCTGTAGTCGCTGACGTCGTTTGGAGAATTGCGAAGACCCAGTAGGTCCCAGCTCCTCGCCCAGGTCATGGCGGGCTTGCGCCGCCACGACGGAGGGTGTGCCGAGCTGGTGAAGGATCGTCGTCAGGTCCGAGTCTGCACGTTCGAGAGCGTCGTGGATGTGCGTTTGTATTCCCTCAAGAACGTCGGCACGATCCTTCTTGGGAGCGTCAGTGAGTTCTGTGGCGAGTTGCGCCAGATATCGAGTTTCTTGTTTCGATGGCCGGTTGGTGTTCAAGGTCATGACTTCGTCTCCAAAATGGTGTCAACCGTGCTTCGAAACGGGCTCCATACTTCTGAAAAGGCCCGCAGGTTTTCGCGGCCGAGATCGGTGAGCGTGTAATAGCGTCGGGGGCGGCCTGCGTCGGATTCGCTCCATTCCGTCGTGACGAGGCCAGTACGGCGCAGTCGAGACAGCAGGGGGTAGACGGTGCCTTCGCCCGCGAGGAGTCCTTGCTCACTGAGGCGCCGGGCGATGTCCAGTCCGTACCATTCGCCGTCTCGCAGCAGCGCAAGCAGGCAAAACTCCAGGACACCCTTACGCAGATTCGCGAGGACTTTGTCTTCCGCTATACCCATGCATAGCACCATACCGGGCATTGCAAGGCTTGGACAAATACTGAGCACCTGATGACGACCAGGCAGGTCCGGCACAGCCCCGGGCCCGTCAGCGCGTCCCGTAGAGGGGTTCACTGAGGGAAAAGACCCTCGAGGCTCATGGAACGATAGCGGTATGGCAATTGGTGTGCATCACATTGAGATTTGGGTCGCAGACCTGGACAGCGCTCGCACGTCTTGGGGCTGGCTTCTCGTGGAACTCGGATGGTCCGTCGACCAGGAGTGGGACAACGGAACCTCCTGGCGATGCGGGGGCGTCTACCTCGTGACCACGCGACCGCCAGCCCTCTCTGGTGGCGTACACGATCGAAGGCTGCCGGGAATCAACCACCTCGCGCTTAATGGAGGATCCAAGGCCGACGTTAACCGCATCTTGGGTGCGGCAGCGGACGATGGTTGGAATTCGCTGTACGCGGATCGCTACCCCCACGCTGGAGGCACCGACCACTTCGCCGCCTATCTTGAAAATGACGCAGGCTTCAAGGTCGAAGTTGTGGGCGAACTCTGAGGACCAACGCATTTCGACTCAGGGTTCGGCTTACGGACAGGCCTGCCAGAAGTTGGATCCGGTTCGATCCGTAGGATTACCCTCATGCTCCCAAACGCTGAACTCGCAGTGCCGACGGCCGAAGACCTGGAGCTCGTTGAGCGGGCAAGAGAGGTCATCGACGCGAACACGGATGCCGGGCCGGACGAAGATGACACACAAAGCATAGGCGGGCAGTTCGAGACGCCGACGGCCGTATGTTCGCCGGAGTGAATTTGTTCCATTTGACCGGTGGTCCGTGCGCCGAGCTGGTTGCACTTGGCGCGGCGCGTGCAGAGGTAAGGCGTGAAATCACGACAATCGTCGCTGTTGGCAATCACGAGTGCGGTGTTGTCGGCCCGTGCGGGCGTGACAGACAGGTGCTTTTCGATTACTACCCAGGCATTATGGTGCTTCTTCCTACCGCCGAGGGCGTTCGCGTCGCCGCCATTAAGACCCTGATGCTGTTTGCCGCAGCTTAGACCATGGAAGGCGGCTCTCAACAGTTCGACGAGGAGCGTTTTCTCTGACGTCGAGCGGAACTGACTGAGGTTCTGCACCCGGGCGTGGGCCTCGGCTTATCGTGCCCGTAAGTCGGTCGGCTGGTGTGACAACCTACGATTCTGGCCTTGTCCGGGTTCGTCGTGGGTGGGCGCGTGGGTGGTCACAGATTGGCAACGAGCCGTAACGCGGCCGTCAACCGGAAGAACTGTGGGCGCGGCGAGGGATTCACCAAGACCGCGATGGCGACGATGGTCCACAACCGCAATGCTGAGGTCGTGAATCGCGCCAGGAACCAAAGCAGGGCGGCGCCGTTCGCGATCGGGAGCACGCTCGCAATGATCACACCGACGTATGGCGCGTCGCTCGGATTTGTCCCGTCGGTGGATGCCTGAATCGGTCCGCCATGGATTGCGTTTGCCACGAGAAACGCCAGCACCTAAGCAACGGTTCGTCCGCGGGACATCCACGGACGTCGGTTGGCTACAATTCGTGGAAGTTCCGGAGTCTCAGGGGAGTGGCGTTTGGGAATGGCTGGCCGACGCCAGGGGCCCTGGCATTGGGGCCATGAACCAGCTCAGGAGCCGACGTTGACGCTGCGCCGACGCTGGGCCTCAGCCGACGAGCCGGCGTAGCTCGCGCACGGCCGCAGCCACCTCGTCGAGCGGAGCGCGCGACTGCACCAGTCGCTCGACAGCCGCGGCCTGCTCCGATCCGGGCCGGCGGTAGCTGCCCAACGCGCCGACGAGCTTGTGGGCGGCGGACTCGGCCTCGTCGGCCAGCACATCGCCCGAGCTGTCTCCACCTCCGGCCTCGACGTACCGCTCGAGTGCCGCGACACGCTGGTCGGCGAGGTACGCGTACCGCTCCCACATCTCGGCGATGAAACGGTCGACCGCGTCGCTCACTGTCCCCATCCCAGCGACTCGGACACCAGACGCGGCAGCTCCATCGGGTCGAAGGGCTTCGCCAGCACGCCACGCACGCCCTCAGCCAGCCACCGCTCTCGCTCGGTGGCGTCGGCCCGGGCCGTGAGCAAGAGTACCGGGATGTCGCGAGTGCGCGGGTCGGCCTGCAGCAGTGCATACGTTGTCGGGCCGTCGACGTGGGGCATCATCACGTCGAGAAGGACCGCGTCCGGCCGGGAGGCGGCAACTATATTCAGCGCCTCCATACCGGAGGACGCCTCCATCACCCGCAGGCCACCGACTCGCTCAAGGCTGAGTCGGGCGACTGCGCGGATGTCCGGCTCGTCGTCGACGACGAGCACGCAGCGCGTCACGTCTCCTCCTTGCGCCGGAGGGGGCCAGGCCACGGCCCGTTCCGCGGCCTGCGCTGCGGCAGCACGACCGTGAATGTGGAGCCCTCCCCGAGGATGCTGTCGACGTCGATGCGACCGCCGTGCGCATGCACGATGCTTTGGCAGATGGCGAGCCCGAGGCCGCTGCCCTGCTTCTCGCGTGCGTCGCTCACGTCGACCTGCGCGAAGCGCTCGAAGATCTGCTCGACCCGGTCGGGCGGGATGCCACGGCCTTTGTCGCACACCTCGAAGCGGATCTCACCATCTCGCATCCGGCCGGTGACGCGGACCGCGCTGCCGGAGTGGCTGAAGCGGATGGCGTTGCCCAGGAGGTTGACGAGCACCTGGGCGAGCCGGTCGGCATCGCCCCAGCAGATGTCGTTGGAGGTCTCCTGCTCCAGTCGGACGCCGGCCTGAGCGGCCATCCCTTCTACGGCTGGGAGCGCCAGCGCGACCAGGTCGCTCAGCCGGTGAGGACGGCGCACGACGTGCATGTGACCCGCGGACAGGCGCTCGAGATCGAGGATGTCGGCCACGAGCCGACTGAGGCGGTCGGTGTTGGTGAGGGCGATGTCGACAAGCTGCTGCGCCTCGGGCGCCAGTTCGGCGACGACCCCGGCAGCGAGGAGGCCAAGCGAGCCGCGCATCGAGGTCAACGGGGTGCGCAGCTCATGGCTCACCACCGAGACGAACTCGTCCTTGAGTCGCTCCACCTCCCGCCGCTGACTGACGTCTTGGAAGACCAGCACTGCGCCGGCTGTCCGGTCATCCTGCCGCAACGGCGCAAACGAAAGCTGCACCTGGAAGACCTCACCGTCCTGCCGGCGGAAGGCGTCGTCTACGCCGACGAGCACCTGCTCGTCGCGCAGCGCCGCGCCGAGCGCACAGTCGTCGTCGTAGCACGAGCTGTCTTGGGGGTGCAGCAACTCGTGCAGCGGCTGGCCAAGCAGTTTTTCGGCCGGTGCAGCGAGCAGGTCGCACGCCGCGGGGTTGACGAGCGCCAGCCGGCCCTCCCCGTCCGTCGCGCAGATCCCTTCGCCCGCCGACTGCAGTACGGAGTCTGTGAGCCGCTGTGCCAGCTCAGCGGCAGCCAGTCGGCGCTGCACCTCCTCGGCGCCGAGCTCGAGCTCGGCCCAGGCGGACATGTCGGCCAGGACTTCCAGGTCCGCGTGGCTCCACGTGCGCGGCACGACGTCGAAGGCGCAGAGCGTTCCCACAGCCTGCCCGTCCCAGCGCAGCGGGTAGCCGGCGTAGGCGCGCAGGCTGGGAGGGCCGACGACGAGCGGATTGTCACAGAATCGCGGGTCCGTGGACGCGTCGCCGACGAGCACCGGGGCGTCGTCGACGACGACGAAGTGGCAGAACGACGCGTCGTGATCCAGCGCGGGGTCGGTCTGTCCGGTGCAGGACACGACCCACAGCCGCGTCTCGTCGACGAGATTAATGTGGACCACCGGCACGGCCAGCAGCTGCTTCGCACGATCCACGATCCGGCGGAAGCGCTCCTGGCCCGGCTGGTCGAGCAGTCCTAGCGTCCGCAGCGCCTTGATGCGCGTGTGATGGCGTGAGGTGGTCATGACGTAGGGCTTGGGGAAGTCGTGTGGTGGGGCAGCGGCGGCGGGACCAGCGGCTCGTCCGCCTGGTGCTCGGGGTCGTTGGCCGCTGGACCGACAGCCTGCGCAGTGATTCCGCCCTCCGGCGCCCCCCCTGTTCCGGCGGCCCGGGGCGTCACCTTCCAGGCCTTCTCGTGCATGGCTTGCTTCACCTGCGCGACGCGTGCAATGACGTTCTTGTACTCGGTGTAAAAGACCGAGGCAACCACGAGGTACAGCCAGAACCATGCCGTGCGGGAGCGGATCTCCGGATCGGCCTGGCGATACGCGAACAACGTCTGCCACGGCCCGACGCTGAGCGTGAAGATGGTCGTGAGGACGAACACCGGAACGAACCAGTCGAGGTTCTGCGGCCCGCCGGCGCGAATGGCGTAGAAGGCGATCAGCGGAAACATTTGGATGCTCAGCCAGGGGTACACTTCGCGCCAGCCCAGCAGGAAGAAGAAGCCGAACCGCTGTCTGGGCGTGAGCCCGGGGTTGCGCAGCGCCCCGAAGAGGTGACCCAGGGACACCTGGAACCACCCTTGCGCCCAGCGCATGCGCTGGTTCCACAGTGCCTGCAGCGTCGTCGGTGCCAACTCGCGGCTGATGAGGTACGGGTCGGAGCCGATCCGATAGCCGGCTTCGACGACCCGCAGGGCAGAGTCGATGTCCTCGGTGAGCATCGAGCCGCGGAAGCGCGTCTCGCGCAGAAGCTGCGTGCGCCAGTAGCCGTTAGACCCGCCGAAGATGCCGAACTGGTGCAGCTTTGCCCGGCCGGGGTGGCTGACTGCGTAGATCATCTCGAACTCGACCGCTACGGTGCGCGCCACCCAGGAGGCGTCGCCGTTTCGTACCACCGGGTGGCCCTGCACGACGTCGTACCCATCGGCCATCCAGCGGTAGGCGCGCACGAAGCTGTCTGCGGCGGGCAGGTGGTCGGCATCGAAGACACCAGTGAACTCACCAGTCACGATCTGCAGGGCGGCGTTGACGTTCTGCGCCTTGGACGTGCTCCCCTCCACCTTGAGCAGAGTGAAGCGCGTCTCGCGCTGCGCGAGCTCGCCGAGTACGCGCTCTACCGGGAGCGGGACGGGCGAGTTGTAGGCAAGCACGACCTGCAGGTCGCCGGGGTAGTCCACCCTCAGGAAGGCCTCGACGGTCTCCAGGACGGTGGCGGCCTCATTCGGCAGGTACGCCGCGATGATCGCGCTCGCAGGCGGGTACGCCGGACCGTTGTCCTGCTCCTCTGGTGCGGGAGGCGGTTGCGCCGGGTTCAGGGCGAGCAGCCCTTCGACCCAGATCGCCATCGCTGTGACCAGCAGCGAGAAGACGACGACGATGTAGGCGAACGGTGTGATGTCGAAACCCGCGCCGTCAGCCCACAGGTAGACGAAGTACGGCAGCACAACGCCTAGGACGAACGTCAGCGTGACCTGGAACGGCGTGCGCAGCCGCTCGAGAAGCGGACGAGGCTGGCGCGGTGCCGCGGCCTCGGCGAGCATCTCAGGACGGTACGCGATCGGTCGCAGATCGAGGTGTATCTGCGCGTGCTTGAGCGCCGCGCCGGCCTGCTCGACCGCCTGCTTGGCAGACTGGACGGCGTCGAGCGGGACGTATCCGACGAGCGGGGTAACGCTGACCTTAGAGCCCTCGACGTGCAGGCGGCGACCGGCGAGACGTTCAGAGAGTCCCTGCAGTAGGTCGCGCACGTCGTCGGACGACGTCGCAGCAGCACCGAGCCAGCCACTCGGGGGTACGGCCGGCCGTCTCCAGCGGCGT
>NZ_JPRS01000216.1 GCF_000738085.1 Cryobacterium sp. MLB-32
TGCAATGAGGACGATGCCAACGACCAGGGCCGCCCGGGCGAGGACCGTGCTACGGCGGCGCGCATCATCCGCCGCGACCAATCTCTCCGCGCTAGATCGCGTATTCTCGGAGCCCTGAACCGGAGTCTTCCTCATGCCGCTACTGTACGTCCAGAATCCGCGCAACGATAGCAGCCTGATACCAACCGCATCCCGCTGAGGGTCCCCCCTCTCAGACGACCGCGAGCGAGAATGGAAGAATGCAGGCTGACAAAGGTGATTTCGAGCTGAGTATGGATGAGTTGCGAGTTGTAACCCGATACGCCGCGGAGAGCGCTGAGGAAGTACTTTCTGTGTTTGAGGAGAACAATCCGGAGGATTTGCGGCCTCGCCTGGCTATCGAGGCGGCCTGGGCGTTTGTGCATGGCGCCGCACGAACGAACGTGCAACGAGTGAGGGCTCTGGATGCGCATCGCGCGGCGAAGGAGGTGGCCGGCGCAGCCGCAGAGTTTGCTGCCCGGTCTGCAGGCGATGCTGCCGCCGCCGCATATTTGCACCCTCTGGCCAAAGCCACGCAAGTTGGCCACATCTTGCGCGCTGCGGCGAATGCAGCTCGGGCTGCCGAGTTGACCGCCAGCGGGGATCCGGCCGAGGGAGAGGCGCTGATGGAGCGGGCCCGCCGACGCGCCACGCCCACATTGATAGATGTGCTGAGTCGATACCCCCTCGCGCCAGTGGGGAAGAGCCGCGTTGCACACCTCATGCAGGCACTGGACAGCTCCCTACGTACGCCCCGCTGAGCGTTCCGCTTGCGGGTCTCCGCCTCGGCTGTGCACTACGGTGACGCCCGCCAGCGCGAGCGACGAGAAGGTTCAGTCGAGCTTCTTGAGCATCTTCACCGAAGTGGTCTCGTAGCCGAGGGAATCGTAAAGTCCCCTGGCGCCGGTGTTGAATCCGAAGACGCTGAGGCCGAGAGAGTGCGCGCCGTGTGAGCGTGCATATTGCTCGCCGAGGAGCATCGTCTTTCTTCCATGTCCCTGGCCACGATGGTCAGCGTTGATGAAAACGTCCCAGACCCACCACGCTCCCGCATCGGTGGTGACATCCTGCCCGATCCACAGATACCCCACTGCCTCCTCGGCCTCGTTCATCACGTGAAAGACCTCATTGCCAGGGCTTTGAGTGCCATCCGGGAACGAGCGAGCCATGCTCTCGGCCGCTATACGTCGAGCTTCCTCGTGTGATCGGCCTTGGGCAAGTAAGTCACCGACGTACTCGGCACAGCTTTGGTCAATCCACGTTGGGAAGTCACTGGTGAGGATTCGCTTAAGGGTTACGGTCATCTCTCAATTCTCCCAGGCCGAGCCGTCGGGTCGCACGGACGCCTTACGAATGCGCTAGAAGTTCCCCTGCGACACAGCGCCGGCGCACTCGGCCGCCGGATGGTTTGGCCCTAGATCTGTCGCGCCAGAGGTCCGGCTTGCGGGCACGACGTCGCACTTGGACTCGGATCAGTGGCGTCGGCGAATTCACCGGTGCGCTGGTGGCGAAGTCGGACTTGAGGCGTTTTCTGTTTGTATCGTCTTGAGCTTTCTTGCTCGGGGATCGCGAGGCGGCCGGAGTCGGCCTTGGCTGACTAGGATCGCAACGACGACGATGATTCCGCCGACGATTTGATTCCAGAGAATCGTTTCTCCTAGAATCAAGACGCCCAGGATCACGCCACCTATCGGGGTGAGGTAGGTGACCGTGGAGGCGTTGGTGGCACCCCAAGCGTTGATGACGTTGGTGTACCAGACATAGGCGATTCCGGTTCCGATGCCACCGAGAACGATCACGCTTACGCCGATCTCGGGAGTGATTGTGACCGGGGTCAGGCCGATAAATGGTGTGAGGAGCAGGATGAGGACGGCTCCTGCGCCGATCTGCGCCGCGGAGACAGTAATGGCGTCATACGCGTAGCCGCGCAGAAACCGGCGAGTGTAGGAGAAGCCGAGGCCGTAACACGTGGTTCCACCCAGGCAGGCCAGCTGAGCACAGAAGAACATGTCGCCGGACGTATCGGCGACGGCAGTCCAGGGGGCCGCGACGAGCAGGACTCCGCCCGCAGCCACAAACAGGCCCGCGGTCTTGATCCTGGTGAGTCGTTCATCGGGGAGGATGGCCAGCGCGACGAGCATCGTGGCAATCGGAGTGGTCGCGTTGTAAATGCTGGAGAGACCCGAGGGCAGGTATTGCGCCGCCCACGAGAACAGCAGGAATGGGGCCACGCACATGATTGCGCCGATGGCCGTGAGGTGGCTCCAGACTCGCAGGCCGCGGGGCCAGCGCCGCCGGGTGGCCAGCATGATGCCGGCGAGGACGAGCGCTCCGAAGAAGAGCCGCCCGAGCACGAGTTGCGCTGGGGAGAGTCCCTCTACGGCGACCTTGATGAAGAGGAAGCTCGCTCCCCACACTGCGGCCGCGCCTAGGTATTGCGCTCCGAGGGCCAGACCCCGTCCATTCAGCGATGCCGATCCTGTGTTCGTGCTCATGCCTATGCTGCTCCGTTCGTCCCCGTCAGTCTCGGCTAGGCTCCATGCATGAATCAAATGAATCTCACGCATCCCGGCATGTGCGAAATTGATCCATGGTGGTGACCTTGCGGCAGCTGGACGTCTTAGTCGCCGTGGTGGACGAAGGGGGTTTCGGGGCTGCGGCCGATTCCTTGCGGATGAGCCAGTCCGCCGTCTCGCACTCCCTCGCGGCGTTGGAACAATCGACCGGCGCACCGCTCGTTGTTCGGGGGCAGGCAATCGCAACGACACTGCTGGGCGACGCGGTTCTCGCGCACGCCCGCTGCGTCCTTGCGAGCGTGCGGGCCCTCGAAGCAACCGTCGACCTCCACCGCCATGGCGCCATGATCGGCACTGTTCGCCTCGCGGCTGGCGTGACGGCGTCTCATCGCCTCGTCCCCGAACTCCTCAGCCGCTGGCGTGCGGAAATGCCCGGGCTCGACGTGCGCCTGTTCGAAGGCAGTGACGAAGAACTCCAGACCTGGCTCGACACGGGGGCAGTGGATGCCGCCGTGCTCACCGACCCCGATCCGATCCCCCACGGAGCCGTCGTCCTGGCCCGTGACGACTTCCGTGCAGTTCTCCGCGCCGACCACCCGCTCGCTGGCGAGACACGTATCGGCCTCTGCGATCTCACCGATGACCCGATGTTGGCCTCAACCAGTGGCTGTGAGCCTCAAATCATCACGATGCACGCCATGGCCGGATTTCCCTACGTCCCAGCACAAAGGGTGCACGAGACCACCACACTGCTCGGCATGATCGAGGCCGGCCTGGGAGTGGCGATCATGCCCGCCCTCGCCCGCACCATGCTCACCGACAACCTGGTCATGGTCGAATTAGACCAACACCTCGAGCGCACCCTTGTCTTCACCGGCCCGCCAGGCCGCCCGTGGCACCCCAGCGTCGAACGCATGCGGGATGTTGCGGAGGCTGCCACGAGGCCAGGGTGAGCTCCACAGCGTCCGCAAAGGCCCGTGTCCCGTATCAGGTTCCCCTCTGACACGGCTTCAGCGTGTTGGGCAGATGCGCTGACTGGACCTAGATCTGTCGCGTAGGTCGTCCGGCTTACGGGACGGTGCTCCCGATCGATCCGTGCGGCCTTGCCCGGTGAATATCTCATCACCTTGTGAGCTGTGGGTGCCGATTCTTCGGGCACATTGGGCTGCCGCCAGTCGATGCTCACCCCGTCAGAGTTGGGCGAAGACCTGATTGTGCATACCTTTGAATGTGGATAAACGTAGTGCGCCTACCGCCAGCATCAGAAAACTCGTCATTCATGCTGGTCTGGCGGCGACGTCGTGAGCAAGACCAGGGAGCTTATAGTTTCCCATTTCCCATTTCGCGTCGGTCGTTCTCGTCGTCTTGGTAGTGCTAGCAAGCTTTGTGAGCACTTTCAACCCAGTGCAAGACGTTGTGGCTACCATCCGTGGTGACAATGACGCCTCTGTCGCC
>NZ_JPRS01000217.1 GCF_000738085.1 Cryobacterium sp. MLB-32
GTCCTCAGGCCCTACACATTGTTGACTGAACTGGTTTGGATCACCCTGACCGCCTTGTCGGTCGGGGTGATCTGATGTGTAGGCCGTGAAGTTGAGTCATTCGACGCGGATTGCAGCGTGCACCTCGGATCGCCTTCGACGCATTTTCAGCGTCAATAATCTTGACACCCCCCAAAAGGTGACATATATTCACCTTGTCGCCGGAGAAGCGGCGACGGTGTCAATCACCAACCCGAAGGGGTGCCGTGTTGATTGTCGCAATGAGCACTTCCGGATGTAAGCCATGACTGCGGCCGACACCGATCCCCTCTACCCCGGGGCCGGTGCTGGCGGCCATCTGCTCCTGGAACAGGTGGCAGCTGGCGATGAGGGTGCCTTTGGCGCACTGTATGACGCCTTCGTCGCTGAGACATATGCCATCTGCCTCTATAACCTCGCGAAAGCGGACACGGTCGAGGGGAGCATGGCCAGAACGTGGACCTTCATCTGGAGCAACGCCGCATCGCTCAACGACCAGGCCGGCTCGACGAAAACTATCGTGCTGTCAACCGCCTGGGCCTTTACCTCGGAGCGTCGCAGACGCCCCCACCGCCTGCCTGTCTGGCTTCGTGGTGGGCGCTCGTCGTTGTGAAACAAGCAAACGAGCTCGACTGATGACGTGGAAGTCATCGCCCGCGAGCCGGCCCGGAAAAGCACGCGGACTCCAGGTGAGAAATGAATGGCGGACCGGGCGGACCGGCAGGAAAAATATGCGCCTGACAACCGGCTGGTCGTCGACTCAGTGATGACTGGGGCGGTTCTGCCAAGCGGAGAAGTCCGGTGTCTCGTCCTCGTGTTCGCGGAGGATACGTAGCCGTTCCATCCCTGCGACGATATCCGGGTCGTCGTCGGGCAGCTCGCCATCCGGAAACTCCAGATCATTATTCATAGACACTGTCTCCCTCGGGTTGGTAAATCAGAATCTAGTCCAGCACGCACTCGAGTGTCGAAAACAGTCGAAACGGCGTCGCCCAAACCAATTCAGGATCGTGAATCGCCCGATGTATTTCGCGCACGTGGGGGTGTGTTGGCGGCAATGTCAGAGGTGAGGATTACTCTCTTATCAAGCGGATCGAAGCCGCCGATAAGAGGAGATGTGCCGGTGAAGCGTCGGTTTAACCGTACAAGCGGGTGTGGCCAGCCGGCCGCGGATCGCCTGATGGGTGCCTCACGCGTCAGCCGAGGCACCCGCTCTCGCACCTGTTCATATCGTCCCACCATCGTGGTGATCGACGAGCACCGATTCGAGTTCTAGAGAGGGAGATTGCTTGTGTCCAACGAAACTCAGGCAAGCACAGTCCAGACCACACCGCAGCACATCGCGCCCGCCGACTCAGATGTCTTTCGGGGCGCATCCCGAGCCCAGGGCTACATCGAAGGACGCGGGGGAGCGAACGAGGATCCGGAAGCAGAAACGACCGACGTCCACGGTGCAACCGCAACCGAGGCCGACGACTCACCTCACCCCGGGACGATTCCGTCGTCGCCGGCGATGTCTGCCGGGATTGAGGCAGATCTCTTCGACGTGTTCGGTCCGGATCATGACCTGGGCGTCCTCTCCGTTGCCGCGCCGGAGCGCCCGGCGGAGGTCGGATTGCGCGGCCTCCTCTCTCGAATGGGATTCACGATGGTACCGGGACCAGCAGAGCAGGCCCAGCGCGACCTGCTGGAGAAGGTGCGACGTGATGAAGAGATTATTCGGCAGGCCACGTGGACACGGGCCGTCGGCATCCTCGTAGCCAACCCGAAGGGCGGGGTTGGCAAGACCCCGACGGCGATCGGCATCGGTGGTGTCCTCGCCGCTGCCCGCGGTGGTTCCGTGTGCATCATGGAAGTGTCCGATGACCCGGGAGCTCTCGCATTTCGTGCCGAGGGAAACCCGCCACGCGGCCTGGGCGACTTGGTCCGCGACGTGGACACCATCAGCAATGCCGGGCAACTTGCCGGCTACACGGCACCGCAAACATCGTTTGCGTCCGTCATCGGCACGGTCAGGCGGCGCCCTCGACTCACCAGCGCGGACGTGACTGCCGTCGCCAGCGTTGTCGACAAGTACTTTGGGATCCGCGTCATGGACAGCGGGAACCAACCGTCATCATCAGCGTTCCAAGGCGCCGTCGCCACCGCGGATGTCCTCGTGATCCCCGTTTTCAACGCCGGGGACGCGGTCCTCGAAGTCGTCGCACTTCTCGAGGTACTCCGCTCCGCGGGAGGCCGCTCCGCCGACCTCGCCAACTCCGCCACGATTCTCCGTCTCACGGACGGCCGCCCAGAAAACCCCCACGTCGTCGCCCGCGTTGATCAGATCATCGCGAACACTGGGATTCACAACATCTTCACCATTCCCTACGACTCCCACATCGCCGAACGCGGACAAATCACGATCGACCACCTCGCCCCGCCCACACGGCATGCACTCACAGCGGCAGCAGCCAGCGTCGTCCGCACTCTCCAAGAAGTCGTCCGATAGCCCCTCGAAAGGCGAACCGACATGTTCACTCAGACCCTGCAGACCATCGTTCGTTCCATCGACAACCCGCTCAATGGAATCCTGCCGAACTTCACCATCTTCGGCGCCGAATTCACTCTGCTATGGCAGAAACTGCTCGCCGGAGTCTGGGGGATCGGCATCATCCTGGCGGTCGTGTTCTTGATCATCGGCATCATCAAGATGGCCAGCGCGTCCAGCGGCGGCAATCCCAACGATTACAAAGTCGCCCGCAACCAGGCGATGTGGGCCGGCATCTCTCTCGGCGTCCTCGCCGCCCTGGCGATCATCGTCGGCGCTATCCTCGCAGTCTTCGGATAGGAGAACAGCGTGCAGGCGACAGCACCCACAACCCGCCGGACGTGGCCCTGGATTCTCGGGGCCGCGGCCGTCGCAACGGCACTCATCGTGGCTACCGTCATCTACTTCAACAATCAAAAAGGGACGGCCGCCCCGACAGACGATCCTTCGCCCTCCATGTCAGCCACCACGCCAACAACCATTCCGACAGATGTGAATGCTTTGCCAACCGGGTGTTTGGGCGGCGAGACACGTGACGCCAACATGGTTCTGTCCGCTCAAAAGGCCGCGGCACACACGACCAATGGGGGTGTTGAATTCGCGGCGTCGTTTGTGCGCTGGATTCAGCGATACCCATACCCTTCTTCTGGCGAGGCCGACACGGTGGGTTCAAACGCCCTCGCCAGGGAATCATTTACAAACGATCTTGCGGCGTACATCGCGGCTGAACCCGACCTATCCGGTGGGATCGTGGCCCCAGGTGAGACCTACTACATGAGTACGATCCCCGGCGTCTGGCTGTTGGAGTCGGGGAGCAACGATCGCGTGGAGGTGACCATTGGAACGGCATTCGT
>NZ_JPRS01000218.1 GCF_000738085.1 Cryobacterium sp. MLB-32
CCGATGATCAACATGGACGTTCCCGCTGGGACGCCCAGCATGATTCCGCTGCTGTTCGTGACCATTGCGTGTGGCGCGATCTCGGGGTTCCACGGCATGGTGTCTTCCGGCACCACCTCGAAGCAGCTCGATAAGGAAACGGATGCTCGTTTCGTCGGGTACTTCGGTGCGGTTGGTGAGGGACTGCTTTCCCTCGGAACGATCTTGGCCGTCATCGGTGGATTCAAGTCGGTCGCCGAGTGGAACGAGATCTACAGCTCGTTCGGCGCAGCCGGGGTCAACGCTTTCGTGCAGGGCGGTTCGACGCTCATGCAGAACGGCATCGGCCTCCCCGCATCGCTGAGCGCCACGCTCCTGGCGACCATGGCAGTGCTGTTCGCCGCGACCACGATGGACACCGGAATGCGGCTGCTGCGCTTTGTCGTGCAGGAGATCGGCCAGACCTTCAAGGTCAAGATCGGCAAGATCTCGGCGACCCTCGTCGTCGTCGTGCTCGGACTCGGCCTGACGTTCTCGCAGGGACTCGGGGGCGAGGGCGGCTTGCGCATCTGGCCGTTGTTCGGAACCACCAACCAGCTGTTGGCATCGCTGAGTCTGTCGATCATCGCGGTCATGCTGATCCGCAAGGGGCGCAACCCCATCACGGCGCTGGTCCCGCTCGTGATCATCTTCGTCATGGCGTTGTGGGCCGCGCTCATCCAGCTGGGAAGTTTCGCGAATCCCGCCGACCCGGATTGGATGCTCTTCTCGCTCGACGTGATCATCATCGTGGCCAGCGTGTGGGTCGCGATTGAGGCAATCACGGCGATGCGCAAGGCCAGCCACATGGTTCCCGAAGACGAAGATGCCGACGAAAAAATCGACCCTCACGCGGAACTGACCGGCGCCACGGCGACGTCTCGCTAAGGCGACGTCTCGCTAAGGCGACGTCTCACGACAGCGACATCTGACTGCATGGAACTATCGTCACGTGATCAGCGCCGGGAGATCTTCTCCCGGCGCTGGTCGGCGTTCTGGGAGGGCCTGAACGAGTTCTACGTGGGCCCGTACCGTCACATGTTCAAACGGGAGCAGCAGGGCGAAGACGACCTGTTCATGATCGCTGTGCTGGGTGAAGCGCTCGGCGTACCCGACCCGGCCGCGTACTACACCGCAGAACTCATGCCCGCCCTCTGGGAGGACTTCCACGCCTGGCATCGCCGCATCGGAATCCCCCGCTCACCATTGGACAGTATCGGATGCTGCTGACACTCGCCGCCGAGCGAAAGGTACTCTTCGTCGGGGGCAAAGGCGGAGTGGGAAAGACCTCCGTCGCTTCGGCATTGGCCCTTGCCCGGGCCCGGAACGGTGGTCGGGTGCTGCTCGTCTCCACGGATCCGGCCCACAACCTCGGACATATCTGGGACGCGCACGTGTCGGATGCTGCCACACGCGTGTTCACCGCCGGTGGACACGTGGATGCGGTGGAGATCGATCCGCAGGCCACCATCGAGCGGCATTTCGCGGCGGTCACCGCCACCATGATGAAGCTCCTGCCCGAACGGCTGCACCGCTCGGCGAAGGCGCATCTCGAGCTCGCCAAGACCGCGCCGGGCAGCCATGAGTCGGCCGTGCTCGAACGGATTGCCGAGCTCATCGACCAGGGGATGGACCGCTATGACCTTGTACTGTTCGACACCGCACCATCGGGCCACACGCTGCACCTGCTGAGCCTGCCGGAGAAGTTGACGGGGTGGACGGAATCGCTGCTGGCCAGCCGTTCCCGATCGGACCGATTCGCCGCGGCGGCGCGCGGACTTATCGGCGGTGAAGACCCGCAAGCAGACGCCGACTCGGAGCTACGACGCACGTTGATCGCCCGGCGAGACCGATTCGCCCGGATGAACAAGACGATCACCGACGATACCCTTACGGGCTTCGTGGTCGTGACTCTCGCCGAAAAGATGCCCGTCGCCGAATCCCTCGATATCGTCAGGCAACTGCACGGTTTAGGCATCGACGTTGCATCTCTGGTGGTCAACCGCCGCTCCCCCGCTGATGCCGGAGCCTTCCTCGCTGAACGCCGGAAACACGAAGACACCTGTCTCCACGAGCTCCGTGATCGCCTTCGGACTGTGCCGATGACCGAACTGCCGCTCCTGGTTCGAGACATGGCCGGAGAAGACGCGCTCGAGGAACTCGCGGCCCTGCTGACCGCAGCCTGAGGTGCCCTGCTGGTGGACGCTTCACATGCGCCCCTTGACCACTCAGGGCTGTTGACACGGAGGCTCAACGACAATCAGGTTGCCTCCGACCTCCCCTCTGCGAGTTCATTCGCTCCAGTGGGAGGTGAGGTGGCTCCTCGACATGCGGGAAAGACCGTTGCGGAGACGTCCCCCTCCAAGTGGCCCGGTCATGACGGGGTTTATGCCCGTGCGTCCGTGGAGGCCTCGGCGATCCGTTTGATCGCGGCGAGGGTTTTCGGGATGCCATTGAGGGCTTGCTGGGTGCGATCGGCGATTTGAGCGTCGGCGTCTTCGCCGAACTTGTCCTCGAACATGGCGATCCCGTCCGGCAAGAATTCCCAAGACTCGGTGAGTATCGTTCCGGTCTCCGCGGCGGTGAAGCTGAAGCCCCAGCGGACGAAGCTGCCGCCCACCACCCAGGCGAACTCGCGACCGCGCTCTGCCGTCACTACCTCAGACCGGGTCTCCCAGGTCCGATCCGGGAGCTCGTTGTGCCCGGTGAACCAGGCACCGACCCGACCGGCCTCGGCCTCGTCGTCCCACCAGCAGGACGTACAGACCGGGCTCCACTCGCCGGTGCGCGTGATGTCCGAGAGCAGGTCGTAGAGAAACACGGCCGACGCCTCGACGATGACGGACTCCTGATGGCTGCGGATGCGTGTCTCACTCATGCTTTCACCCTAACGGAGGGGGTCACTTCTTCTGCCGCCGACTGCCGCCGTGCCAGTCTTCTTTCGTTCCGACCGTACCCGCGTCGACTCCGAACGCAGCCAGCTGTGGCTGCTCGCGCAGGCTGCGTTTGAGTTCGGCAAAACCTGGGAAACGTGCCAACGCAACGACGTGATCCCATAATTCGGCTGCTGAGTCCTCGTCTGGCAACCGGCTGATCACCGGTCCGAAGAAGGCCACACCGGTGGGTGGCTCGAAGTGGATGATGGGTGTGCCAACGTCTTTTCCGGTGAGGGAGAGCGCTTCGTCCGTCTCCTGCTGGATCTCCATGTCCCATGATTCGTCGTCGAGAGCGTCCGCCAGCTCGAGCGGCAGGCCCGCCTCGGCGAGGATCGGCTCCGCGAACTCACGCGTCCCACGGAGCTCACGCACCTCGACCTCGCTCCGCTGGTTGTCCGAACGGGGGGCGGTGTCGAAGATGTGAGTCCCGAAGGCGGCGTACAGCGGCGCCATCGCTGCGCGGCCGTGTTCTGCACGCGCTCGGGCGGCTACCCGCAGGAGCCGGAGCCCGGCTGTGTGGCCGGCTTCGTACTCGGGAGGGAAATGCGCGTCGTAGTCGACGTGGGCATTGATCAGGCGCAACGAGATGAATCGCCAGTCCACGGTGTAGTCGCGCTGTGCCTGCACCTGCCGCACCCACTTGCTGGTCATCCAGGCGAACGGGCAGACCGGGTCGAAGTAAAAGTTGATGTCGGCGTCCATACATCCACCCTAGGTCAGTGCCGTGAACGCGACCGAGATCGACCTCGTGAGGTGGGCTTGACCCCGGAGGTTGCGCACGGGTTCAGGGATAAGACCGCCGCCGGTCACCGCCCACCGGAATGCGTTTTGGTTTGAGTGGTCTGCATGTACTGGTCATCCTCGGGGTGTTCGCCATGATTGCTCTCGTCGTCATCGCTATCGTCGTTGTGGCGATTCGGCTCTCACGAAAGAGCGATAAGCATCCAGCGCCTTCATCACCTGATCCTGTCGAACAGATTCAACGACTTGCCCAGCTGCGTGACGATGGCCTACTTTCGCAAGCAGAATTTGAGACGAAACGGACGGAACTTCTGAGCCGAATCTGACCCACGACGGCTCCCGCACGGCCACGCAGCTCTGCAAGCCGAGCCTCTAACCATGGCCCACGCGGACGTGTGAAAGCATGTCCCCATGCCGACCTTTACCTTTTCTGAGTCCAA
>NZ_JPRS01000219.1 GCF_000738085.1 Cryobacterium sp. MLB-32
GGGGGAGTTCCCGATCGCGGATGCCAGCCCGGAGCTCCTCATCAAACACATGACCATGGAAAAGGCCCGCTAGCGTCGGCGCAGCGGTAAAGGAGAAACGCTCATGAGCAACCAAACCAAGCAGCCGACCGAAACGGCCCCGGGCTTCGAGTCCAACCCCAGCACCAATAGAGCCGCGTCCTGGCTCACCCATCTCCTCGCGGACCTGGGCAAGAACGGCATCTTCATCGCCCTCATCGTGGTGGTGGTGCTCTTCAGCATCCTGACCGATGGCATCCTGCTGCGTCCGCAGAACATCTCCAACCTGATCGTGCAGAACGGGTACATCCTCGTGCTGGCGGTCGGCATGGTTATGGTGATCATCGCGGGCCACATCGACCTGTCGGTCGGATCGGTTGCGGCCTTCGTCGGCGCCTGCTCCGGCGTGTTCGCGGTGACGTGGGGGCTCCCGTGGTGGCTGTCCATCATCCTGTCCCTCGGCATCGGCGCCCTGGTCGGAATGTGGCAGGGCTTCTGGATCGCCTACGTGGGCATCCCGGCGTTCATCGTCACGCTGGCCGGCATGCTCATCTTCCGCGGTCTGGCGCTCGCTGTTCTCGGCAACGCGAACATCGGCTCGTTCCCGGCGGAGTACCGCGCGCTCGGTAACGGGTTCCTCACGAACCTGTTCGGCGAATTCGCCTATGACCCGTTTACCCTCGGCATCGCGGTCATCGCGATCCTCGCGCTGATCGTGCAGCAGGTTCGTGCTCGGGTAGCTCGTGCCGCGTACGGCCAGGACGTTGAGCCGATCATCTGGTTCGTGCTCAAGCTCGTGCTGATCACCGCAGCCATCGGATCCTTCGCACTCGCGCTGGCCTCCTACAAGGGCATCCCGGTGACCCTGATCGTGCTCGCCGTTCTTGTCTTGATCTACGGCGTCATCATGAACCGCACGATCTTCGGCCGCCACATCTACGCCATCGGCGGCAACCGCCATGCGGCGGAGCTCTCGGGCATCAAGACCCGCAAGGTGGACTTCTACCTCTTCGTCAACATGGGAATCCTCGCTGCCCTGGCCGGCCTCATCTTCACGGCCCGGCTGAACCTTGCCGGTCCCAAGGCCGGTGATGGCTTCGAGCTCGAAGCCATCTCGGCGGCCTTCATCGGTGGCGCGGCGGTCACGGGTGGTGTCGGCACCATCGGCGGAGCCATCATCGGTGGTCTGATCATCGGTGTTCTGAACAACGGTATGTCGATTCTTGGAATCGGAATCGAGTGGCAGCAGGCCGTCAAGGGCCTCGTGCTCCTGTTCGCCGTGGCGTTCGACGTGTACAACAAGCGCCGCGCGGGCGGTCGCTAGCAGTTTCCCGCACGGGCCCCGGTCGTCTTCGGACGCCGGGGCCTTGTTCGTGCCCGCGTGTCGGCGCACGGGTTTCCCGGTGGCGTGGCGTTCCTTCCGCTGGGTGCGCTGGTTTCCGGATGGTGTGTTGTTCCTTCTGGAGGGTGCGCCGGGTCTTCCGGAGCCTGCGCTGGTTTCCGGAGGGTGCGCTGTGGTGGGCCGGTCGGATGCGTTGGCGCAGGTTGTGGAGGTTGGCGTATGTTCCTGGGTGCGCCTGTTTCCGGATGGTGTGTTGTTCCTTCTGGAGGGTGCGCTGGGTCTTCCGGGGCCTGCGCTGGTTTCTGGTGGGTGCGCCGGGCCTTCCGGGGCCTGCGCGGTTTGCACGAGGGTTCGCTGGTCGGGGATCTGTGCCGTGGCAGTCGTCCACAGGTGAGTCGTGACCCGCGGCCATCCCCAGATTTGAGGACGGCCTCCCAGGGCGGGGTCATCGGGGTGACAGTGGAGCATGATCTCAAGCCTGGAAGTTCTGGACACCTGCCGGGACGGACTCATCCCCAGCGCGGCGCTGAGCGCGGCCGGCATGAATTCGCACGTGGTCGAGACCTTGCTGAGATGTGGGGAGCTCGTGAGGGTAAGGCGCGGAATCTACGCCATTGGGGAGACGTGGCGAAGCGCCAGCCTCGACGGGCGATATGCCACATTCGTACGCGCGACAGCACTGGCGGCCGGCCGGCCGCTCGTCTTCTCCCACCTGTCGGCGGCGTCTTTGCACGGGTTGCCGATCGTCGGTCCGTGGCCGAAGGCAGTGCATGTGCTGAGCTCGCGTGCGAGCGGGGGCAATACGGCACGTTTCACAACCAGTCATCAGGCGACTGCGTCTCGCACTGAGACTGTGTTGCTCGCGGGGTGCCGTGCCACGAGCCTGGCGCGGACTCTGGTGGACGTCGCCGCCAGCAGCACGTTTCTGATTGGCGTCACCATGATGGACCACGCCCTGCGCGTTGACGCGGAGAGGATGGAGGCGGAGGTAAAGCGGGGGATACGACCGGTGGCTGCGCTGACAAAGGACGTGCTCCTGGGCGAACTTGCCGCAGGGCGCCCACACTCCGGTGCCGTCCAGGCAGAGCGGGCGATAGCGTTCGCCAACCCGCTCTCGGCGACTCCGGGCGAAAGCCTGAGCCGTGTGCGGATTCATGAGCTGGGATTCGAGGTGCCGGAGCTGCAGGTGCACTTTTGCGTGGACGGTCGCGATTTCTGGGTTGACTTCTACTGGCGACGGGTGCGCAAGATGGCCGAATTCGACGGTGAACTCAAATACACGCGTGGCATCGTTCTGGCAGATCGCGACCCGGGAGAGGTCGTGTTCCAGGAAAAGAAGCGTGAGGACATGCTGCGTACGCGTGCGAACAGTTTCGATCGGTGGGTCTGGGAAATTGCGTATTCGCCGCGGCGCTTCTTCGATTTCCTGACGGATCACGGAATTCCGCGAGCCTAATCCCGTCGCTTCGGCGGCATCCGGAGGGTGCGCTGGCTTCTGGGAGGTGCGCTGTGGTTTCTGGGAGGTGCGCTGGATTGGCTGGGCGGATGCGTTGGCGCAGGTTCGGGAAGGGGGCACATGGTGCTGGGTGCGCTGGCTTCTGGGAGGTGCGCTGTGGTTTCCGGAGGGTGCGCTGGCTTCCGGAGGGTGCGCTGCGCATTCTGGGAGGTGCGCTGGATTGGCCGGGCGGATGCGCTGGCGCAGGCTTGGGAAGGGGGCGCATGGTGCTGGGTGCGCTGGCTTCTGGGAGGTGCGCTGTGGTTTCTGGAGGGTGCGCTGGCTTCCGCGGGGTGCGCTGGCTTGCGAGCGGTGCGCTGGGGGAGGTCCGTTGCCCGCCCGGGCGACGACACGCCGGAGGAGTTTCCACAGGCAAATAGATGGCGAGAGGGCGGGCTGTGGATAACTTGCCGAACGGCCGCGGAAACAGGCACTTTTCGGAGGCGGCCCTGTGGGTAACTCCGTGGAATGTCGGTGGATAACTACATAATTGTAATTACCTCATGTAGTGGCTATACCCAATTCCAATCACTAGATGTAGTATTAGGAGATCAGCCCGACACTAGTGAACGGCGAAAGACTTCCTCACTATTGCAGCATCAAAATCAAGAATCCTGAACGATAGAAAGGCCATCTGCTATGGCAATTACGGTCTACACCAA
>NZ_JPRS01000220.1 GCF_000738085.1 Cryobacterium sp. MLB-32
CCAGACAGGAAACTACGAGTACAACTGCGTTCTTACATCCGGGTACAGCTACTTCATGAGTTCCGGCGAACCTCTCACAAACTGCAAGGGTAGCTACTTGCAGAAGTATCTCGATGGACGGCAACTCGATTCCGTTGCGCTCGCCTACGGAGGCGGTGCCGCCAGCACCTTCAATTGGAGCGTTGGGTGCATCCTGAGCGTCGGCAGCGGTGTCCTGTTGGTGGTTTACCCGCCCACTGGCGCCATCGCGTGGTTTATTCAAGGCTCGGTCTATGCCGCAAACGTCACCGCCTCGTGCGTGGAGTGGTAAATTCGTTGCCCGAGCACGGCAGGCAGGATCGTTGAGAAGATGTGACGAAACGCTGCAACCAATGCACGAGGACAATCTTCTGTTGTGGGGTCGGCCGAGGCTGAGCCGACTTCGCAACCGGAGTTCCTCGAATGCCACGCCACGTTGCTTTGACTCTTGTCGCCGGGCCTGCGTGCCAGGCTGGCGGTGGGGACGCAGGATCAATGCCTCGTGCCTGGCGGATTCAACCGATCGTTGCGACTCCTCGATCAGGCATGTCACACTCGCGGTCGTCGAGATGCAAGCGTCGTCAGAGGCCGCAAAAATCCCCCTCAGTACTCAACCGGCGTCCGCCCTGCGGGGGCAATGCAAGCTGGGCGCATCGAGGCCGCGTACATTCGCCCCCGAGAACGCATCCTCGGCCGGCACCTCGCCGAACCGAGGTCACGGCCATCCCCGGCATCGAGTCTCGGCAACGAGGTGACGTGAGACGAAGAAATGATTTTCAGCCGCCGCCCTGTCAATGCTCGGCACATGCCAGTCAGACCCGGTCACAGGTATCCCCAACGATTGGGGGAAGCAACCATCCCGCGTCTCACACGCGGACACTCTGAGAGTCAGAGCTTCAAGGGACACCGCCAGGTTAACTGGTGAGACACGGCCCACTCAGTCCCCCACCCCGGACGTTTTCGGCACTCTCGTCGGGGGTAACATGACCCGCCACGGACGAAAGAGTCGCCGGGTCACGCGCCGCCGGGCCGAGCTTTCCACCGGTGCCACCACGAGGGTGGACGTGACGAACCGCCGGATGCTCGCCCGCGCCGGTGACTTCGGCACGGCATCGCGAAGGGTGCGCCCGGCCAGCACCGCGGAGTCCAACGCCACGTGGTCCTGGGGAATCAGCACCGGGGACTCGATGGCGCCGAAGCGGCGCAGTGCACCGATCACCTGCCCGGCCGGATCGAGCCCGACCGCTCCGGCGCGCACGCGGTTCATCAGCACGCTGACCGGCGTATCGGTGATGACGTCGGTGAGGTCAGTCCACGCACGCAGAAAACGGGCCATGCCGACCGGATCGGCCAGCCCGACGGCCACCACGTGGTCCGCGACGGACAGTGACGTGACCGTGGCGGCGTTGCGGCGCGGCGCGAACAGGTCGCTGGACAGTTCCTCATCGGACTCGAGGCTGAATCCCGTGTCGACAACGACGTAGTCTGCCCACTGCCGAAGCGCATCGATGGTTCGGGTCACGCGCTCGGCCGACAGCTCCGGCCAGCGGGACGGGCGGCCGATTCCAGTCAGGACCCAGAATGCGCCCTGCGGCGAGTTGTAGCGCTGCGCGATGCGCTCGAACTCGGCCTGTGTGAGACTGTCCGACCCGGCGAGTCGACAGGCAGCGGCGAAACCCGGTGCCTCGTCGAGCATTCCGAGGCTTGCCGCGACCGATCCGCTGTAGGTGTCGGCGTCGGCGAGCACGACGGTATGGCCAGAGGCGGCGATCTCGGCCGCAATGTTGATGGCCAACGTTGTGCGCCCCGGCGCACCTGTCGGGCCCCAGACGGCAACAACCATGCCCGATCGCGGAGCGTCCACGGCCCGGCTCCGGTCGCCGATACGAAGCGGAACAACGACCCCGCCGTGCACAAGCGCTTCGATCTCCGGCCATCCCACGGCGCCGTCGAGCACTTCAAGCAACCCCAGCGTCGCCGCGTACCGTCGGTCACGGTCGGCAGGTGCCAGAGCGATCACGCGGATGCCACGGGCATCGCACGCCGCAATCACCTCACGATTCAGGGTCTCCCGCTTCGCCCCCACGACAACAACGTCCACGCGCAGGCCGGGCAGGGCCAGCAGCAGTTCTGAGGCGGATCGAAGCTGGGCAAGGATCGTATGGCCGTGCTCGAGGATGTCAGGGACAAGACGGTCTTCGGTGCTCCGGTCGAGAACGAGCGCGATCGCCGCCATGGCTACTGCTCCCCCGAAAGTGCAGCGTCGACAGCTACGACCGAAATGGCATCGCCGTTCGCCACCGATTCGAGCACGGGTCCCACCAAGGTCTTCGGCACGAGAATCTCCACGGACTGGGCATCGGCCGTCGCCATCAAGCCGGTGGCCGCGATGATGCGCACCACGGAAGCGGACGGCACGAGCACCCCAGGTGGGTCGAACTGTGACGGACCAGTCTTCTTTCCCGCCCAGACGTCGACGGCTGAACCCGCCACGATCGACTCGGCGAGAGCGGGCCGGACAGACACAACCACACTCGTCACGGATTCCCCTCCCCTCGTGCCGACCGCCCCGACCGGTATCAACTCGCCGGCCTGCACCGTCCGGATCACGAGCAACCCCTCCTGCGGCAACCGGCCGGGCGTCACATAGCGTTCCTCTGTTCCGCCGAGGCGCACCTGCTCCAGATTCACGTCTCCCGCCTCGATGTGGTCACCGACAGCGAGAGTCGATCTGGCCACGTACACGCCGCTCGTTCGATCCGCCGTCGTCACGATCGCCGCCACGCCCGCCACGGATGCGACCACGAGTACGAGCCCGATGGCGAAACGCGGATCGAACCAGAGTCTGGTTCGCGTGCTCTTGTCGACCGATTTCTTCATGCGCTCCCTCACCTGCGACCTGTCCCGCTGACCGGCTCGCTTCATCGTGCCCGGGTTCGTCAACGGATACGGGGTTATCCACAGGCCAGTTATCCACAGGCCAGTTATCCACAGGCCAGATCTTTGCCACCCCCGAACGGTCGAGTGAGGCGCATAATCGACGCATGGATGATTCCGCTTCAGCGACCGAGCTGGGTCGCTTTCTGACCCTGGCCGATACTGCAGAGATCCTGGCCATCACCCCAGCCGAGGCGCTCGATCTCGTGCGCAGCAATGAGCTGCCGGCTATTCGTATCGGCACCTCCCACGCGTGGCGCGTGGAACGGCTCGTACTCGAGTCCTACATCGAGGCGAAGTACGAGGAGGCCCGGCGCATGGCGCTCTGGGAGCAGTCTGATTTCGCGAGTATCCCCGAGCTGTCCGGCGGCCGCATCATCCGCGGCGACCGACCGACGCACACAGAGCACCAGCCGCCCTCGATCTGAATCACCGGCCGGGCATCGGCGGGCCGGCGGCGCGAACCCCCAGCTGTCATGGTGCGGCAGGTACCGGGACTGATCAACGGTCGTCAGCGCACCACCACGAGCAGCACGTGCGCCAACGGAATGACGCGGTATTGGTAGACGTCCGGCGTGCGCCGAAGAGTTCCCACCGGGTGCACGGCAAGATCGAAGTGATCTCGCCCGACACGGTCGATGGTACCGTTCACGCCTCCGAACGTTGTGCGCACCTCGATTGCTGCCCGCCTCCGGCACAGGTCCCGCAGCACGAACGGCAAGCCGATGCGCTCCGACACCCGAGCCGCCGAGGGACTCTCGTTCACGTCGCCGAGTGAGCGCTCCACCTGAGGCGCGGTGAGCACGAGCCCGGCGATAGCGTCGAACGGAAGCACGCACTGCGCGCTTCCGCGACCGGACCCGTGTTTCTCCCCGTCCCCACCGTCACCATCCCGATTGTCTTCGCCACCGCTGTCCCCGTTCATGCGGGAACCGGCCTTCGAAGAACCGTTCGTCGGGGAAGCAGGTCGGTCAGCGCTCACGTCGGTTCCGATCACGTCGGTTCCGATCAGGTCGGCAGCAAGCCAGTCGCGCCCCAGTGTCGTCGGGCGCACGATGATCGTGTCCCCCGTGGTCAGCACAACCCGAAACACCGCCGGACCGACCGCCCCCAGAGTCAGGCTCACCAGGCGCGTGCGTGTCGTCAGCCGCCCGAGTCGCTGCCGTTCCTCTTCGGCGCGCAGGTCGCGCTCCTCGGCGTTGAGCTCGCGTTCGAGCTGAACTTCGAGGTCATCAAACAAATTATCCCAGCGCACATGACGAAACTAGCCCCGTGGCTTCGACCGCGACAGGTTATCCACAGGCCATAAAACCGCTGGACAGCAAGCGCGTCCACTGGTTGAGTGAACACCGCACACTGACAGGCGCCACGTCCACGATCCTCACAACGGAGTTGTCATGAGACTCGCAACTGACACCATTCGCCCGGCCGACGACGATTCCCCACTCTGGCGAGGCCTCGGTCTGCCCGACCCGGAACCGATGGCCATCAATCTGGCCCGCTGCTCCATCGAGGCGATGGCCGGGGTACGCGAGCCGGAACAGCTGGCCCGTTGGGTGGACGATGCGGTCTACCAGCGAATACTGCACCGGATCGTGCTCGCCACGCGCGCTCGTGCGGTGACGCGCCGACCACCGGACCGTCCCATCATCTCGATTGGCACTGTTCGGCTGTACGAGCCGCGGGCCGGCATCGTGGAAGCCACGGTGATCGTGCATACCCGCACACGTGTTCGGGCTGTCGCCCTTCGTATCGAGGCCGTGGGCACACGGTGGCGGGCGAGCGTGCTCGGAATTCTCTGAATTCAGCCGGGGCACGCACTGGGGCGGGACCCGGCCACGACAAGGCCGCCTCCCGTCCCGCTGAGAGCGTGAACGACAGGCGGCCCATCACCGTCGAGGCGGATCTACTTCTTCTTGCCCTGCTGACGGCGTTCTGCGCGGTTCACCGGAGCGGCCTGCTCGTCTTTCTGGCCGAAAGCCCCACGCTGGGCGGGAGCAGCGTCAGCGGCCGGCTCGGGAGCCGAGGCTTCCGTCGCCACACGGCGGGCACGGTCTGTGGCCGCCTGCTGGATCTGCCCGCGCTGATTACGTACTTCCACTCCGCCAGAATCGCTCGGCGAGGTGTAGCTGAGCTTGGCCTCGGCCTGGTCGGCCGGGGCAAGTCCCTTCGCCGCGACAACCGGGGCGGCGACGGCGCCGGGGGCCTGGCTGACCTCGACCTCGAGGTTGAACAGGAAGCCGACGGACTCCTCACGGATCTGCCCCATCATCTGCTGGAACATCACGAAGCCCTCGCGCTGGTACTCCACCAGAGGGTCACGCTGCGCCATGGCACGCAGCCCGATGCCGTCCTTCAGGTAGTCCATCTCGTAGAGGTGGTCGCGCCAACGGCGGTCGATGACCGACAGCACAACGCGACGCTCGAGCTCGCGCATGGCGGGAGATCCCAGCGATTCTTCACGCCGCTGGTAGGCCATTTTGGCGTCGGACAGAATCTCACGACGCATGAAATCGCGGTTGATTCTGCCCTTGTCGCCCGCTTCCGACACGACCTCGTCGATCGTCAGTCCGATCGGGTAGAGGGTCTTGAGTTCGACCCACATCGCATCGAAGTCCCAGTCGTCGCCGTTTCCCTCCCCCGTGTGCACATCGAGGACCTCGTCGATCACATTCTCGAGGAACTTCTGCGTGCGCT
>NZ_JPRS01000221.1 GCF_000738085.1 Cryobacterium sp. MLB-32
CCGCCGACGACGAGGGCCGCCGCGCCGCACGGTTCACCGCGCGTCAGCGTGCCGCCCTCGGCGCCCTGCTCGTGATGCTGTTCGGCCAGCGCGGGTTCGACCCGGCCGGGCTCTCGCTTCGCATCTCCGGCGACCCGGCCGAGACGGCCGGGCTCTCGCTTCGGGTCTCCGGAGTCCAGTCGGGCACGGCCGAGGCTGGGCACCCGTCGACGACGGTCGCCCTTGAGGCCTCCGTGCCGGTGAGCGCGCGCCAGCTGAGCCGGCTCGTGCATCCGTTCGTCGCTGCCTCCGGGTGGAATTCGCGCACGTGCGTGTCACCGTGCGCGGTCACCAACTTTCCGTGCGCATCGAGACCGGGAGCGCCCGCGAACGACCCACCCTGGCTGCGGCCGCAACCAGAAACGAGTACTGATGGCGAAGCTCTACTTCCGCTACGGAGCGATGAACAGCGGCAAGAGCACCTCTATGCTCCAGGCCGCCTACAACTACGAGGAGCGGGGGCACCAGGTGCTGCTCGCCAAGCCGTCCGTTGACACGAAGGGTGACCGCGGTATCCTCTCCAGGCTCGGCGTCACCCGCGCAGTCGACTATCTGCTGACGCCGGATACGGATGCCCTCGCCACTTTCCAACTGCACCGCGCGCAGGTGCTCGCCCAAACCGGGCTCGACGTGAGCGCTCTGCTGCTCGATGAGGCACAGTTTCTCACCGAGACGCAGGTGGATGACCTGCTGCGCATCGCCATCCTGGAGAATGTCCCCGTGCTCGCGTATGGCATTCGAACGGACTTCCAGACCGTCGCCTTTCCCGGCAGTCGGCGATTGCTTGAGGTGTCTCACAGCCTCGAAGAGCTCAAGACGATTTGCCGGTGTGGGCGTAAGGCGGTGTTCAACGGGCGCAAGGTCGACGGCGTCTATGTCTTCGACGGCGATCAGGTCGCGATCGACGAAGCGGAGGTGACGTACGAATCGCTGTGCGGTTCGTGCTATCTCGAAGAAAGTGGCGGCGTTCTCAACACGCGAAGCCGATCCTGAGCGCCTCGTGTCGGTGCGATGGCGGATGGAAACCATAGGTGAGGCACCCGCAAGCTCCTGTTCGGAAGTCGCGAATGCCTCAACACCCCCGGTACCCCCGTTATGTTCCCCAGGCTCAACTGTAGGTACACCCCCAGTAATGCGGTAGCCGTTACTTCCATCGGCCCCCATATTGAGTGGCACCACCGTGCTTTTATGCAGTTTTTCCCCCTGTGCGATACGTTTATGGGCCAAGGGTCACGATTTCGCCACGTCGGACTGCGACAGGGCTTGTGGATACACGTACCGGTCTGTCCCCCTATTAGGGTTGTGAGCATGTACCGCTACAGAGTGGCGCTTATTGATGATCATGAAATCGTCGCACGCGGTTTCGCTGAACTGTTTTCGACCATCGGCAATATTCACGTTGTCGGCACGGTAGCGACTGTGACCGAGCTTCTGGATGCAACGCCCCCGGACGAGAAGATCGACCTCGTCATCCTCGACCTGCGCCTGTCCGACGGGTCAACGGTCACGAGCAACGTGCGCCGGCTGCGGGAGCGAGGGACCCAGGTCCTTGCCTTCACGGGCGGGGACGACGCGCAGCTCATGCGCGCCGCGGCGCGCTCGGGGGTGCTCGGTGTCGTGCGTAAGTCCGAGCCCGCCGCGGTGTTGCTCGATGCCGTCGCGCGCGCGGCGCTCGGTGAGACCATCGCGTCCACCGATTGGGCGGCGGCCCTCGACGGCGATCCGGAGATCTCCAATGCCGCCCTGAGCCCGCGCGAGCGCGAGGTGCTCTCCCTTTACGCCGCGGGGGCGAAGGCGCCCCTCGTGGCCTCGAAAACGGGGCTGTCGGAGTCCACGGTGATCGACTACATCCGTCGGGTGCGATCGAAGTACGAACGGGTCGGCCGACCGGCCAACACGAAGATCGACCTGTACAAACGCGCTCTCGAAGACGGTATTCTGCCCATTCCCGGACAGCACTGACCACGAGACGGCCGCCCATCCCGTGACCCCGCTGACCGCACCCGTCGATGCGGAACCGGCGCGCCCGAGCGTTCGCGGTGCCGTCCCGACATCGCTGCACACGGCCGGTCGCGTGCAGACGGACGGCAGCGACGCTCCCGCGTTCGTCGACGGGGCACGGGAGCGACTCGCCCGCATGCTCTACCTCGCGGCCGGCGGCGGTGCGATCATCTTCGCCGTGCTGTCGATCCAGCCGTTCCTCGCGCAGGCGCACGAGCTGGCGCTGTGGTTGTCGTGGACGGCGTGGCTGCTGGTCTTCGGGCTCCCGGTGCTGTCGGCGGCGCTGTCCCGGCACGCATCGCTGTCCGTGCTGCGCGTGCTCGCCCTCGTGCACGGCGGCGTCTTCCTGGTGATCCTCGTGAGTTGGTTGGCGCTCAATGCGCACGCACTGCCGCCGGGTCTGGGAATCCCGTGGGTGCTCACGTTCACCGGCATTCCGTGCGTCGCCGTGGCCGTGGCCGAGCGCGGGTGGGTGTCCTGGTTGTTCATTCTGGTGGCCTGCACCCTGAGCGCGTTCGTGCGCGCCGTCACGACGCCCAATTACCGACCGGCCCTCGTCGGCCTGGAAGACGGGCTGTATTCGCTGCTGCTGATCAGCGTCTTCGTCGGTTTCACCCTTGCCCTCCGGCGCAGCGCCGGGCGGATCGAGGCCGCTGCTCAACTGGCTCGAGCAGCGGCTGCCCGCCGAGCGGCTCGAGCAGCCCGAACGCAGGAGCGCCAGATCATCGACGCCCTCGTGCACGACAGCGTGATCTCCACCCTGCTCGTGGCCGGCCTCGGCCGGGCAGACCCCGCCGTCATTGCCCGCCAGGCCGCCACCACCATCGAGAAGCTCGACGCGCTCAGTCTGCCGACGCGATTCGACGTCGTGCTGCGGTCTGCCGTCTGGCTGCGCATCGCGGCCCTCTCCCGTGAACTCGCGCCGGACGTGATTCTGCGCTCGGAGCTCCACCTCGAACGCCTGGTTCCGGTGCATGTCCGTGACGCGGTGGTCGGTGCGGTGGGAGAGGCGCTGCGCAACTCGATGGCCGCCGCCGGAGTCGGGCACCGGCGCACGGTCATCCGCCGGGTCACCGTGCGTCCCGCGGGCGGCGGCATCCAGGTACTCGTCTCTGATGACGGGGCGGGCTTCGACCCGGCACTCGTGCCGGGCGAGCGTCTCGGTATCGCGCAGAGCATCGTCGGGCGTATGCAGCGGATCCCCGGCGGTTCCGGGGTGGTGCGGTCCAGTCCGGGGTTCGGCACCGAGGTGCTCATTACGTGGATTCCCCCCGGCGCGATCAGAGACATACCCGCCCGTCTGTCGATCCAGTCCTCGGCGGCGGTCGCGTCGCTCGCGTCGGCCGACAGCCCCGACTTCGACCGGCGCTTCAGCGCCGACCGACGGGTGAGTGCCGACCGACGTACGCCGGCCCGGGTGCCCGTCGACCGTCGTGTGGATCCTGACCGCCGCGTCGCCCCCCGCATCGATCCCCACCCGGCCACCGCCAGAATCCCGACCGGTCAGGGACGCGACTCTCTCTCGCTCTCGGGCACGCTCGGGCTCTCGACCCCGCTGGCCCTGACCGTGCTGCTGTTGTTCATCTCCGTGCACGCGTTGCTCGCGTTTTCCGATTCCGAGTCGCTGGCCCGCAAGCCGCTCGGCATGCCTGTCGACCTGTTGGCGCTCGTGTCGGTGTCGGTGGCCGCCCTGTGGATCACCCTTCCGGCGAGGGATCCGTTTGCCTACCCGCGGATGTTCGGCATCCTCCTGCTGTGCAGCGTGACGGCCGGGCTCATGTACCTGCAGATCTCGCCGCTCGACGACCAACCGTTCGCGCACTGGCATCTGGGCGCCGTTACCCTCGTGCTCGTCGTGCTCGTGGCGCGGGGACGCATCGGCTGGGCATGGGTGGGGTATGCCGCGCTCGCCGCGGCCACGGTGGCGTGGGCCGTGGTGAACGGGCTGACCTTGGTCGACGGTGTGAACCTGGTGGTTCGGCACGGCGGAACGCTTCTGGTGGGAACGCTGTTCGCCCTCGGGATGCGCCGCTCGGGCCGCACCCTGCTCGTGTTCATTCGGGAGCGCGGCGAACGGGCCTCGAGTGAGGCCACGACCGGCGCGGTCGTGGAAGAGCGGGAGGTGCAGCTGGCCCGGATCAATGCGCTCGCGCGCCCGGCACTCACCCGACTCACCCTGCCGTACGCGCTCGATGACGCCGAGCGCGCCGAGTGCCTCCTGGTGGAGGGCAGCCTGCGCGATGCCATCCGCGCGCGCAGCCTGTTCGTTGAGCCGATCATCACCGCCACCCGAAACGCCCGGACCCGCGGCGTGGAGGTCACCCTGCTCGACGACAGCGGCGACAACCAGCTCACCGACGTGACCCTCTTCGCCCGACTCGTCGCCGACCAGCTCGATGCGCTGTCTTTCGGCAGCTTCACGCTGCGGATCCTGCCCACCGGGCGCGCCGAGCTGGCCACCATCGTGGTGCAATCCACGGAGCATCGCATGCTCGTGGTGGATGCCGACGGTTCCGCCCGCGACGCCTGACCGGCCAAGACTCGCTCACCGGCCACGGCCCGCCCGCCGGGATGAGCCGGCGCCAGCGCAGATACGTCCGCTCAACCCCAGAACTGGGGCGTGACCGGTGCGATCGGCCACCGTGATACTAGGTACGCCCTGATCTCTGCGCGACCGCGATCGACCGGGAAAGGTTGTGATCACGAGGGGGGATGGGATGCTGAGAGGCGTGGTGCGGCGGCCTCGATCCGTCGCGGCCCTTGGCATGCTTACCTCCTCCAGTCTTGTGCTGACCGTCGTGGCGTTCCTGTACCCGGGCTTCGCCACCGCCGACGTGGAGCTCAACGACGGCGGCGTCTGGGTCACGAAGCAGTCGAGCCTGCTGGTCGGCCACCTGAACTACCAGTCCCAGGTGCTCGAATCCGGTCTGCGCACGAGCGAGAACGACTTCGACATCCTGCAATCCGGGCGCACCGTCATCACGCACAACCGCGCGAGCGCCACCGTGAGCGTCATCGATCCGGCCAGCGTCGTGTTCGGCAGCGCCGTGCACGTGCCGGCCGCGGCATCCGTCACCCTCGGCGGGGAGACCGTCGCGATTCTCGATCCCGCACAGGGCGATCTTTTCGTCACCGCCGCGAACCAGCTCGAGTCCTTCGTGCTCGACGGCGCCGTTCCGGTGATCTCGCTCGGCGCGGGCGCCGCGGCCACCGTGGGCGGCGACGGAACGGTGCGCGCGGTGTCCGTGCGCGACGGACTGCTCGTGACCGTGCCCATGACCGACGCCGGGCCGGCCGAGCCCGTCGTCACGCCACTCGCCCCGCTCACCGCGACGTCCACCGTGTCGATCGCGGCGGTCGGAAGCGACAGCGTGGTCTTCGACTCGGGTACCGGCACACTTCTGCTCCCGGGCGGACGCTCCGCCGCCGTGCCCGACGCGGAGGGCGCCGTGCTGCAACAGAGCGGGCCCGACTCCGACACCGTGCTCGTGGCCACCCGCACCACCCTGATCGAACAGCCGCTCGACGGCGGGGCGGCGACGAGGGTCGACCCCGGCGGCACGGCAC
>NZ_JPRS01000222.1 GCF_000738085.1 Cryobacterium sp. MLB-32
GGTTCTGTTCCTGGTTCATGTCTTCCATCGAACCGGATCCAGTTCGTTTCAGAAAGTGGCGTTAATGACAGTGAACGATAAGATCACGCCATGAGGGTGGGAGTGTTGGCTTTGCCCGGGATGCGGGCCTTCGACGTCGCGGCGGTGATGGAAGTTCTCGCCGATGATCGCACGGACCGTGGCGTGCCCACCAACGAGGTGGTGATCTACGGGCCCGACAGCGTGATCGAGCTGGATCATGGATTCACCCTCCGCAACTGCCTCCTCATCGAGACCTTGGCCTGCGTTGATCTGCTCGTCGTTCCTGGATTCCAGGACCCCGAGTCTTTCATCGATTCGCTGTCTGACGCGGAGGTCAGACAGACGGTCGAGGTAGTACGTTCTGCCCACGCTCAAGGGTCCGTGGTGGCTTCGCTGTGCACGGGGGCATTTCTCGTGGCTGAAGCCGGGCTCTTCGACGGGTTGGCAGCGACGACTCACTGGCGTTACTGCGAACTTCTCCAGAGGCTGCACCCCAGAGTCCGCGTCGAGACCAACGCTCTCTACACCGACGAAGAAGAACACCGGGTCTGGAGTTCGGCTGGCGTTACAGCTGGCATCGACCTGTGCCTTGCCATCGTTGCACGCGAACATGGTGTGGCGGCGTCATCGACGGTGGCGCGTTCCATGGTCCTGCCCGCCACCCGTTCCGGCGGGCAGGCTCAATACGTCCCGCCCCGTTACCGCGAGAGCGAACTCACGACGGCTTCGCTGTTGCGACTCAGCACGCTCGTACGAGCCAACCTCGCTCACGCCTGGACTCTCGAAGAACTCGCTGCCCGGGCGGGGACCTCAAAACGCACTCTGCAACGCGAATTCGGCAGTGCCCTCGGGAGATCGCCAGGGCAATGGCTCGTCCAAGAACGACTCACTGCAGCCCGCGAGCTTCTCGAATACACCAGCGTCAGTATCGAGCAGGTCGCTCATCGTGTCGGTTTCTCCTCAAGTGACCTTCTTCGAAAACACTTCACCCGCGACCTGGGAACGTCGCCAGGTCACTATCGGAGGTCCTTCATGGTCACGCCCGAGATTGAATCGGGTAGCGCGCGCTGAGCCTTCCCTCGTGACACAGCGGGCGAGCCAATTCTCGGGGACTGTCTCTTAAACGGTGTTTCCGGCCTGACGCGCTGGACGTGGGTCTGGCGGGAAAGGTGCCGTGATGACGACACTTGATGCTGTGACGAAGAAGACGAAATCTGAGCCCACTCGTGAGGCGGTGGCTGCGAAGGAATGGGTGCGCCTGGCCAAGGAGCAAGGCTTGGCTCTGGACGGGCCTGACGGTCTGCTGGGCCAGTTCACGAAAACGTTCCTGGAGGCAGCGCTGAACGAGGAAATGACCGAGCACCTCGGTCATGAGAAGAACCGTGCCCCGGACGAGCGTGACGAATCCAATGTGCGCAACGGGGCCCGGCCCAAAACGGTGATCAGTCCCTCGACGGGGCCGGTGACCATTCAGGTGCCTCGTGACCGGGACGGCACGTTCACTCCGGTGACTGTGCCGAAACGACAACGACGTTTGACCGGGGTCGATGAGATCGTGCTGTCGCTGTATGCCCGGGGCCTCACGACCGGGGAGATCAGCGCGCACTTCAACCAGATCTACGGTGCGCAGGTGTCGAAGGAGACCATCTCTCGCATCACGGACAAGGTCATCGAGGAGATGCAGACGTGGCAGTCCCGCCCGTTGAACGGCGTCTACGCGGCTATCTTCATTGACGCGATCGTGGTGAAGATCCGGGACGGGCAGGTCGCCAACCGGCCCATCTACGCGGCCATCGGCGTGACCCTGGACGGTGATAAAGACATTCTCGGGTTGTGGGCCGGCACCGGCGGTGAGGGCGCGAAGTTTTGGATGTCTGTCCTGACCGACATCAAAAATCGTGGTGTCACCGACACGTTCTTCCTGGTCTGTGACGGGTTGAAAGGATTGCCGGACGTTGTCGGGAACGTGTGGCCGTTGACGACGGTGCAGACGTGCATCATTCACCTCATTCGGAACACGTTCAAGCTCTCCTCGAAGAAGGATTGGGATGCGATGAAACGAGCCGTGAAACCGATCTACACCGCTCCGACCGTTGACGCGGCGCGGGCGGCGTTGGATGATCTGACCGAGATCTGGGGGAAGAAATACGGCGCGATCATCCGGTTGTGGGAGTCGGCATGGGAGGAATTCACGCCGTTCTTGTCCTACGATCCCGAGATCCGCCAGGTGATCTGCTCCACGAATGCGATCGAGTCGCTCAATGCCCGGTACCGGCGGGCGGTGCGTGCTCGAGGACATTTCCCCACGGAGCAGGCCGCTCTAAAATGCTTGTATCTGGTCACTCGCAGTCTCGATCCCACCGGGGAGGGCCGAGCTCGTTGGACGATGCGTTGGAAGCCAGCTCTCAACGCCTTCGCCATCACCTTCCACGACCGCTGGCCGAACGCAGAATCCTACTAATGAAAACCGCCGGAAACACCGTTACCGAGACACACCCAATTCTCGCTCTGGCAGCTTGTTTCAGTCCGTGCCGCTCAGTGTCCGGCTGAGGGGGTCAGACGGACGAGATGTTGGGTGGGGCGGTTCCTGCGGGATTAGTCGCGGGGAAAGTTGCGGAGTATCAGTGTTCCGCAGGTGAGGGCGGCCAAGCTGAGGAGTATGGCGAAGAGGGTGACGCTGAGGCTCAGGCCCAGGGAATCGGTGAGGTAGCCGGTGGCTACGGCGAGCAGGCCGGCGGGGATGTAGCCGCCGATGTTGAGGACAGCGTTGGCTTCGGCGCGATGATTCGCTGGAACGTTTGTGCCGATGAGGGTGAGGCCTCCGAGTTGGCCGAGGCCTTGGCCGATTCCTGCGAGGAGTGCCGCGATGATGAGTGGGGCCGGATGCGAGACGGTGACGGCGGTGATGAGGCTGATCATCGCCAGGGTCGTTGACGTGGAGCCGAGAAGGAGGATGCTGCGAACGGGCAGCCGGTGAACGGCGAACTGGACGCCGGTGGCAGCGAGGAACATGGCAGTGGCCATTGCGCCGGCGATGAGCGGGCTGGAGGTATGCAACAGGTCCGCGAGGAGGGATGGGCCGAGGGCGAGCACGAATGAGGTCGCGGTGATCCCCGGCGCGAAGACGGCGATGCCGTAGAGCAGGTGGTTCCGGTTGGGCGTGGGGACAGTCGGCAATCGGAATCGGAAGGCCACTGGGGGCTGGTCTCCGGTGCGGTGGGGGAGCGGAGGGCGACGTGGCAGGAAGAACGTGACGGTCAGGGCTGTCGCGAGGAGTATGAACGCGACGGCAAAAACGGTCGGAGCAGGATTGGGCAGCGTTTGAGTGAACAGCCCGGAGAGCAGCGGCCCGAGTCCGGCGCCGATGACCATGGCCACGGATGCCGCGAGGGATGCTTGACGATGCCGGGTGGGGCCGCCCGAATCCACGACGGCCGCCATGCCGGCCGACACGATCACGCCAACCGCGATACCGGTGAGAAACCGTGCGGCGACGAGGGCAAGAACGGAGGGTGCGAACGCGAAGAGGCCGCAGGCCAGCATGGCGAGAATGATCCCCGGGATGAGGACGGGTTTGCGTCCGAATCGGTCGGCGAGCTGCCCGGCCACGGTCAACGTGAGCAGCAGCCCGACCATGTAGGCGGCGAAGATCACGGTCAGCATCCCCGAGGAGAAGCCCAGCTGGTCCTGCCAGTGCACGTAGAGCGGGGTGGGTGAGTTCGACAGCATGAACACAGCGGTGACGATCCAGGCCGCCAACCCCATCGGGATCGGGCCGGTCGGGCGGGGCCGCACTGCGTTGGGTGGGCGTGCGGAAGTTTGGGTCATGGGTTCCTCCGTCTGGTCTGTACGAGTAATCTCGAACATAGCAGCAGTACGAGAAGACTCGTACTTTGGTTAGACTGGCGCCATGGCCACTGCCGCACAGCACGTCACCACCGAAACCTCCGCGCTTGACGCGCCCGAGAACGTGCCTGATCCTCTGCCGGAGCCGGCGGTCGATGAGTTACAGCTCGAAGACGTCATGGGAGCGCTGGCCGACCCCTTACGGCTGACCATCGTGCGCAAGTTGATGCTCGAATCCGAGAGCTATGACCACACGTGTGGATGGTTCGGTTTCGACCGCCCCAAGTCGTCGCTGACGCACCATTTCAAAGCACTCCGGCAGGCGGGACTCATTCGGCAGCGGCAGTATGGGCTCGAACGCCGCAGCCGAGTTCGCACGGAAGACCTCAATGAACGCTTTCCCGGCCTGCTCGACCTCGTCGCGTCCTGGCACGAGGCCTGACCGGCGCCCTCGCCCGGCACGTCTCTACGACGGCTGATCGGGTGCACCTTCGGAACGAGGCTGACGGCCGGCTCCAGCTGCCGAAGTTGGATCGGCTGCTACGTTCGAGGCATGGGAATCGGTTTTCGTCAGACGTCACTCTCTGTAGTCGCTGTGGTGATCCTGCTCGGCGCCAGCGGGTGTAGCAGCGCGCCCATCACCGGCGTTAGCTCTCAAGCATCAACGCCAACATCGTCGTCAGACCCTGTGCCGGCGCCAATCGAGACGGTCGAACCCGAGGCCGCTGCAACGAGCGCATTCGAAGACCAGCTCCCCCTCACCGGGCAGTTCGTGGCTCAGTGGGCCGACACGGCCGGCTCCGTTGAGATCACCCGTCACAGAGACGGCACGGTCTGGGCGACCCTCGCGGATTTCAGCACGGGAGCCTCACCGAACCTGAGGCTATATCTCAATGAAGGCAAGTTGGTGAAGAACGGCGATGGTGCGTGGGCGACCGACAGCGGCACCAATTATGAGATCGCCCCTGTCCAAGCTTCAGGCAGTTCGCAAGAGATTCAGATTCCGGGCAGTCAATATATGACCGAGATACGTAGCGTCACCATCCTTGACTACACGAGTCCCGACTTCATGAATTTCGGGTCAGCACCACTCACGTAGCGCCTCATAACGTCCGCTGGTTCAGGCGCGAA
>NZ_JPRS01000223.1 GCF_000738085.1 Cryobacterium sp. MLB-32
GAATGGGTGACCAGCACCTCAATTACTCAGACGGCCAATGCGCCCGTTGTGAACCGGCCTAACAGCGTGGCTGTGGGCACCATTGTGTGGCTGGGTAGCGAGGTGATGTTCTTCGCGGGACTCTTCGCCATCTATTTCACCCTTCGATCCACCTCCCCCGAGCTATGGCTTTTTGAGGCGGATAAGCACAATTTCACCTTTGCGTTGATCAATACGCTCATCCTGGTGACCTCGTCCGTGACATGCCAGTTCGGCGTGTTTGCGGCGGAACGACTGCAGGCACGCTCTACCGGCTGGAAGCTCAGCGAGTGGGGCATGGTCGAGTGGTTCTTCCTCACCTACGCGCTCGGCGCCATCTTTGTCACCGGGCAGGTCTTCGAATACGCGACGCTCGTTTCTGAAGGCATCTCACTCAGCTCTAACGCCTACGGCTCGGCTTTCTACATCACGACCGGATTCCACGGAATCCACGTGACCGCCGGACTCATTGCGTTCCTGCTCATCATTGGCCGCGGTTTCGCGGTCAAGAACTTCGGTCATAAGGAAGCGACCAGCGCTATCGTCGTTTCCTACTATTGGCACTTCGTCGACGTCGTCTGGATCGGGCTTTTCCTGGTCGTCTACGTGCTTAAATAAGAATCAGGAGCGGACACTTTCAGCATGACCACGAAAAACACCCCCTCAGCTTCGAAGCCTCGTCAGGCTAAGAAGTCACGCAAGACGGGTCGGCGTCACCCTCTTGCGAGCGTCGCCCTCATCGCGATCGGCCTCCTTTTCACCGGTGCCGGATACGCGGCGCTCAGCACGAGCACAGCAACCGCTCAGTCGGACTCGTCGAGCCAGCAGACCATCAGCGAAGGCGAAAAGCTCTTCGCAGCCAACTGCGCGACGTGCCACGGTCTCAACCTCGAGGGATCCAGCGAAGCTCCGAGCCTTCTCGGTGTTGGTGCGGCCTCTGTTGACTTCCAGGTCGGCACCGGACGCATGCCGATGCAGATGCAGGGCCCTCAGGCGCAGAAGAAGCCTGTGCAGTTCACCGAGGAGCAGACGGCGGCCCTGGCTGCCTACGTGGCCTCGCTCGCACCGGGCCCGGCGATTCCCACCGGCAAGGTGCTCGACGGAGCCGGGGATGCTGCCAACGGCGCTGAACTGTTCCGCATCAACTGCGCGATGTGCCACAACGTCGCCGGAGCCGGCGGAGCCCTGACAGAGGGTAAGTTCGCCCCGGCGATCAAGAATGTCTCGGCCGAACACATCTACGAGGCCATGATTACCGGTCCGCAGAACATGCCCGTCTTCAACGACATGAACGTGTCTGCCGAAGGCAAGCGCGACATCATCACGTACCTCAAGTACGTCGAGAACAACCCATCACCCGGCGGACTCGCTCTCGGATCTCTGGGACCCGTCGCCGAGGGACTCTTCATCTGGATCTTCGGCCTGGGCGCCATCGTGGCCCTGACCGTGTGGATCACGGCCAAGTCGAACTGATCGGTTTCTCGTGCGTCGCAGCATTACATTGACAGCTGGTAAGAAGGAGAACAATGGCCAAGGACGATAACGGCGCGGAGCACGAATCCGCCGCCGCCTCGTCGAGCGTCGTGCGTGCAGATACGTCTGCAGGCACCGGCGTCGTCGTGCGGAATTCGCTGGAGAACCCTGGGTTCCCGCCGCACCGCCCCCGCATCACGGATCTCAATCCGAAGGAAGAGCGTAAGGCCGAACGCGCTGTCTACACGCTCTTCTACGTATCGATTGTCGGAAGCGTCTTCGCCATTGCGGCGTACATGGCTTTCCCGATCACCGCAGAGGATCCAGGTTCGGTTCGACTGAACAACCTCTTCATCGGTCTGGGCCTGTCCCTCGCTCTGCTGGCGATCGGTACTGGTGCGGTTCACTGGGGCAAGGCCCTCATGTCCGACCACGAGGGCGTCGACGAGCGCCACCCCGTTCGTGGCACGGACGAGGTTCGCGCCCGCGCCGTGGAAATCTTCCAGCAGGCCAATGACGAGTCCGGTTTCGGCCGACGCACTCTCATTCGCAACAGCTTGATTGGGGCGCTCATCGCGTTCCCGCTCCCCGCAGTCGTCCTTTTCCGCGGCCTCGGTCCGCAGGATCAGGATCCGGTCGCTCTCCTCAACGAGACGATGTGGAAGAAGGGGACGCGTCTGACCCTGGACCCCAGCGGAACTCCGATCAAGGCGGCCGACCTCACGATCGGCTCGTCTTTTCACGTCATTCCCGATGGCCTGGCCGCCATGGGGCACGGTCGTCTGGAAGAGAAAGCCAAGGCCGCAGTTCTTCTCATGCGTCTCAAGCCTGAGGATCTGAAGGAAACACCGGAACGCGCGACCTGGTCGTACCAGGGCATTGTCGCGTATTCCAAGATTTGCACCCACGTCGGCTGTCCCGTCGCTCTGTACGAGCAGCAGACACACCACCTGTTGTGCCCGTGTCACCAATCACAATTCGACGTCACGAATCACTGTGAGGTTATCTTCGGTCCGGCCAAGCGTGCCCTGCCGCAGCTGCCCATCACCGTTGACGCCGAAGGTTACCTCATCGCGCAGAGCGATTTCACTGAACCGGTCGGTCCGAGCTTCTGGGAGCGTAAATGACCTCGTTAGACACCCGCAAACCCGCTGAAGTCAAGAAGTCTTCGGGCTTCACCGCTTCTGCTGCCAACTACATTGACGAACGCACGAGCATCTCGGGTGCGGTGAAAGAGCTTGGTCGGAAGATTTTTCCGGACCACTGGTCCTTCCTCCTCGGTGAGGTCGCCCTGTATAGCTTTGTCATTATTCTGCTCTCAGGCTCCTTCCTCACCTTCTTCTTTCAGGCGTCGATGGCTCCTGTGATCTACGACGGCTCATATGCACCGTTGAAGGGCATCGAGATGTCGGCGGCTATGTCCTCGTCTCTCAACATTTCCTTCGACATCCGCGGTGGCCTGCTCATGCGCCAGGTCCACCACTGGGCGGCGCTCTTGTTCGTGGCGGCAA
>NZ_JPRS01000224.1 GCF_000738085.1 Cryobacterium sp. MLB-32
ACCATCGTCGATAAGTTCTCCACGTTGCTGTCCGAGCAGGACGGTTCGGGCCTGGCCGGCGGCGCTGTCCTCGGCATCATCCTCATGTTCTTCATGATCGTGGGCCTGCTGATCGTGCTGTTGATCTTGATCGTCCAATTGATCACCTTGTATTTTTCCGGCGTTCTCTTCCCGCTCGGGTTTGTGTGGATCGTTGATCCGAAGAGGCGGGCGTTCGGGTCCAAGATCCTCTACCTCTGGTTTGGCATTCTGGCCTCCCACCCGCTGTTGTTCTTCCTCCTAGCGATCGCGTTCAGCATGATGGGGGCGCAGCTCAATGCGTTCACCGATACACCTGACCTGCAAAAAACAGTGACGTTGGTCGTGTCGATTCTGGCGTTGTTCATCGCTGGCCTCGCGCCGGTCATCCTGACCCGGTTCGCTCCGGTCATTCCCACCGGTGGTGGTGGCAATGCGCCGGTGGGATCCAGCATTGGGTCTCAGTCCATGCAAGAAGCCGATAGGCGGCTCGGCGACCCAGGGCAAAGCAAACCCGCCCCAACAACTGATTCCGGAAGCTCCCCGGTCAGCACCGGAGGGACGGGCAGCCCGGTCCCCGCGTCCGCGGGGGCCGAGGCACCGGCAACGTCATCGGTTTCTGACGCCGCCGGCACCCCCGGACCTGGCGCCACGAGTGCCGGTGCGACTGGCGCAGCCGGAGCCAGTGCCGCCGGCACCAGCGCTGCAGGTGGGGCGGCAGCGGCTGAGGGTGGCTTGGCTGCTGCGGGTGTTGCGGAATCCGCAACCGGTGCTGGCGCGGCGATTGGGATTCCGACGTTGCTTGTCGCGGGCGCGATGGCGGGCTTTGACGCCACGAAGAAAGTCACTGATTCGGTCGCGGAAGCGGCCGTGTCCCCGGTCGAGGAACACGAGGCGCACTATGGAAAGGACCAACCCCATGAGTGACACTCGTGCTGCGTACGTGCGCTACCTCGGTGGCGAGTCCGGGCACCGCGGATTCTTCGGCGGCACGACGTCCAAGACCCGGGTGGTTTTTCTGGGTGTGTTCATCGTCGGCGGCATGGTCGCCATGATCCTCGGCGCCGGCTTGCCGGCCCTAGTCGTCGCTGTTGTCGGTGTGGGCGTCACCATGCTCGCCACCGCTCGCACGCACCGCGGAACGGTCCTTGAGCGCCGCCGTAAGCGGGCCCGCTGGCGCGCGCGCTTACGCCTGGGAACGGACACGTTCGTGCCTTATGAAGTGGGTGCGTGGGACCAGCTGCAAGAAGCCATCACCCGCGGCACCCCCGACGAAAAACGCGCCGCGGCCGGCCACGCAGCGGCAATGCGTGCGAACCCGGACGGCGCTGAGGGGATGGGGTGGTTGCAGTTCGGACCCAACGTCCCCGGGATCGCCTGGCACGCACCTGTTGGTGAACAGCCGTACTTATCGGTCGCGTTTTCGGTCTCCGGGCAACTGCGCGGCATGGAGACCGCCGCAGCGCTGACCCGGGCAGCCACCGGGTGGGGGCAGTTCTTGGCCCGCCGCGCGGCCCCGTCATCCCTGATCGGTGATGTGCAGACCCTCACCCGCGTTCTCCCACCTGACTCGGCCCGTCAGCAACTGTGGGTGAAAACACGCCTCGATACCGTGCAACCGGAGTGGACGAACGTGCAGCGGGAGTCCTTTGAGGCTCAGAAGCTTTCCTACGACGAGGTCATCCGCCGGTCCAGTGCCGATGCGATGGTGCAGCGTCACTACGTCGTCGTGTCCTGGCCGCTCGATCAGCAGTTTACCGACGCGGCCGGAAAATTCGGTCCCGGCCGGGACGCGTGGCGGGCGCTGATGGCGACGCAGATTCGTGCGACGGAACGGGGGTTGGATGACGCGCGGATGGGCGATGTTCGTGCGTTGACGGCGAAGCAGACCACGGCGTTGATCAGGCACCAGCAAAACCCGCACCTGCCCATCGACCTCACCCGCACCGTCGACCCGCTGGCGGCGGGTATCGCTTCGCATGATGAGTTTTCTGCGCACGTCGTCGACGGCGTCGACCCGACCACGAGCATCACGACGGCGGACGGCCCGGCGTCGCCGGCGGTGACGTGGTGGCACCGCACGGCCGCGATCCACGGCGAGAACCTCGCCGTGGCCGGGCGGAGCCCTCTGTGGTGCCTGGATTTGTTGATCGGCCGGGAACTCACCTTCATCCGCTCCGTGTCCTTCCACCTGCACCTTGTCCCGGCCGGGCAGGCGAAGTCAAAGGCTCGCGCTGACCTGGTGCGGGATCAGGCCGGCGTGCTGGCCGATCAGCAAAAAGGCCGCCTAATTTCTGATGACAGCACTACGCGCATGTCCGCCGCGCAGCGCCGCACCTCCGACCTCGCCGCCGGATCTCACCATCATGGCGTTGAGTGGATCGGGTTCGTCACGATCTCCGCCCCGACCCGCGAGGACCTGGGGCAGGCGTCCCGCCAACTCGAAGAAGCATGCGCGACGGGCCTCGGGATCGAGCGCCTTGACTGGCAAGACTCTTTCCAGTCAGCCGCGTCCGGGACGACGTGGCCGATCGGCCGAGGCCTTCGCCCCTCGGGCGCCACGCTGGCCACCCGCGCTATCAACCGTCTCGCCGGACGTTCCGAGAAGGAAGCCATCTCATGACCCCCACCATCCCCGGCGCTTCCGAAACACCCGGCGACCCCGCGACCGGTCAGGGGGCGCGCGGGTCGAAGGCGCCTTGGTACGCCAGCGTTCCCGGGCTCAGAATCTTCATGACCCCGGTAGCACCGGCGACAACACTGCTCACCGGCGAAGACGACCCAGCACCCGGTGCCCGCGCGGTGCGGCGTGCCGTGGATGCGCCGCCGTTTTCTCGCCCCGGGTCCCTGCTGCGGACCTCCACGAGCGCAGCCGGGCGCGGCTGGTACGCGCCGGCCCTGGCTGGCGCCCCGACCACAACCCGGCAGGCGGAGATCCTCAACACGGGCATCATCGGCGCTCCGACGGGTATCGATGGTGTCGTCAACGGCACCGACAATCTCTCCTCGACGATGATCAGTCACGATGCCCCCACCGCCTATAACGCCACTCCTCGGAGGCTCACCTCACCCAACGTGATCATCTTCGGCACCGTCGGGACGGGGAAGTCCTCGTTCACGAAAACGGTCATGGTCATGCGCCCGCTGATTTTGAAGAATCACCGTGCGGTGGTCTTTGACAAGAAGGACGAAGGTGGTGAAGGCGAATACGCAG
>NZ_JPRS01000225.1 GCF_000738085.1 Cryobacterium sp. MLB-32
GGCAACTGGGCGTCATCGAGCATGCTGTAGGCCGCGTTGGCGTTCGTCCACTGGTTCTCGTCGAGGTTGTTGTCCACGATGTCCCCGGTATGGAAGACATATTGCAGGTTGGTGGCCTCCCGCTGCCCGAGCAGGTAGTCGTGGATGTCGAGCTGCCGCTGGTAATAGGAGGCGTTGTAGTACTGCGTATCGGATTCCCACGCCAGCGTGAAGTCGTACTCCGACCGCGGGGTGTCGTTCACATTGTTCGTGGGAAGGGGGCTCGAACGATCGCTGAGGTTCGCGCCGGCGAATCCTTCCGAGTGTTGGATGAGCACCGTGATCACCCGGTCGGCCACGTGGTCGGCAGCCGGCACCATCGCATCCAGGGTGAAGGCCGTCGCCCCTTCGCCGATCGTCACGTGCCGGTCGAATTCTTCCCACGCGCCCGTGGTCACGTTCTGCACATACATCAGCACCTCGGCGTTGGCCGTGCCGTCCCAGCGCACCCGGGCCGTGAAGTCGGCACCCGCGTCGCTCGGAATGTCGACCTCGAACAGCTGGTACGGAAAGGCCGCGTCGGACGTCACGGACTCGGCGACCCCGTCGAGGCGGGCCATGGCGGCGGCCTGGGCCCCCGTGAGCAGGGTCTTGCCGGCACGGTCCGGGCCGGCGGCGATGCGGGTGGTTCCCGAGTAGCCACGGACGGTGTCATCGGCAACGGATGCGACGAATCCCTCGTTCAGGGTGACCTGCAGCCGGTCTCCGGTCGGGTCGGTGGCGCGCGCGGTGAGGTCGATCGGTCCCGACGGCACGGTCGCGCCGTCGAGCGGGGTGATGAGCTCGTTGCCGGGTTCTTCTACCGGGGTGGAGAAGACCGTGCTGAGCACGCTCTGGTTACCGATCCCGTCCCGAGCGGTGAGGGCCAGCGTGTGTTCGCCGTCGGCGAGCTCGATCGACGACGTGGCGAACGGCAGGGTGATCGTGCGGCCGTCGAGGGTGGCCGTGAGCGTGTCGAGGCCGGCACCGGCATCCGTCGCGTCGCCCTCGATCATGAATTCGCCCTGATACAGCGTGCCGTCAACGACGGATGTGGAGACCGTCGGAGCGGTGTTGTCGACCGCGGGCCGGCGGGTCAGGGTGGTGGTGCCGTCGGTCGCGGCCACCTCATGGGAGCCGTCGTCGACCTCGGTGGTGTTCCACTCGTGGGCGATGGCCGTGTAGGCGTCGTCCGGAATGGTGAAACTCGCGTCGTAGAAGTCCAGCTTGCCGGCGCTGTCGCCCATGTTCAGCACGAGCTCCGCGTCGGCATAGCCGGTGGGCTGCAGGCTGCGGCCGTCCGGCAGTACGAGGCGCAGGTTGCGAATCTGGAAGTCGTCGTTGTTCTCATCGAGGTTGATCTCGGGGGCGACCTTGGTGCCCGCCCAGACGCTCACCACGAGGTCGTCACCCCGGGTCACGTGCGTGAGCGGCACGGGGGTGGCGATCGTGTCCCAGCCCTCCGGGATGCCGTCGTCGAAGATGCGCAGCACGTCATCGCCCACGAGCACGCCGTTCTTGAAGAACGTGTTCACCGCCGTCACGTCGAAAACGAACTGCGGCGCGGCCTCCAGCTCCGGGTTTGTCGCGACCGGGACGCCATCGATGCTGAGCGTGAGCGGGCTCGATCCCGGGCCGGCTTCACCGGCGGCCGAAACCACTGTTGTGCCGCTGACGAACTCCCCGTCGGTCACGTTCAGCCGCACCGGAGAGGTGTCCACTCCGGTGACGGCGACCCTGGTCACGGGGGTGCTGGCTTCGTTGCGCCCGTCGGTGGCCGTGAGGTAATACTCGAACCAGCGTTTTCCGGTGAGGTCGACCTGCTGGAGGTCGTGCTGGTAGCCGTCGGCGGCATCCGTGGTGAGGTTGAGGGTCGAGAAGTCGGCATCGAGGTTGCTCTTGAGGTGCAGGGTCACGGTGCGCACCTGCACGTCGTCGGTGATCGTGGCACGGAGCGCGAAGTTCTGCGCCGGGTCAATCTCGCCCAGGGTCTTGTCGCTGATCACGGGCGGGGTGGGGTCCGCGGCGGCGACCATGAGGCCGGCCGGAACCTGCGCCGCGAAAACGCTCCCGGGGGTCGCAGCGACGGCACCGAGCCTGAGCTGACGGGCGAGGTTGGTGGCATCGGCGCCGTACTGGATTCCAATATTGGGCTCGACATCGTCGACGCCATCGAGGTTGTAGTAGGCCGTGTTCAGGCTGAAACCGGTGTTCGTGAGGATCTCGATTCCTCGCGGGGAACCGTTCGCCATGCCCCCGGCGAAGACCTCCACGAGGTCGGTGCCGAGCGTGAGCGCAGACCCGAACTGCGCGTTGAAGTCTGCCGCGGTCAGCGCGTCGTTCGGGCCGTTCTTGATCCAAAACACGAGGGTGGTGCCCGGTCCGACGATGGCGTCGTGCGGGGTGCTCGGCCAGCGCACCGTGGAACTGTTGGTGAGGTCGGCGAGCGGGTACAGGTAGTTGAGCGTGTAGTCGGAGAAGTCAATCGGTTGCGAGGTCGCGTTGTAGACCTCGATGAACTCGAAGCCGTCGCCCGAACCCACGTTCGTGGTGTCAGGCGTGATCTCGGTGATCTGCAGGGGGGCGGTGATCAGGGCCGGGTCGGGGGTCGGCGTGGGCGCCGGCGGGAGCGTCTCTGTTGGTGTCGGCGTGGGCGTGGGCGTGGGCGTGGGCGTGGGCGTGGGCGTGGGCGTGGG
>NZ_JPRS01000226.1 GCF_000738085.1 Cryobacterium sp. MLB-32
GCGGTTGAGGAACTCGGGCTTGAAGTGCTTCTTCAGCTCGTCTTTCACCTTGCCGGCCATGCGCTCGTACCCGGTGGTCGAGTCGCCCTCAAGCTGGAAACCGACGGGGCCACCCGAGATGTCCTTGGTGCCGAGGTTGGTCGTCATGATGATGACCGTGTTCTTGAAGTCGACGACGCGACCCTGGCCATCCGTCAATCGGCCCTCTTCCAGAATCTGGAGCAGGGAGTTGAAGATGTCCGGGTGTGCCTTCTCGATCTCGTCGAACAGCACCACGGAGAAGGGCTTGCGGCGCACCTTCTCGGTGAGCTGGCCGCCCTCTTCGAAGCCGACGAATCCGGGGGGAGCACCGAACAGACGCGATACGGTGTGCTTCTCGCCGTACTCACTCATGTCGAGGGAGATCATCGCGGCCTCGTCGTCGAACAGGAACTCGGCGAGCGCCTTGGCGAGCTCGGTCTTGCCCACGCCGGTCGGGCCGGCGAAGACGAAGGAACCGGACGGACGCTTCGGGTCCTTGAGGCCGGCACGGGTGCGACGGATGGTCTTGGCGAGCGCCGAGATGGCCTCTTCCTGACCGATGACGCGCTGGTGCAGGGCCTTCTCCATGAACACGAGGCGAGCGGACTCTTCCTCGGTGAGCTTGAAGACGGGGATTCCGGTGGCCTGGGCCAGAACTTCGGCAATCAGCCCCTCGTCGACAACCGCCGTGGACTTGACGTCGCCGGACTTCCACTTCTTCTCGAGGCGCAAGCGCTCGCCCAGGAGGTTCTTCTCCTCGTCGCGCAGGCCGGCGGCCTTCTCGAAGTCCTGCTCCTCGATGGCCAGTTCCTTGGCGGCACGAACGACGGCGATCTTCTCGTCGAATTCGCGCAGCTCGGGCGGGCTCGACAGGATCGACAGGCGCAGGCGTGCACCGGCCTCGTCGATCAGGTCGATGGCCTTGTCGGGCAGGAACCGGTCGGAGACGTAGCGGTCGGCCAGGTTTGCGGCGGCGACGAGGGCACCGTCGGTGATGGACACCTTGTGGTGAGCCTCGTAGCGGTCGCGCAGTCCCTTGAGGATGTTGATCGTGTGCGGCAGGGACGGCTCGTTGACCTGGATCGGCTGGAAGCGGCGCTCGAGAGCGGCATCCTTCTCGAAGTGCTTGCGGTACTCGTCGAGAGTGGTCGCACCGATGGTCTGCAGCTCGCCGCGGGCCAGCAGGGGCTTCAGGATGCTGGCGGCATCGATGGCTCCTTCGGCGGCACCGGCACCCACGAGGGTGTGGATCTCATCGATGAAGACGATGATGTCGCCGCGGGTGCGGATCTCCTTGGTGACCTTTTTCAGGCGCTCTTCGAAGTCACCGCGGTAGCGGCTGCCGGCGATGAGCGAGCCCAGGTCGAGCGAGTAGAGCTGCTTGTCTTTCAGCGTCTCCGGAACATCGCCCTTGACAATCGCCTGGGCGAGGCCCTCGACGACAGCGGTCTTGCCGACGCCGGGTTCACCGATCAGGACGGGGTTGTTCTTGGTGCGACGAGACAGGATCTGCATGACCCGCTCGATTTCCTTCTCGCGCCCGATGACCGGGTCGAGTTTGTTGTCGCGTGCCGACTGGGTGAGGTTCCGACCGAACTGGTCGAGCACCTGGCTGCCGGCGGTGTTGGCGGGTTGCTCATTGGCACCGACCTGCACCTGCTCCTTGCCCTGGTATCCGCTCAGGAGCTGGATGACCTGCTGGCGCACGCGGTTCAGGTCTGCGCCGAGCTTCACGAGGACCTGGGCGGCAACACCCTCACCCTCACGGATGAGGCCGAGCAGAATGTGCTCCGTGCCGATGTAGTTGTGGCCGAGCTGCAGCGCTTCGCGCAGGCTCAACTCAAGAACCTTCTTCGCACGCGGCGTGAAGGGGATGTGGCCGGTGGGCTGCTGCTGCCCCTGACCGATGATGTCCTGCACCTGTTCGCGCACGGCATCCAGCGAGATGCCGAGGCTCTCCAGAGCCTTGGCCGCAACGCCTTCACCTTCGTGGATCAGACCGAGCAGAATATGCTCCGTGCCGATGTAGTTGTGGTTGAGCATCTTGGCCTCTTCCTGGGCCAAAACGACGACGCGACGAGCTCGGTCGGTAAATCTCTCAAACATATGATCGCTCCCTTGGCGCCAGG
>NZ_JPRS01000227.1 GCF_000738085.1 Cryobacterium sp. MLB-32
TGACTGGAGTAGGCAGCCATGGCGACTGTCACAATCCTCATTTCAGTACTGGATTGTGAACTCTCCGATTCGAGTTTCGCCATCGTTTTCATAGACGGGCACGGAGACGGCTTTCCCGACCATTGAGTCTTGCCATTCGAGCGCTTGTTCGGGGGATGTGAAGGTTTGTGCTTGTTCGCTGCCGTTGGCGTGGGCAAGTTCCGCAGCGTGCACGAAGCCGTCGTTTCCATTGGTCGCGACGACCGCAATCAGATCCGGCTGACCGCTTTCGTTGAGCACTCCATACGTCTCGCCGTTGGCGTTGACTGCCCACTCCGTGGTTCGCTCACTGACGTACGTCGCGGTGACGGTCCAGCTGGATTCGGGGGTGGTGGTGATGTTAATGGATTGCTGTCCAGGCTGGAGATTCAGCGTGTAGCTGCCACCGCCGGAGCGGCCACCGACGTCGTCCATGGCGCAGCGGATGCTCGCGCCGTCGTCAAAGGTGAACGTTCCAGGAGTCAGACAGGTCAGTGAGACCAGGATGCCCGTGGCCCCGTCGGGGACAGCACCCAACTGAACAGCGTCCGTTCCCGTTGCGGTCTCCACGACGGACGCACCGAGTTCGGTGACCTCTTCTGCGCCGGGCATGGTCAACAGACCGACTGCAGCGGCTGCGCCTCCGATCAGGATGCTCACCCCGGCGAAGATGCCCGCTCCAAGGCGGAGGTGTCGGCGCCAGAACGGAACAGCCGACGATGGCGCGGAGACGCGCGCGTCCAGCTCATTGCGGATCGCCGCGGAGAATACCGGGTCGAAATCGATCTGCGTCATGCTCGTGCCTCCGTCAGCTGCTCTCGAATTTTTGCTTTAGCCCGATGCAAGCGAGTACGGGCTGCACCGGGTGAAAGCCCCACCAGGGCCGCGGCCTCCGTCACCGCAAAGTCCTCCAGCACGACCAAGACGACGAGGGATACATCCGTGGGCTTGAGCTTCCTCATCGCGGCCTTCAGGCAGCCGACCGACTCGCCTTCCTCGATGTGGGCGACAGCAATCTGCTCGGCGTCAGCTGTGGCATCCGCTCGCGGTAGCGAATCGAAAAGTGCGCGGTACCGTCGAGTTCCACGGCTGACATTGCGCGCGATGTGGCCGGCCGTCACCAACAGCCAGGGGAGGACCGAATCGCTCACGAGTACGACGCTGCCGCGGCGGCGCCACAGCTCGAAGAATGAGGCCGACGTGACCTCTTCAGCATCATGAGCGTTGTCGACCAGACGCAGAACGTGGCGAAACACCCGGTCACGATGTCGGTCGAACAGCGACGTGAACGCGCGGCCATCATTGGCGCACGCACGCGTCCAGACCTCGACTTCGCTCACCACACCAGTATCCATACCCTGTAATGTCCGCCCATCTTCAAAACGTTACAGTTGGCCCCGCCCGAGGCTCTCTGCACGGCTGCGTCACGACTGCAGCAGGACGATCGCACTGCCACGCAGCAACCCGCCTTGGATCGAACTCAAACTCTCGATTCCCGTAAGGGGTTCCCTTGCGGTTGCTTCAATCGAATCCTAAGCTGACGCGATTTTGCAGTTCGGTGCCCGGATTGGCGTCCCACCGCCGGTCGTGAGCTCTCGATGCCTAACCACTGCGCCATCCAGCGATCACAGAACGCCGCCACATTGCGCCAAAGCCCACGCACCGGACCGCCGGCTCGCCGCGCTGGTTATGCTCAGAGACATGACCATTCAGCGGATGGACAACGTCGCCATCGTCGTCGACGACCTGGACGAGGCTGTCTCGTTCTTCACCGAGCTCGGCATGGAGATGGAAGGCCGGGGGCAGATCGAAGGCCCTTGGGCGGACCGCACCGTCGGACTCGACGGCGTCCGGAGCGACATCGCGATGATGCGGACCCCGGACGGTCACAGCAAGCTGGAGCTGACCAAGTACCAGACCCCCGCGACGACCGGTGCCGTGCCGGAGAACCCACCGCCCAACACGTTGGGCCTGCATCGCGTCATGTTCGCCGTTGACGACATCGACGACACGATCGCCCGCCTGCGCGCCCACGGCGCCGAACTCCTCGGCGAGGTGGCACAGTACGAGAGCATCTTCCGGCTTTGCTATCTCCGCGGCCCTGCGGGAATCATCGTCGCTCTGGCCGAACAGATTGGCTAATCCACCGGACCAGCCCTAGCCGCCGACACCGACGCCGGACACCGAAGCCTCTCAGCCCGACCTTTAACCGGGGGCCCGAACGCCTCTGGCGCATGAGGCCGGCTCTGCGATTTCGCCCCTACTTTCCATACTGGGAGCGTTCGCCGAGTTCGAACGAGGCCTCATCCGAGAGCGACAACGAGAAGGCATCACTCTGTAGCCGAGGCGATCTTTCCGTGTGCGATCTGTAGCCGTTGAGCGTTCCGCTTACGAGCGGTCGAATCCGTCGAAAAGTGCTCTCGAGCGCCCTCTCGCGAGGACGGAAAACCTGTCCGCACATCGTCCCTCTATCGGTCGTCCCAGGGCTTCAACGTTGGATGATCTTGCCGACCCGTCGATTGTCAGGTC
>NZ_JPRS01000228.1 GCF_000738085.1 Cryobacterium sp. MLB-32
CCGAACGACAACTTCGTCACGTCGGATCGCGGCAATTTCAGCGGGGCCTACCCGCCCGTCTACTACGTGACCATGAGCCTCTTTGCTGGGACGAACGTCGAACTATCAGCAGTGATCATGCGGCTGGTGAACATCCTCATCTTTGTGGGCATTTCCGCCGTCCTGTATGCACTGCTGCCAGCGGCGCGGAGGCCTACACTTGTCTGGGCCTGGGCGATCTCTCTCGTTCCACTCGGGATGTTTCTCATCGCGTCGAACAACCCCAGCGCCTGGGCGATCATATCCGCCGGCACATTGTGGCTCGCTCTCCTCGGATTTTTCGAGACGACGGGCGCACGTCGGTGGGGCCTTGGCCTCGTCGCTGCAATCGCCACGGTCATGGGTGCCGGAGCTCGGGCTGATGCCGCTGCCTACGCCGTGGTTGCGGTCGTTGTTGTCGTCCTTCTGACGGCTAAATGGGACCGCCGGTGGATCTTGTCGGCCCTCCTGCCTCTGGGCATCGCCGCCGTCGCGGCCGCGTTCTACCTGTCGACGACACAGTCATCCCTCGTCTCATCTGGACTTCATTCGTCCGCGGACACGGGGGGCGGCCCGGGGATCAAGAGCCTTCTGGTGAATAATCTGCTCAACGTTCCCGGTCTCTGGGCCGGGGTTTTTGGGAGTTGGGGCCTCGGCTGGCTGGACACAGCGATGCCGTCGATCGTCTGGGTTGCGTGCCTCGGGAGTTTCGGTGCTCTCGCTTTCTCCGGACTCGTTTCGGAATCCATACGTAAAATTCTCGCAGGGGCATTCGTCCTGGCCGCGCTGTGGATCATCCCGACATACATCCTGCTGAAGTCCGCAGTCTTCGTCGGAAGCGAGGTCCAGCCTCGGTACATATTGCCGCTCATCGTTCTGCTGGCCGGCATCGCGCTCCTGCACGTCGGCGGTCCACGGTTGGCCCTATCGACCGGTCAGGCCGTTGCCTTGGTCTCGGCCCTGGCCATCGCCAACTCTGTGGCACTTCACTTCAACATGCGTCGGTATCTCACTGGCACCGACGCTCTGGGTGTGAATCTGGACACGAACCGGGAATGGTGGTGGGACATTCCCGTGGGGCCCCAAATGGTCTGGGCGATCGGCTCCCTTGCGTTCGCCGCTGTGCTGATTCTGCTCGTTCGGGGTATCACGCGGCCGCGAGATCATTCCGTCCCGTCCCGGCGCTCGAAGCGAGTCGCAGAGTCAGCGCTGCCCACGCCGAGGATAGAGGATGGCGATCGCGATAAGACCACGCGAAGCGTACGCCAGTGAGATGGCCCACAGGGCCCCGGACGTGCCCAAGGACGGCACCAAGGCGAGGCAAGCCAGCAGGGAAATCGTCGCGGAGGTGATGCTCAGCGTGATCCCGTGTACGTAGAAATTCTGCACGGCCACGGCCGTGCCCCCAAAGTGAGTCGCGGGCAACACGAGTATCCCGACTAACAGAGGTAGCGCCTCAGTGAGAGTCAGGGTGTAACCGGCCCCGAAGACTATGGGGAGCAGCAACGACATGATCCACAGCCCCAGCACCGCGAGCGGCGCGAGAGCGAGGGTCCACCAGCCGGTGGTGACCAGCACGGATTTCAGGAAGTGGAACCGATCATCCTCCGTGGTCCGCGCCAGAGCCTGGCGTGCTCGAGGAATCCAAGCCTGCGTCAACGTGCCCGAAAAGATATCCACAATGGCGAAGATATACAGAAGTACCACGAAGTAGGCAACCGTGGACGGCCCGTGATCCCGCGCGAGAAAATACTGCGGCATGGAGGACACGAGCGCCAGAATCGCACCCGCGACTCCCATGGGAAACCCGGCTCGCAAGATGGCATTGCGAGCCGCACGGGGTGCCCCTGTCGCGTCGGACGTGGGCTCGTGCCGACCGGTCAGGACACGTGCCGGCCAGAGCATGAGGACCAGCGCGACGAAGAGGGAGGTGCCAGCCAACCCCGCGAGAGCGATATTCAAATCCCTGGTGACGACGAGAGCTGCGCCCGTAACGGCACTTCCCAAGACAGCACTCGCCAGATAGGCCCAGAAGATGCGCGGAGCCGCGTGGTACTTCTGGAGGGGCGCTGAGAAGAACTCCGAGAGCGTGTCGGCCACCTTGATAACCGAGACCAGCGCAACCGTCATGATGATCCCACGGTTGAAGACAGCGGCGACGCCGATACTCACCAGGAGCGCCAGCAGGACCATAGCGAATTGGATCGTCAGGTATGAACGGAAAC
>NZ_JPRS01000229.1 GCF_000738085.1 Cryobacterium sp. MLB-32
GAAACCTAACAATCTCTCATTTATGCGACACTTCACACAAACATGCGTGTGGCATGCCCGAAGAAAGGCCGTTGAGTGGAACTTCGCGACTACATTCGCATTCTGCGCAAAAGCTGGGTTCTCATTCTGCTGCTGACGCTCGTCGCGGTGGCCGGAGCATCCGTGTTCTCGATCGTGCAGACGCCGAAGTACAGCGCCACCAGCAAGGTCTTCGTGTCGACGCAGTCCAGCGGAACCACCTCGGAACTCGCCCAGGGCAACAGTTTCACGGTGCAGCGCGTGAAGACGTACTCCGACCTCGTCGTGACCCCCATCGTGCTGCTTCCGGTGATCGGCAAGCTGGAGCTCGGTATTACGAGTGATCAACTGGCCAGCCGCGTGACCGCCTCGGCGCCACTGGACACCTCGATCATCGACATCACCGTCACCGACACCGACCCGGTTCGAGCCGCCGCCACCGCCAACGCCATCTCGGTGAGCCTCACGGCCGTGGTGCAGAACATCGAGACACCCGATCAAGCCGGCGCCGTTTCGCCCGTCAAGCTCACCCGCGCGCAGGAGGCGACCGTGCCGTCCGTTCCGGTGAGCCCGAACGTTCCGTTGAACATCGCCCTCGGCGCCCTCGTGGGGCTCGCTCTCGGTGTGGCGATCGCGGTGCTCCGCGAAACCCTGGAGACCCGCATCCGCAACGAGCGCGACGTGGAACAGATCACCGCCGTGCCCATCCTCGGCGGCATCGTGTTCGACAGCAAGGCGCAGGAGCGTCCGCTCATCGTGCACGTCGACCCGCGCAGCCCGCGGGCGGAGTCTTTCCGCACCCTGCGCACCAATCTCCAGTTCCTCGACGTGGGCCGCGCCGATCGGGCCTTCGTGGTGACGAGCTCGGTCGAGAGCGAGGGCAAGAGCACCACGGGCGCCAACCTCGCGATCGCGCTGGCGGATGCTGGCGCACGCGTTCTGCTCGTCGACGCCGACCTGCGCCGCCCCAAGATCGCCGAGTACATGGGGGTCGAGGGGGCCGTCGGACTCACCGATGTGCTGATCGGCCGCGCCGCCCTCAAAGACGCCATTCAGCCATGGGGCAAGGGCCAGCTCTTCGTGCTGCCGGCCGGCCACGTGCCGCCGAACCCGAGCGAGCTGTTGGGCTCCGCCCGGATGAGCCTGCTCATCGCCGAGCTCAACAGCTCCTTCGACGTGGTGCTCTTCGACACCCCGCCGTTGCTGCCCGTGACGGATGCCGCGATCCTCGCCAAGAATGTCGGCGGGGTGATTCTGATCATCGCGGCGGGACGCACGCACAAGAATCAGCTTCGCGGCGCGATCTCCGCCCTCGACAACGTGGGCGCGCCCATCTCGGGGCTGGTGCTCACGATGCTTCCCACCAAGGGGCCGGATGCCTACGGCTACGGCCACTACGGCTATGGGTATGGCTACGGTTACGGTGAAGAAACCGGCGCGGAGACGTCGCCGAGCTCGGCACCGGCCTCGGCCCGCCCGCCGGTCGCGCGGCGCACGAACCTCCGCAAGTAGCGCGCGGTCATGGCGGGGGAGACGTACCCATGACGCGTGTCGGCCTGCCGTGGCAGGCATCGCCATGACCCTGTTCGGCTTGCCGTGTGAGGCATCGCCATGACCCTGTTCGGCCTGCCGTGGGACGGCGTTTTCGCCGCCTCTGTCGTTGCCGCGACGGCGGCCCTCGCCACGCTGGCCTGGACCATCCGTGCCTGGTACCTCACGCGCAGCCACGCCAACGCGCTCGCCGACAAGCAGATCGCAGCTCAGAAGGACCTCCTCGACCTGCAGCTGCAATCCCAGAAGCCCGTCGACGCCCGGGGCCAATTCATGGAACGCCTCGAGTGGGCGGCGCACCTGGCCGAGAGCGCCTCGCCGACGGAACAATTCCTCGGTCTTGAAATGCTCAAGCGTCTTGTCGTGGCGCCGTGGGCAACTGCCGCCGACAGGGACTACGCCCTGCAGATCGCGACTAAAATCGGTATCGAATGAAGGGTGCCTTGTGACTATTCGTGACGACGACGTTCGCCGTTCGGCCCAGGAACTCCGCTCGCTCCTCCTCGGCCTCGATGACACGCCCGAGGCTGCCGGCGCCGGAACCACACGCACGTCCGTGGCCTCCGAAGTCGCGCTGCTCGCCGCGCGCCTCGATCAGGTCGAGACCGAGCTCGAGGCCACGAAGTCCCAACTCGCCGCATCCGTACTCCGCGAAGCGGCACTGCTCGGCTTGGGCAAGGGCTCTCGTTGGAACCGGAAGCGTAACGACGTGACGGACCGCTACATCCGCACAGTGACAACGACGTCCTCGCCCAGTCAGGAGATATTGCAGGCGAAGGAGTTGCTGGACGCTGGCACCATCTCGTACAACGAGTTTGCGGCCATCAAGGCCAAGGCTATGGGCACACAGGACCCCCGCGCGAGGTAGCCCGGCTGCGGCAAGATGGGAAGATGGATTCCAATCTCGACGCCCTCGCGCAGCGCGCCCTCGGCCTCCTCGACGGGGCACGCACGGGGCACCGGGTCATCCTCGGAATCGCCGGCAGCCCCGGCGCCGGCAAGACCACCCTGGCCAGAAACCTCGCCGCCCGCATCAACGACATCGAGCCGGGCATCGCCGAGCATCTCCCGATGGACGGTTTTCATCTCGCCAACGCCACCCTTGATCGCCTCGGTATCCACGACCGCAAGGGCGCGATCGACACCTTCGATGGCCACGGCTTCGTGGCGTTGCTGCGCCGGCTGATCGTGGAGTGTGACCACGCCGTCTATGCCCCCAGCTTCGATCGCGCCGTTGACGAGGGCGTTGCCGGGGCCATCGTCGTCGAGCCCTCCGTGCGCATCATCATCGCCGAGGGTAATTACCTGCTGGTCGACGAGCAGCCCTGGTCGGAGATTCCCTCGATCGCCGCCGAGGTCTGGTTCTGCTCCACCGCGGCCGACGAGCGGATGCGTCGCCTCGTCGACCGCCACGAACGACACGGCCGCAGTCCCGCCGACGCCCGACTCTGGGCAGAAACCGTGGACGCGGCGAACGCCCTCCTCGTGGAGCGTTCCGCCGCCCGCGCCGCCCTCCGCGTCTAGCCCCTACCTCCCTCCGCCCCCGTCCCCGTTGGTCGAGGCGCGACGAAGGAGCGATCGAGGCCTGGTGACGTGGTCTGGGGGTGTCGTCGTGCGGGGTTTCGATCGCTCGCAGGCTCGCGCCTGAACCGGCGGGGTGGGCCTGCCCCCGTTGGTCGAGGCGCGACGAAGGAGCGATCGAGACCTGGTGACGTGGTCTGGGGGTGTTGTCGTGCGGGGTTTCGATCGCTCGCAGGCTCGCGCCTGAACCGGCGGGGTGGGCCCGCCCCCGTTGGTCGAGGCGCGACGAAGGAGCGATCGAGACCTGGTGACCCAACCTGTCAGCGCTTCGGTTTCGAGGGGCGGTGCCGACGAACGCTGAGCGGCCCGAGCTCCGCAGTCCTCCCCTCGATGAGCGCCAATCGCTTCGCTCGGCTCCAGCCCTGAACCTGCTTCTCTCGCGCGTAGGCATCGTCGATTCGAGGGCTTTCCTCGAGATAGACGAGCGTGACGGGGCGGCGGCGTCGCGTGTAAGCCGCGCCCTCCCCTGCGTTATGTTGCCAGAGGCGGCGGTCGATGTCCCAGGTGCTCCCAACGTAGAAGGAGCCATCAGAGCACTCGACGATATACATGTACGGCATGCGGCGATAATGGCACGGGCAGCGGATGTCCGGGCATTCTCCACAAGCAGTTTGCGTGTCGTCTTGCGGGGGTCTCGATCGCTCGCAAGCTCGCGCCTCGACCAGCGGTTTGTCGCGCCTCGACCAGCGGTTTGTCGTGCTTCGACCAGCGGTTTGTCGCGCCTCGACCAGCGGTTTGTCGTGCTTCGCGCCACCGTGGGATAGGGAAATGCATGCGTTTGCTGAGAAGACCTCGTGACCCGAACGCAGGCTCCGACCCTGGCCGCAGAGCCGCTAGAGGTGGGCGAGCATCGGCAGCGAGGTCGTGGGGGCGGTCGACAGTCGGTAACCGACGCTGCGCACGGTTTCGATCACGGGACGTTCCGTCGCGCGCATGCTTGCCTGCTCGAGTTTGCGCCGCAGGTTCGCCACGTGTACTTCCAGCGACCGTTTGTCGGTGTCCAACAGCCCGGTGGTGAGGTACGCCTGTCCGCGCATCTGCAGCACCAGGTCGGCCTTGCTGCACACCCGCCCGTTAGCCGCACACAGGGTGGCAAGCAGGTCGAATTCGCTGCGCGTCAGCGGGAGTCGTTCGCTCTGAAACTGGGCGTGCCGCTTCTCCACGTGCACGAACACCTCGCCGACTCCCAACCAGCCGTCGCCGGTCGGGGCGGCGCTCAACGCCGCATTCGGCGTCGGAGGCGCCGGGGCGGACGGCGGCGTGGTCGGCACGAATTCGGCCGATCGCCGCAGGATCGTCTCGATGCGCGCCCGCACCTCGCGAGACCGAAACGGCTTGGCGATGAAGTCGTCGGCGCCCATACTCAGGCCCTGCACCACGTCGATTTCCTCGGTGCGGGCGGAGATCATCAGGATGCGGGTGTCGCTGGTCGTTCGGATGCGCCGCAGGGTTTCGAAGCCGTCGAGACCGGGCATGTTCACGTCGAGGGTGGTGATGAGCGGGGCGAACCGGTTGACGAGGTCGATGCCGTCGCCTCCGGTGAAAGCGCAGTGCACGGCGAATCCGCTGTCGATCAGCAGAGCCTCAAGCAACTCGCTCACGTCGGGGTCGTCTTCGATCACGACGGCGATGCGTTCCGGATCGGTCTGTGGCACGTTATTCTCCCCCCGAAGTAGTGACGGCTGCACTAGCCGCATCGTATAGCGCTTTGCGCGACCCACAAAGTCGGTCAGGTGCGGGCGTGGGGCAGGGTGAGCCGAAACGTGCTGCCCGTGGTGGGCGCGGCCGGGTCGAGGGTGAGGTCTCCACCGTGTCGACGCGCAATGTCCCGGCTGATGCTGAGCCCTAATCCGAGGCCCTGCTCCTCGGAACGGCGTGCCGATTCGGTGCGGTAGTGAAGGTCGAAAACGTGGCTGCTGTCGGCGGGGGACACTCCGTCGCCCGTGTCGTGTACGAGCACCGTCACGGTGTCCGCGTCGGCGAACGCCCGCACGGTGATGGTTCCGGCGTTCCCGTTGTACTTGATCGCGTTTGAGAGCAGGTTGTCGAGCACCTGTCTCAGCCGGGTCGGGTCGGCGAACACCGGAATCGCCGTCGTCGGCTCGCAGCACATCCTGATTCCACGTGCGGCGGCGGCGGGAGTCAGCGAGTGGATGCTTTCCAGCACGACACCCCGCAGGTCCACGTTGTCGGGCACCAGCGGAACAAGCGCATCCGCCGTACTGCGGGCCTGCAGAAGGTCGGAGAGCATGGTGTCCATGCGTTGACCGTTGCGCAGAATCACCTCGATGCGACGCGCCACGGTCGCGGGTGCGTCGGTGCCCCCCAGCAGCCGTTCGGCGTTGCCGATGATGGCGGTGAGGGGCGTGCGCAGATCGTGCGTCACCATGGCCACGAGGTCATCCCGGGCGCGCACCGCCAGCAGCTCGGTGGTGATATTGCGCAGCACGAGAACTGTGCCGTCGGGGCTGTCCGTGCTGTCTGTGCCGGCTGTGCCGTCCCGGCTCCCCGCCAACGAACGGGACGTGGCCGAGAAGGCCAGCGGTCCGTCCTGTGCCGCCCCGACCCAGCCCAGGATGCCGTTGAAGGATTCGCCGCGGCGCGAGCGATCGACGGGGCTGGTCCCCGCGGCGAAGGGGGTGGAGCCATCCGTGTGGTAAAAATCCGGAATCCCCGGTCGCAGCACTCCATCGACGAAACGGTTGGTGAGGGTGACCGCGCCGGCGCGGTCGAATGCGATCACGGCGAAGTCCACCGCATTGATGACCTCCGACACCAGGGTGTTGCTCCGTTCGGCCTGCTCGAGAGCGGCGGTGGTCAGCGCCGTCTGGGCGGCGATCTGCGTTTGCTGCAGACGGATGCGCCTGCCGAGCAGCCAGGACGACGTGGTGAGAATCACCAGGAGCAGCGGCAACGACACGAGGCGCACGAACTCGAGGGCGCTGACGCTGGAGAGGTCGCCGTAGTCCCACGACGGCCGGAGCAGGGAATCGAGCACGATTCCCAGCGCGAGGCCGCCGGCTGCCGCCCGCAGACCGAACGCATAGGCCAGCCAGACCATGGGCAGAATGAGCAGGAAGCCGTCACCGAGTGGATTCGCCCCTGCCGAGGTGGCCATCACGCGGATTCCGGCCAGATCAGCCAGCGGAATCAGAACGGCGAACCGGGCCAGCCAGGCCGATCGCCACCACAGGAGCGCGACAATCGACGCCACCACCACGAGCAACAGGCCCGCCAGGTAGCTCGCGGGGTTCAGTGCGGGCGGCCGCACCGCCACCACCGCGATAGGACTGATCAGCATGGCAACGAACACCACGATCTGAAACTCAAAAACGGAGTGCACACGCAGAGGTCGGTCGGCGAGGTTCACGCGCGGTCGCGCCGTTCGAGGGCTCATTTACTCACCCTAAACAGCGTTGACGCCCGCCCGCGCGCGTCAGCGCCCCAGTCGCGTGCCGAAACAGTAGACAGTGTGGAAAAACTGAGGATTCGGGCCCGGATACTGCGGGAAACCCTGATGAGAATTGCGCAGGCTGGGGAGCGTGAGCACGGTGAAGACGTTCGTCGAACGTGTTTCGGCGTCGCAACCGTCGCTGCGAAGCAGGGCGAAAAAATTGGGGAAATCCTGAGCTTCTGATCCGGATTTCTGCTGTCAACGCTGAGCGCGTTGCCTCAGGCTGGGAAAATGCTTGCACATATTTCGTCTCCTGTGCTGGCGAAA
>NZ_JPRS01000230.1 GCF_000738085.1 Cryobacterium sp. MLB-32
TCCAGGAGAAGGAGGCCCTGAGTCACGACATCATCAACTTTCTCAGCGGGCGTTCGTTGGCCATTGGTCACGAGACGCGCGATCGGGCTGAGATTACTGGATGAGGAGAATCGACAAGGCGGCCGCTGTGATCCTCCGTGGCGGCTTACTCCTTGTGGTTCGAAAGCGTGGCTCGACGACTTTTATTTCCCCGGGAGGAAAACCGGAACCTGGGGAAAGAATGGACCAGGCCTTGGCACGTGAGCTCACAGAAGAGACCGGGCTGCATCTACGGTCTTGGCAACGGTTTGGGACCTACTCTGACCGCGCTGCCTTTGAGCCGTCTTCGACGGTGCGGATCGAGGTGTTTCTCGCTGAGGCGGACGGGACCGCAACCCCGGGTCAGGAAATCGAGGAGGTCGCCTGGATCGACGGCGGATTCCGAGAGGCAGGTATCGAGCTGGGCTCGATTTTCGATCATTTCGTGGTGCCCGCGCTCCTCGCCCAGGGGCTGCTGCGTCCGGGGTCGATGCCGAGTCTCGGTCGGCCTGCCGAGCGCACCATCATCGTCGACCTGGACGGCACCATCGCCTTCGACGGAGGCCACCCGGGACCCAAGGTGAGCGCGGCCCTGGACCATCTGGGCGAGCGAAGCGATATCCATCTGGTGGTGGCTACGTCACGCGCTCCTCGCGGAGCCCGCAAAATCATGGGTGCGTTGGCCGATCGAGTGGATGAGTGGTGGTGCTGCAACGGTGCCTTCCGGACTGGCCACGGAAGGGAGACCGAGACCACAGCGCTGCCGTGTGAACCCTTGAGGGCGATGATCGCGTGCCTTCGCGCAGAGGCCGTTCCCTTCTACCTTGAGTATGGCGACCGGTTTGTCGTCAGCGGCGGCGGCTTCTCGTGGATGGCCTATCCCGATCGGGCCGAGTACAGCCCCGACGCTGACCCTGACCTGGCGACTGTCATCAAGCTGGTTGTGGACTCGCAGGATTCTGCCTTGTGGATATGCCGACTCCGGGACTCGGCCGGCGACGACGTGGAGATATGTCTGCACGCCGGCGGGGTTATCGATATCACAGCCGCCGGCGTCACAAAAGCGAAGCCACTTGACCTCCGGATGAACGCTAACGGGTCAGTGGTTGTGGCGTTCGGCAACGACCTGAATGACCAAGAGTTGCTAGCCCGGGCCGACGTTGCGTTCGTGGTCGGCATCGGGTTACCCGGCCTGGAACGAGCCAGACATGTGCGCCGGGTATCAGCTGATGATGCCGCAGTGGCCACGGCTTTGTGGCACGTGGTGAGTATTCCAGCCTCCGATGAGCTCGAGGCCTGATGTGCGCACTGGACGCTGCGGCGTTACATCCAGATCTGCAGGTGTCTACCGGGCACGGACACTACTACGCTCAGGCAGCGGAGCTGCGGTCCACCATCACCTGCGCACTAGTCCGTGACCTGGGCGCGGGAGACTTCCGGCCCTATCTGCTTCATAATTCCACCTCCGCCTTGATGGCGGTGTTGTTCGCCGCGACCAACGCAGGCCGCAGCATCAATACCGAGGGCCCCATCGAACAGCACTACTCGCCTTATAATTTTCTGCTGCCGCGAGCCGGGCCATTAGCCGACTGGGAGCTGCGAACCCACGTCTCGCCGGTCACCGCAGTGGTCGATGAACTTGGTGGACGAAGCATCCGTATCGTCGACGCTGCACAGTCACTCGGTACTGTGCTCACCCCCGCGCTCCTGACAGGCAGCGACGTCGCGATCGCGCCTTTGCACAAGCACCTTGGCCTGGTGGTCGGCCTGGGACTGGTGCTGGTCCGCCGCGATGTCCCCGACCTGGAACCGGTTCATCGCGTCCTAAGGGTGGCCGAGTCAGGTGCCCAGTCTATCGAACTTCTTCGCCGCGCCGCTTCGGCGATCAAGAACCTTGACGGGAGGATAGCCAACCTGGCCCAAGTGAACGTCAGTCCGGAGCTGAGCGCGTGGTGTCTCGATCGCGGGCTTCGACCACTGGCGTCAGGGCCGGGTGCGCCGTATGTGTGCCTGACCACCACCGACGGCATTCCTGTCGCGGATCGACTGGCGCCGACGGGTTGGCGTCATTTCCGGGAGTTCAACACAGCCCGCTTCTCCTTCGTACGAAGAGGCAGGCCGGGCGAAGCGGCAGTCGATCACGTCCTCGAGTTCCGGATGGCCGTCAATCGGGCTCTGGGGCGCTGACAACGCATTTGCGTGATACGTGCAACGCCAACTACGACATGATTCCCGCCTGGATCAATCCGACCCGCGTATCTTTTGCGGTCCTCACGGTCCTACTCCTCGGTGCATTTATCACTTCAACAGTCACGCACCACAGACGTAAATTTCGAAGAACCTGAGGAATGGGAAACCTCTGAAATTTCCCGCTGCAGTTTTCTCCGAGAATCGATCGCACCCTGACGGTCCAACACGTCTCATCGCCGCAGGACCGTGTAAAGCATCCGGCGCAGACGACTTCCCAGATGCCCGAAGTGGTGTTCACCAGCTCCCTTCCGACATCTCACTAAAGGTTCCGCTT
>NZ_JPRS01000231.1 GCF_000738085.1 Cryobacterium sp. MLB-32
TCTGGCCAGTTTCCTGGTTCTGCTCGGTCCGGAACGTGGGGTCTTCTTCGGCGAGCTTCTGAATGGCAAGGCCCAGCTTTTCCTGGTCCTGCTTCGTCTTCGGCTCGATCGCGACCTCGATAACCGGGTCAGGGAACGTCATGGACTCGAGTACGACCTGGTTGTTCGGGTCGCACAGGGTGTCGCCCGTGGTGGTGTCCTTGAGGCCGATGACCGCGTAGATGTGACCGGCGGTAACGAAACCGACCGGGTTCTCTTTGTTGGCGTGCATCTGGAAGATCTTGCCGATGCGCTCCTTCTTGCCCTTGGTCGAGTTGATGACCTGGGCTCCGGAGTCGAGGCGGCCGGAGTACACGCGCACGTAGGTGAGGCGACCGAAGAACGGGTGCACCGCAACCTTGAATGCCAGAGCCGTGAAGGGCTCGTCGGCATCCGGGTGACGCATGATGACCTTTTCCTCATCGCGAACGTCGTGCGCCTCAATGGCGGCCACGTCGAGCGGGGTGGGGAGGTAGTCAACGACAGCATCAAGCATCGGCTGAACGCCGCGGTTCTTGAACGCAGAACCGCAGAGAACGGGGTAGATCTCGCTGTTGATGGTGAGCTTGCGAATGGCGCCCTTGATCTCGGCGACAGTCAGCTCTTCACCGGCGAAGTAACGCTCCATGAGGTCATCGTCGGTCTCGGCGACGGTCTCGAGCAGAAGCTTGCGGTACTCGGCAGCCTTCTCCACGAGGTCGGCGGGGATCTCTTCGATGGCGTACTTCGAGCCCATCTCCACGTCACCCTTGGAGTCTCCGCGCCAGGTGAGTGCACGCATCTGAACGAGGTCGACAACACCCTCGAAGCTGGACTCTTCACCGATCGGCAGCTGGATGACCAGCGGCTTTGCGCCGAGGCGCTTGATGATGGTGTCAACCGTGAAGTAGAAGTCCGCGCCGAGCTTGTCCATCTTGTTGACGAAGCAAATGCGGGGAACGTCGTACTTGTCGGCCTGACGCCACACGGTTTCGGACTGGGGCTCAACGCCCTCCTTGCCGTCGAACACAGCAACGGCACCGTCGAGGACGCGGAGCGAACGCTCCACCTCCACGGTGAAGTCGACGTGGCCGGGGGTGTCGATGATGTTGATCTGGTTGTTGTCCCAGAAACACGTCGTCGCCGCGGAGGTGATCGTGATGCCACGTTCCTGCTCCTGCGCCATCCAGTCCATCGTGGAGGCGCCGTCGTGGGTCTCACCGATCTTGTGGTTGACACCCGTGTAGAACAGGATGCGCTCAGTCGTGGTGGTCTTGCCAGCATCAATGTGAGCCATGATGCCGATGTTGCGGACCTTACTCAGGTCGGTGAGCACGTCAAGTGCCACGGGGGTCCTCCGGAAGGGTAGGGGTGGAAAGAGTGGAACAAAGCCGTCCTCCGGGCCCGCCGCACAGCGGCGAGCCCGGAGTTCCAGCCTGTCGAGACCGAACTACCAGCGGTAGTGAGCGAAGGCCTTGTTCGCCTCGGCCATCTTGTGGGTGTCTTCACGACGCTTCACAGCGGCGCCAAGGCCGTTGCTCGCGTCGAGAATCTCGTTGGTGAGACGCTCGGTCATCGTCTTCTCGCGACGAGCCTTCGCGTAGCTGGTCAACCAACGAAGCGCCAGGGTGTTGGCGCGGTGCGGCTTGACCTCAACGGGCACCTGGTACGTGGAGCCACCGACGCGGCGCGAACGCACCTCGAGGGTCGGGCGCACGTTGTCGAGTGCCTTCTTCAGCGTGACAACCGCATCCAGCTCGTTCTTGGCGGAGACGCCGGCGAGTGCATCGTAAACGATGCGCTCGGCGAGGCCCTTCTTGCCATCGAGGAGGATCTTGTTGACCAGCTGGCTGACGATGGGAGCACCGTAAACCGGATCTGCTACTACGGGGCGCTTGGGAGCGGGACCTTTACGAGGCATTACTTCTTCTCCATCTTTGCGCCGTAGCGGCTACGAGCCTGCTTGCGGTTCTTGACGGCCTGGGTGTCCAGTGCGCCGCGAATGATCTTGTAACGCACGCCGGGGAGGTCCTTAACACGGCCTCCGCGCACGAGCACCATCGAGTGCTCCTGCAGGTTGTGGCCCTCGCCGGGAATGTAGGCGGTGACCTCGGTGCCGTTGGACAGCTTGACGCGGGCGACCTTACGCAGGGCCGAGTTCGGCTTCTTCGGGGTGGTCGTGTATACACGGGTGCATACGCCGCGCTGCTGCGGGTTGGACTTCAGGGCGGGAGCCTTGGTCTTGGTGACCTTGGGGCTGCGGCCCTTTCTGACCAACTGCTGAATGGTGGGCACTAATTACTCCTTGTTATTGCTGCACGGTGACAGCTTTGTGATGGTTAGCATTCGCTTCGTCCGTTTCCGGGTGAATCGAGTTCATCTGGACCCGCCGTTCCGCACGAAATTGCTTTCGCTTCGGTTCGGTGGGTATGCCGTGGGGGCTGCTCGGTGAGCAAACCCTGCAGTGTGGCCGC
>NZ_JPRS01000232.1 GCF_000738085.1 Cryobacterium sp. MLB-32
GACATCCTGATCTCGTTGGTCTACAAGGTCGCCTTCTCGGGCCAAACGCGCGACTACGGTCTGGCCAGCGCATTCTCGATCATTATCTTCGTGCTGGTGGCGGTCATCTCGATCATCAGCTTCAGAAAGACCAAAGCGCTGGAGGAGCTGAACTGATGACAATACAGGCAACCCGAACCGAGGCTTTCGTCCCGGTCAAACGACCCTTCAACTTTCAGCGTTGGTTCGCTGCCACCGGGTGGCGGCACCTGGTCGGCGTGGTCATGGTGGTCTTCTCTGCTTTCCCGCTGCTGTACGTGCTGTCCGCCTCGCTCAATCCCCAAGGCACGCTCACCGGGTCCAATGAGTTGTTCTCCGAGATCGGGCTGGACGCCTATGGGCGGCTGTTGGACAACCCGGAGCAGCCGTTCGCCGTTTGGTTCGCCAACACGCTCATCATCTCCGGCACCACGGCTGTGTTGAGTGTGTTCCTGGGTGCGCTCGCGGCGTACTCTTTCTCCCGCATGCGGTTTACGGGCCGACGCACCGGGCTGCTCACTCTGGTGCTCGTGCAGATGTTCCCCCAGCTGCTTGCGGTGGTGGCGCTGTTCCTCCTGATGAGCACCATCGGTGACATGTTTCCGGCGATTGGGCTGAACACTCATATCGGTTTGATCATGGTGTATCTCGGTGGTGCGCTGGGCGTGAACACCTACCTGATGTACGGCTTCTTCAACACGATTCCGGCCTCGATCGACGAGGCCGCCAAGATTGATGGTGCGAGCCACGCGCGCATCTTCTTCACTATTATTCTGCGTCTGGTCGCGCCCATCCTGGCGGTCGTCGCGCTGCTGTCCTTTATCGGAACGACCAACGAGTTCGTGGTGGCGAGTGTGCTGCTCGTGGACCCGGAGAAGCAGACCCTGGCGGTGGGGCTGTACAAGCTGGTCTCAAACCCGAACTACGCGGATTGGAGTGCGTTCTCGGCCGGTGCCGTGCTCGCGGCGCTGCCCGTGATGGCGCTGTTCCTGTTCCTGCAGAAGTACATTGTCGGAGGGTTGACCGCCGGTTCCGTGAAGTAAAGGTCAGCGGCCGGCTGCGGCCACCGTGGTGATGGCCTCGACGGCCAGGTCCGTGGCGGAAAAGCGGGCGTAGGACTGGGCGAGCTCCCGGGCTCGGTACCAATAGCGGGGATCGGCCAGCACGGTACGCACGCCGTGTGACACCTGCTTCACCGAGGCGTCGTCGGTGCCGAGGGAGATTCCGGCACCGCTCCAGGCGACACGGGCACTGACCTCTGTTTTGTCTTCCGTCAGCCCGGCAACGACCAAGGGGACGCCGGTGGTCAGGGCCAGTTGTACTCCGCCATAGCCGCCATTGGTCAGGAAGACGTCGGCCTGGGGCAGCAGACGGTCGAACGGCACGAAGCGCTCCAATCGAAGGTTGGCGGGGCGTTGGGAGCGGGGGAGTACCAGCTCAGGGTCTGGCCCGCCTGTCGTCGCGACGACGAGCATGTCCTCGTTTGCAAGAGCCGCGATCGCGGGCAGGAGCAGCTTGCGTGGCTCGCGGGCGATTGACCCCTGGGTAACGACAATCACGGGGCGACCGGATTCGCGGGTGGCGGCAACGTCTGGCCACCATGCTGGCGGGGTCCAACCCGTGGTTGGTGGTGGAATCAGCGCGCCGATGTACTCGACCGACGTCGGCAGGTCGGAACGCGGGTATTCGAACTCGGGAATGGTGGCCACCAGATACCGGGTGGCGAGTTCGACGCCCCAGTCGAGAAAGAACCTGGAGAGCGGCGGCAGGCCGAGACTTTGGCGCATCAGGTTGGCATCTCTCTGCGTACTCGCGAGGGTGACGTGCTGAACGGATGCAGTGAGTGCGCGGTTGCGCGCCTGACCGACACGAGACGCCGACGGCGGAATTCCCATTCCGAATGGCGCTGTATCGACGCTGGAGAGGGCGAGCGGCGTGGTCGAAAAGGTCACGCTCGGGATGCCGCGTTTTTCGGCAAGAAACACCCCCGCGATGAAGGCGTGATCCGCCACGATCACGTCTGGCTGCACCATTTTGGCGGCCTCGTCCATCTCAGCGAACCAGCCGGGGACCGGTTTGATGTACAGGTTGAGAAGGCCCCATTTCAGCGTGCTCAGACCGGGCTTCAGGGCTGCAGAAATGCCCATTTGCTGAACCGTGTCGTCGTCAAGATCCACCGCGGCTGACATTGGCAGAAGAGTCGCGCCGGTCTCTCTGACCATGTCGCCGTAGCGCGATCCGGTGTACCAGAACACGTCGTGTCCGGCCGTGACCAAGGCGCGCGCAATGTCCAAGCCAGGTCGCACGTGGCCGGTTGTGGGCATGGTGCCGATGAGAATGCGTGCCACGGTAATGCCCCCTGAATACGTGTCAATCAAGCCCATGTTATCCCGGCGGTACCGAGGAGGTGCAAACAGGTGATAATCTGATCAGGTTGCCAAAATGAGGCGCAGCTTCTGCAGTTGAGAAGCTCTGCCCCCTTAGCTCATTGGTAGAGCACTTCCTTGGTAAGGAAGAGGTAGTGGGTCCGATTCCCACAGGGGGCTCAGGCTTGGAAGCGCTAGCAGCCGACAAGCCGTGGCGGGGT
>NZ_JPRS01000233.1 GCF_000738085.1 Cryobacterium sp. MLB-32
CAAGCACGCACACGAGACAGCCTGCAGGCCCTCTCCAAATTGGCCGAGTACGTGGACGGGAACTATCGCATCGTCAGTCAGCCGCCCATCGTGATCCCGGTGCGTGAGCTTGAGGCCGCATTCGGAATGAATGCGGAACAGACACAGGCCGCGATCCACGAGCAACTGCGCGCGTACCGGGACACTCTTCAGGACGACCGGCGGCATCTCCTCGAGCAATTCCAGATCATCGACGTGGCCCGCAAGGTCGTGGGCGTGGGAAGCGTGGGGACCCGGGCCTTCATCGCGCTTTTGGAAGGGCGCGACCAGAAGGATCCCCTGTTCCTGCAGGTGAAGGAGGCATCGAGATCCGTTCTGGAAGACCACCTGCCGAAGAGCCGCTACCGCCAGCCCGGTGAGCGCGTGGTGCAGGGGCAGCGGATGATGCAGGCCGCGAGCGACATCTACCTCGGCTGGACCAAGGGGGTGGACGAGGGGCGATTCCTCTACTGGCGGCAGTTGCGCGATATGAAGGGATCGGCGACCGTCGAGACGATGACGCCGTTCACGCTGACGTTCTATGGCCAGGAATGCGCGTGGACCCTGGCTCGGGCGCACGCGCGTTCCGGCGACCCGGTGGCGATGGGCGCGTACCTCGGCAAGACGGACGCCTTCGACCTCGGCATTGCCGACTTCTCGGACAGGTACGCCGACCAGAACGAGAAGGACTATGAGGCCTTCGCGGAGGCCGTGCGGTCGGGGCGGCTGGAGGCCATCGAAGGAGTCTGACCCGGTGTGGCCGCTGCCGGCCGAAGCCGCGCGCGGCCACCAAGCGTTCACGCAGTAGACAGGTCGTCGGCGTGCGTCCGTCATGTTCGATTCTTAACGTGGCCGCACGGGCATGTTCCACGGCCCGCACCGGCAATCGAAGGAATCCTCATGCGCACCATCCTCTCCCTCGCGGTCGTCGCCGCCCTGTCGGTCGGAGCCGTCGCCACGGCCGCACCGGCCGCGGCCTCCCCCGAGACCCCTCCTGCCCCCCTGCAGAGCAATGAACGCAACGGTTCCTTTGACCTGCAGTCGCACCGTGGCGGCCGTGGCGAGTGGACCGAAGAGTCGATCACGGCGTTCGCCCACTCCCTCGAACTCGGCGTCTCGACCTTGGAGCTCGACACGCACCTTACCCGCGACGACCGGGTGGTCGTGTGGCACGACGATGTGATGACGGCGAGCAAATGCGCCGACACCGCTCCCGCCTTTGCGGGCGATCCGCAGTTTCCCTACGCCGACGATCGAGTGCGGGAGCTCACGCTCGCCCAGGTTCGCACCATGGACTGCGGGTACCAGCAGCTGCCGGGCTTCACCGAGCAGGTCAACACACCCGGCAACCGCATCGCGCTACTCACCGATGTCTTCGCTCTGCTCCACGACTACAAGGCCTCCAAGGTGGGCCTGAATATCGAGACCAAGGTTGAGGTGGCCGGCCCGGCCGGTGCCGACGAGATGGAGGCCCTCACGCGTGCCGTCGTCGGCGAGATCGAGGCCGGCGGAATGGCCGACCGCAGCACGCTACAGAGCTTCGACTGGGCGGCACTCAACCTGACCAAGACGCTCGCCCCCGAGCTTCCGCTCGTGGCACTCTCGAGCGGCGACGCCTGGATGGGCGTCGGCCAGCCCGGAGCCAGCGTCAATCTCGGCGGTATCGACATCGACGACTTCGGTGGCTCTCTCGCCAAGGCCGCCGCGGCCCAGGGCTACGACGTGGTCTCGCCCACGTTTGCGTCGGTCACGCCGCAGATGGTGGCCGAGGCGCACGAACTCGGCCTCCCTGTTGTGCCCTGGACGGTCAGCACCGTGAGCGACATCCGTGCCGTCATGGACCTCGGGGTAGACGGCATCATCACGGACTACCCCAGCCGGCTGCGCGAGGTGATGGACGAGCGCGACCTCAAGCTGCCCAAGGCCTACACGCAGCGGTAGTCGTTCACACAGACCAGCCGAGCGGATGCCGGGGGCCAGGCCCCGGGCATCCGCTCACTCCATGCGCCCCTCGACACCGCGCCGGCTGTCCTGTAACCTGTGGTCAGACCACATGATTCGTGACCGCGAAGGAGCAGCCGTGACAACGTCCGACGTCGCCGTGCCTCGCGCCTGGGAAGTGGTGCTGCAGAGCATCGAGCTCGACCTGCTCACGGGCAACCTCGGCCCCGGCGACCACCTGCCACCCGAGCGGACCCTTGCGGCCACGCTCGGCGTGGGGCGGTCAAGCGTGCGCGAGGCGGTGCGGGTGCTCGAGGTTCTCGGCCTGATCCGCACGAACGTGGGTTCGGGGCCGTCCGCCGGCGCCATCATCGTGGCACTTCCCAGCGGCGGCATGTCCGCACTCATGCGCCTGCAGGTCGCCGCGCAGGGGTTCCCGGTGGCCGATGTCATGAAGACCCGACTGATCCTGGAGGGGTCCGTCATGACCGAACTCGCGTCCCGGCCCGCCGATCTCGGCACCCCCAGCCGGCTGCTTGACGCCATGGACTCCTCCGACCTCACCCAGGCGGAGTTCCTCGCGCTCGACGCGGCGTTCCACCTGTCGCTGGCCGAGGCCGGCGGAAACCAGGTGGTCACCGCCACCATGGCGGGGCTGCGCAGCGCCATCGAGGGGTACGCCCGTGCGGGCGCGGCGAGCCTGCCGTCGTGGGCGGCCACATCCGCTCGCCTGCGGCTCGAGCACCGTGCCATCCTGGCCGCGATCGCCGGCGGTGAAGCGGATGCCGCCCGGCTCGCCATGCACTCCCATATCTCCGGCTACTACGCCGAAACCCACCTGCCCTCCCACTAGATAAAGGACGCCCATGGTTCAGCGACGCATCCCCAAGATCAAAGACCTCGCCCCGCTCATGCACTTCAAGACCCCCGAGCTCAACGCGAAGAAGCGTCGCCTCGATGCCGCACTCACCATCGCCGACCTGCGCGCCATCGCGAAGAAGCGCACGCCGAAGGCCGCATTCGACTACACCGAGGGTGCGGCCGAGGCCGAGATTTCACTCCGCCGGGCCCGCCAGGCCTTCGAAGACATTGAATTCCACCCCTCGATCCTGCGGGACGTGTCGACCGTGTCGACCGGCTGGGATGTGCTCGGAGCCCCGGTGGCGCATCCCTTCGGCATCGCCCCCACCGGCTTCACCCGCATGATGCAGACGGAGGGCGAGGTTGCCGGCGCACACGCGGCGGGGCGGGCCGGCATCCCGTTCTCCCTCTCCACCATGGGCACGAGCTCGATCGAAGACGTGAAGGCGGCCAACCCCGACGGCCGCAACTGGTTCCAGCTCTACATGTGGAAGGACCGCGACCGCTCGATGGCGCTCGTGGACCGGGCTGCGAAGGCCGGCTTCGACACCCTGCTCGTGACGGTGGACGTTCCGGTGGCCGGCGCGCGCCTGCGCGACAAGCGCAACGGCTTCTCGATCCCGCCGGCACTCACGCCCGGCACCGTGCTGAACGCCCTGCCGCGTCCGGAGTGGTGGATCAACTTCCTCACCACCGAACCGTTGTCTTTCGCGAGCCTCGACCGCTCGAGCGGCACCGTCGCCGAGCTGATCGACTCGATGTTCGACCCCAGCGTGACCTTCGAGGACCTGGCCTGGATCAAGGCGCAGTGGCCGGGCAAGATCGTCGTCAAGGGCGTGCAGAACCTCGACGACGCCAAGCGCCTCGTGGATATCGGCGTGGACGGCATCACACTCTCCAATCACGGCGGCCGCCAGCTCGACCGCGCGCCCATCCCGTTCCACCTGCTGCCGCAGGTGGTGCGCGAAGTGGGAGCCCACACCGAGGTACACCTCGACACCGGCATCATGTCGGGAGCTGACATCGTGGCCTCCATCGCCCTCGGCGCCCGGTTCACCATGATCGGCCGCGCCTACCTCTACGGCCTGATGGCCGGCGGCGAGGCCGGCGTCGACCGCACGATTCAGATCCTGTCCGAGCAGGTTGTGCGCACCATGCGCCTGCTCGGTGTGAACTCGCTCGAAGAGCTCACCCCGGCGCACGTCACCCAGCTGGCCCGGCTCACGCCGATCGCTGCACCCGCGGTGGCCGCCGCCGCGGCTGTTCCCACACGCAGGGCCCCCACGCGCAAGCCCGTGGTGAGCGCGTCCGCCGCCGCGAAGGCCACGGTCAAGCCCGCCACGAAGGCCACCACAAAGCCCGCGGCCAAGCCCGTTTCGACGTAGCTCCCGCCGCTCTCGCGGGCCGCTACCGCTCT
>NZ_JPRS01000234.1 GCF_000738085.1 Cryobacterium sp. MLB-32
CCAGAATCCAGTTCAGCCACAACGACTCCCGCCTAAGGGGCACGGCAACACCTCTGTCGGGAGGCGTGTGCACCCTCATCGGCTGTTTCTCCCTTGATTCACATACTGTGGCTAATGCTAATCGAGGGTGCGCCGAGAATGGTGAATAGTGCTCAGAAAACCTACCGCCGCAGGGCCTTTCGGGCGAGCCAGTTGCCGAGGAACTGAACAAGCTGTACCAGCACAATGATGAGCAGCACGGCCGCCCAGGTGACGACGGGGTTGAACTGGCGGTAACCGTAGAGCAGCGCGAAGTTACCCAGGCCGCCGCCGCCGACATACCCGGCAACCGCCGACATGTCTACGAGCGCCACGAAGATGAACGTGAAGCCCAGAATCAGTGGTCCGAGGGCTTCGGGCAGCAGGACCGTGAAGATGATGCGAATCGGTCCGGCCCCCACGCTGCGTGCGGCATCGATCACTCCGGGTGTCACCGTGAGGAGGTTCTGCTCGACGATGCGGGCCATCGCGAAGGATGCTGCGAGGGCGATCGTGAAGATAATCGCGTTGTTTCCGATGCCACTTCCCGTGACAGCACGCGCCACCGGCTGGGCGGCCGCCAGGAAGATGATGAAGGGAATGGGACGAATGAAGTTGACCAGGAGATTGAGAACGAAGAAGACCGCGCGATTCTCGAGGATGCTCCCGGAACGCGTGAGGTACAGCCCGAGGCCGATGAGGAGACCGCCCAGGCCGCCGAAGAACAGCGTGAGTCCCACGATATACAGAGTCTCGTAGG
>NZ_JPRS01000235.1 GCF_000738085.1 Cryobacterium sp. MLB-32
GCTATAGCAAGAGGGAAACGCCCGGTCACATTCCGAACCCGGAAGCTAAGACTCTTTGCGCCGATGGTACTGCAGGGGGGACCCTGTGGGAGAGTAGGACACCGCCGGACTTAACTTAGCAACACACTTGAAAGCCACCCCACGGGGTGGCTTTCTTGCGTTAACCCGCCTGTCCGCTGGTCGAGGCGCGACGAAGGAGCGATCGAGACCCCGCGACCTGCGCCTGGAGGCTCGGCTCACCGGGTCTCGAGTCACGCCGTAGACGGCGTTCCTCGACCAGCGAACCCCCTGCCCGCTGCTCGAGGCGCGACGAAGGAGCGATCGAGACCCCGCACGCCGACCCTGAAACCGGCCCACCGAGTCTCGATCGCTCGTACCTCGCGCCTCGACCAACGAGAAACGGCCGGGTGGGTTCAGCGGGGCGTACGCAGGCCGTCGAGGGCCAATTTCAACACGTCATCGGCCAGCTGGACGGCATCTTCGGGGCCCTCCGGGCGGTACCACTCGGCGATGGAGTTCACCATGCCGAAGACGAGCCGGGTGACGATGCGCGGGTCGATATCCGCTCGAACGCTGCCCTCTCCGCGTGCCTGTACGACCAGGGCAGAGACGGCGCGGTCGAAGGCACGCCGGCGGGTCAGCGCCTGTCGCTCCACGTCGGAGTTGCCACGCACTCGAAGGAGCAGGGTAACGGAGGGGAGTTTGGCGGTGAGCACCTGAACGGCACCGCGGAGCACGTGTGCGAGGCGGTCGATTGCCGAGCCGGTGAGGGCGCCCGGTTCGAGCAGTACCCCCTCGAGTCCGGTCAGTGCCTCGTCAAGTGCCAGCGCCAACAGCTCCTCCTTGGAAGAGAAGTGGTGGTAGATGGCCGCTTTCGAGAGATCAAGGCGTGCTGCCAGGACTCCCATCGAGGTGGCGTCGTAACCGTACTCGTTGAAGGCCGCGACGGCGATATCGAGGATGGCGCGTTGGTCGTAGCCGGGGCGCCCGCGTTTGGTTGTGTTCACGTCAGACATTGTTCACATTCTCTCACGCAGGCGTCCCTGAGCCCGGTTAGCGCCTGTCGTAGACGCGCTTGAGTTTTCCGACGCTCCGCTCAAGGGTGCCGGGTTCGGCTATCTCCACGTTGACGGTGGAGCCGATCTGGTCTTTGATGCGCGCGATCAGCGCAGCGCGAGCCGTGTCGGAGGAGGCGCCGTCGGCGTGCTCATGGCGCTCGATGCGCACGGTGAGCTCGTCCATGCGGCCGGGGCGGGTGAGCTCGAGCACGAAGTGAGGCGAGAGGTGCTCGATGCCGAGCACGATCTCCTCAATCTGCGTGGGGAAGAGGTTGACGCCGCGCAGGATGATCATGTCGTCGTTGCGACCCGTGATCTTTTCCATCCGGCGCATGCCGGGTCGTGCCGTGCCGGGCAGGAGGCGGGTGAGGTCGCGTGTGCGGTACCGGATCACCGGGAAGGCCTGCTTGGTCAGGGACGTGAAGACGAGTTCTCCGGTGTCTCCGTCAGCGAGGGTGGCTCCCGTTTCGCCGTTGATGATCTCCGGGTAGAAGTGGTCCTCCCAGAGATGGGGGCCGTCCTTGGACTCGATGCACTCGTTACCGACTCCCGGGCCCATCACCTCGCTCAGCCCATAGATGTCGAGCGCGTCGAAGTCGAGACGATCCTCGAGCTCAAGGCGAAGCTGGTTGGTCCACGGCTCGGCGCCGAGTACGCCGGCCTTGAGGCTGGACCGGCGGGGGTCGAGGCCGGCCGACACCATGGCGTCCGTGATGGTCAGCAGGTAGCTGGGGGTGGAGAGAATGACGTCGGGCTGGAAGTCATTGATCATCTGCACCTGCTTGTTGGTCTGTCCGCCCGACATGGGGATGGCGACCGCGCCCAGGGCTTCGATGCCCGCGTGGGCGCCGAGTCCGCCGGTGAAGAGGCCATAGCCGTAGGCGTTGTGCACCTTCATGCCGGGGCGCACGCCCGACGCGCGGAGGCTGCGGGCAACGAGGCCCGCCCAGTTGCGCAGGTCCTGCTTGGTGTAGCCGACGACGGTGGGGAGGCCGGTCGTTCCCGAGGAGGTGTGGATGCGCGCGACCTGATCCATGGGCACGGCGAACATACCGAAGGGGTAGGAGACCCGGAGGTCTTCCTTGGTGGTGAAGGGGAGGCGCTGCACGTCATCGAGGGTGCGAATGTCATCGGGGTGAACACCGACGGCATCAAACTTGCGCGTATAGAGCGGAACATTCGCGTAGGCGTGTCGCACCGTCTGCTGCAGGCGGCGCAGCTGCAGGGCGAGAATCTCGTCCCGGGACATCCGCTCCTCCGGGTCGAGCTCATCGAGGGACGGGGCGTGCAGGCGAGTCTTGGTCAGCGTTGACATGGTGCCTCCGGGAGCAGGTTAGTTGTGGGCGCGGGTGGGCGTAGCGAGGTTCGTGGTGCGACTGCGACCGCGGAATTCCGCGATGGGATCGTTGTGCTCGTCGGTTACGCGCACGTCGTAGAGTCCGGAACGCCCACTCTTGGTGCGGAGTACGGCGGTAGCGGTGAGTGTCTGACCGAGCCTTGTGGGCTTGAGGAAAGTGATGTCGGCACCGGCCGCAAGGGTGACGTGATGGTCATCATTGCAGGCGATGGCGAAGGCCGTGTCGGCGAGGGCAAAGATGATTCCCCCGTGGGTGACGTCGAAACCGTTCAGCATGTCTTCGCGAATGGGCATGGAGACGATGGCGCTGCCCGGTTCGGTGTGTTCCACAACCATGCCGAGGGCGGCGGATGCCCGATCTCGCTTCATCATGGCGTGATGGGCCGGCTCGGTGGTGTCGCTCGGCGCTGCTGCGTGCGGGGATGCATTCAAGTGGGGTTTCTCCTCGTTGAGTGACCTGTGCGTGAAAAGTTCGTGCCGCCGGCGGGGCTTGCTGTGCCGATAGTGTGACTATATACTAACTGAACGATCGGTTGGGAAAGATTCGCCGGCCGGCTGTAAAACTCACGAGCGCCAACGACGACCAGGAGTCAATGATGACAACCCCCGC
>NZ_JPRS01000236.1 GCF_000738085.1 Cryobacterium sp. MLB-32
CCACGCCAATGCCGCCGCGCACAATCAGAGCAATGCCGATTCCATACAGAAAAAGGCCAATGAGCAGCTGCGTGAGTCGACGGGTCATAGTTACCAATCCAATTGCATAACTGGCCTGTTATCAAGGGGCCAATCTGAATAGAGTGGCTTCATGAACGAGAACCACGTGAGCGCGAGGGTGCTGGAAACACTGCTCGGACAGTGGCGCGGGGGCGCCAGCGCCTACTCTGCACTCAGCGATCGCATCCGCCTCCTCACTCTCGCCGGGCGCATCCCCACCGACAGCCGCCTGCCGGCCGAACGTGATTTGAGCGCGCGTCTCGGCGTGAGTCGCACGACCGTGACGGCGGCTTATCGGCACCTGCGCGACGCGGGGTACCTGAGCAGTGTGCGCGGATCCGGCAGCGTGGTTCGACTGCCGGGCGCGACTGCGCCGACGACTCCGGGCGAAACCGAGGGGATCCTGGACTTCAGCAAGGCCACGATGCCGGCCCTGTCCGGGCTGGCGGATGCCGCGGCGCACGCCGCAGCCGAGCTGCCCCGGTACCTTGGCGACTCCGGCTTCGACCCCGTGGGCATCCCCGAGCTTCGCGCCGCCATCGCTGACCGCTACGCCGCCCGCGGGGTGCCGACCACGCCCGAGCAGATCATGGTGACCCTGGGTGCCCAGCACGCCATTGCCCTGTTGGCGCGCGTGCTCGTCGGCCGCGGCGACCGCGCCCTGATTGAAACGCCCACCTATCCGCATGCGGCGGAGGCTTTGCGCGCGGCCGGCGCCCGCTTCGCGGCGGTGAGTGTCTCGGCCGGCGGACCGGATGAAGATTCCGCCACCCGGGGTTGGGATGAAGCCGCCCTGTTGCAGACCCTGCGACGCAGCAGCCCCGTGGTCGGGTACCTGATGCCCGACTTCCACAATCCCACCGGCCAGAGCATGCCCGCCGAGCAGCGCGAGCGGGTGGCCGCCGCCGCGGCAGACTCCTGCACGACACTCATCATCGATGAGACCATCGCCGAGCTCAGCATCGATCGGGAAGACGACTTTCCTGCGTTCGTGGCCTGCGCCGACGCCCGATCCGCTTCCCACGTCGTGAGCGTCGGTTCGGTGGGCAAGACCGTGTGGGGCGGCATCCGTATCGGATGGATCCGAGCCGAGCCGACGCTCATCACCAAGCTCGTGGCGGCCCGCTGCGCCAACGACCTCGGCACGCCCATCCTCGAACAGCTCATTGTGGCGCGGTTGCTCGCCGACATGCCCGCCATCCTTGCCGGTCGCCGGGAGCTGCTGAGGGAGGGACGCGACCACCTGGAACGGCGCCTCGCGGATACATTCCCCGATTGGCATGTACCCCATATCGACGGGGGGATCACCGCCTGGGTCAACCTCGGCAGTCCGCTGAGTTCGCAGCTCGCGCTCGCGGCGCGCAGTCACGGGCTGCTTGTGCCTGCCGGTCCGAGGTTCGGAATCGACGGCGCCTTCGAACGGTTCCTTCGCCTGCCGGTTTCGCACTCCGTGGAGGAGACCGACCGGGCTGTCGACGCCTTGGTGGCGTCCTGGGAATCGCTGCTGCGCCATCCGTTTGCCGACACGGGCTATCTGGCTGAAGTGGTGTGACCCACCCCCACAAAGGTCCGGACCGTTGATTTCGCAGGAACCGAAGGTAAGACTTATCGCGTGTATTTTCTTGCTGTCCTGAGCATGCGTAACCGAGCGCTGATCGCGCTCATCACCATCGTCGCGGCGGTGTTCGGCGGCCTGGCGCTGTCGAGCCTCAAGCAGGAGCTGATTCCCTCCCTGCAGCTTCCCCAGCTGCTGGTGGCGACGAGCTACCCCGGCGCATCACCCGAAGTGGTGAACGATGACGTATCGACCCCGATAGAGACCGCGATCCAGGGGCTGGTCGGGCTCGAATCCACCTCTACGACGAGCAACACCAACTCGTCGCTCGTCAGCGCCACCTTCACCTATGGCACCGATCTGGTGAAGGCCGAGTCGAAGATCAGCCAGGCGATCAACCGCATCAAATCCGCACTGCCTGACGGCGTTGACCCTCAGGTGATCAGCGGCAGCATCGATGATTTCCCCATCATTTCCCTCGCCGTGGCGGGCGGCGACCCGGCCACCATCGCCGACGAGCTCAAGCGCAGTGTTCTCGGGGACATCCGCGACGTGCCCGGCGTGCGCGAGGCGGCCCTCTCCGGTGACGTGGGGCAACGCGTCAGCATTACGCCTGACCCGGCGAAACTGTCCGCCGCCGCACTCACCACACAGTCGATTCGCGACGCGCTGCAGCAGAACGGGGCGCTCATCCCCGCCGGCGCCCTCACCGAGGGCGACAAGACCCTCTCCGTTCAGGCCGGCAGCAAGCTCGGCACGGTCGAAGAGGTGGCTGCGCTGCCCCTGATCGGCCGTGCCAGCGCGCTGTCCGCAGCGGTGCCCGGCGCCCCATCAGTGCCGACTGCTGCCGCGACCCCGACCATCGGCGACGTCGCCACGGTGCTGCTCACCGAGAACCCCATCACGAGCATCTCTCGCGTGAATGGGGAACCCGCGCTCACGATCTCGGTCACCAAGATTCCGGCCGCGAACACAGTGGAGGTCTCGCAGGCGGTGCGGGACATCCTGCCCTCGCTCGAAGCAGCGGTCGCGGGAGCCACGTTCACCGTGGTCTTCGACCAGGCACCGTACATCCAACAGTCCATCGATGCGCTCACCCAGGAGGGAATGCTCGGCCTCTTCTTCGCGGTGCTCGTGATCCTGGCATTCCTGATGTCGGTGCGGGCAACGCTCGTCACTGCGATCTCCATCCCGACGAGTGTGCTGGTCACCTTCATCGTGTTGCAGTCGGTGGGGTATTCACTCAACATCATTACGCTCGGGGCGCTCACCATCGCGATCGGTCGCGTCGTCGACGACTCCATCGTGGTCATCGAGAACACCAAGCGGCACCTCGTCGTCGGCGTCGACCGGGCCGAGACGATCGTCTACGCCGTGCGTGAGGTGGCCGGTGCGATCACCGCCTCGACCATCACGACCGTCACCGTGTTCCTGCCCATCGCCTTCGTGGGCGGCTCCACCGGTGAGTTGTTCCGGCCGTTCGCCCTTACCGTGACGATCGCGCTGCTCGCCTCGCTGCTCGTGGCCCTCACGATCGTGCCCGTGCTCGCCTACTGGTTCCTGCGCACGCCCAAGGAGAAGGGCGTGGCGGAGCCGGTGCCCGTGGCCGTCGGAGCTCCCTCGGCGGAGGTGCTCGAGCCCCCCACGCCGGTCGTTGCGGCGCACACCCGGCATGCGGCATCCGCTGACTCGCAGTTCGGCGGGGCGCCGAGCGAGCTCGAACAGCCGAGCCGGTTGCAGCGCGGCTACCTGCCGGTGATCGGCTGGACCCTCAAGCACGCGGTGGCCACGCTGCTGCTTGCGGTGCTGCTGCTCGGCGCCTCGGTGGCACTGCTGCCGCTCATGAAGGTCAACTTCCTCGGTTCCACCGGGCAGAACACCTTCCGGGTCACCCAGACCCTGCCCGTGGGCTCGAGCCTCGACGCGCAAGACGCGGCGTCGAAGCAGGTCGAATCGACGCTGCGCGGCATCGACGGCATCGATATCGTGCAGGTGTCCATCGGCGGGGGCGGCGGCGCAATCGCTGCGGCCAGCGCCTTCCGCGGTGGGGCGCCGTCGTCGAGTACCGTGACCTACTCCATTACTACTGCGGACGGCGCGGATGCGGCACAGGTGCAGGCCTCCGCGCAGAAGGAGCTCACCGCCCTCGCCGACGTGGGCGATATCTCGGTGGCGGCGGCCAGCGGATTCGGGTCGTCGGGCGACATCGCGGTGAACGTGACCGCGGCAACGGATGCCGACCTTCAGGTCGCCACGCAGGCCATCGCCACCGAAGTGGCCAAGCAGAGCTCCATCACGCAAAGCTCCGACACTCTCGCGGCCTCTCGTCCCTACATCGCGGTCACCATAGATCGGCCGGCAGCCGCACAGGCCGGACTCAGTGAGCTGGCCCTCGGCACCCTCGTATCCCAGGCGATGGAGCCCAGCGCGGTGGGCACGATCGTCATCAACCAAACCAGCCTGTCCATCTATCTGCAGGCCGAAACCACTCCGGCGACCACGGCCGAGCTGGCGGCGCTGCAGATTGCCACGGCGGCGGGCCCGGTCGCCCTCGATACGCTCGCCACCGTGGAACAGGTCAACGGGCCGGCGCAGATCACCACGGCGAAGGGCTTGCGCACGGCGACCGTGTCGGCCACCCCGAACAGCAACGACCTGGGCACGGCGAACGCCCAGTTGACGACGGTGCTCGCCACCACGGAGTTGCCCACAGGCGCGACGGCCACGCTCGGCGGCGTCACGGCGGACCAGACAGACGCGTTCCAGCAGCTGGGGGTCGCGCTGCTGATCGCGATCCTGATCGTGTACATCGTGATGGTGGCCACGTTCCGCTCGCTGCTGCAGCCGCTGCTGCTGCTGGTGTCGATTCCGTTCGCGGCCACCGGAGCGATCGCCCTCCAGGTGATCACCGGTATCCCGCTCGGTGTGCCGTCACTGATCGGTGTGCTCATGCTGATCGGCATCGTGGTCACCAACGCGATCGTTCTTGTCGACCTCGTGAATCAGTACAGACGGCGGGGACTCAAGGTGTACGAAGCTCTGGTTAACGGGGCGTCGCGGAGGCTTCGCCCGATCTTGATGACGGCCCTGGCCACGATCTTTGCGCTGCTTCCGATGGCCATTGGCCTCACCGGCACGGGCGGGTTCATCTCCCAGCCGCTCGCGCTCGTGGTGATCGGTGGGCTCGTCTCGTCGACGCTGCTCACCCTTGTGGTTCTTCCGGTGCTGTACTTCCTCGTGGAGGGCGCCCGTGAACGTCGGGCAGACCGCCGCGCCGCCCGCGATCTCGCGTAGAGGAGCGGATGCCCCTGGCCGGTCGAGGCGCGGCGAAGGAGTGATCGCACGTGGTCTGCGTTGGTCGAGGCGCGACGAAGGAGCGATCGAGACCCCGCGAGCGAACCTCCAGACGTGTTTTGCGTTGTGGTCCGCCTCGTTGGTCGAGGCGCGACGAAGGAGCCATCGAGACCCCGCGAGCGAACCTCCAGACGTGTTTTGCGTTGTGGTCCGCCTCGTTGGTCGAGGCGCGACGAAGGAGCGATCGAGACCCCGCGAGCGAACCTCCAGACGTAGCCGTCGCTGTTTGGAGTGTTGCGTCTGTGCCGAAACCCGGAACGTCGTTTCAGGGCTACCGCGAGTAAGACCCGATGTGCCGGCCCCGTGATGCCTGGCTGACGTGCCGGACCAGCGGCTGATTGAGCATCACTTTAATCGAATACATATAGCATTCTTCTAGCCATTAAACATGAGCATAACTCGTCATTTTCTTCTATTCAAGGTAAAATGGGTGCATGGAATCTTCGGAAGTACCTCAAGATCCGCTGTCGTCGGCGGAGGTGAATGAGCACGTTGGGTGGTTGGCGGAGCACTATGGGCCCGGTGATTTCTTCTCTGGCAGGCCGTGTCAGCGTGACGTGACGGAGGCGGCACCGGAGCCGGAGTCGGTCGCGGGGCCAGTGCTTGCGGAGGGGCCGGAGCTCGCGGAGGGGCCTATGTTGGTCGAGGGGCCGGTGTTCGCGGAGGGGCCGGTGCTGCCGGGTGACCTGGATCTGGCGGATGTGTTTGAGGCGGTGCCGCCGGGTTCCCTGTTTGATGCGGTGGAGCACACGGCGGCGCTGGGAATCGATCGGGTCATCTACTTCGAGAAGGTCATCGCGTTCGCTCAGGCGGGTAAAGCGGATGCGATCAACGACTCGTACGAGCGGGCCTTGGCCGTCGCGGAGACCGGCAAAGTATCGAAGGATCGCTGGGACGGTAAATACGCCGCCCATCGTGGATACGTCCTCGAGTTGGCCTGTGCGTTGCGCATTCCGCAGTCCACGGCGCAGGGCACCATCCGGGATAGCCAGTGCCTGATGCAGGCGTTGCCGTTGACGCGAAAGGCGCTCCTGAACGGCGACATCAGTGAGCGCCATGTGCGGAAGATGATCGACCAGGTCGCATCGATCCCGGCATTGGCGCAACGAGACTTCGAGGCGGCCCTGATGCCGTTCGCAAAGACGCTGACGGTGGCTCAGTTTGAGGTGAAAGCCCGCAAGGTTCGGGAGCGACTGCACCCGGAGTCCATCGCGGTGCGGCGCGCGAAGTGTCTCGCGGACCGGCGGGTGCAGTTGTTCCCCGGCGTCGATGGCCTATCGACGTTGTGGCTCTCGGCCGCGTCCGATGACCTGCAGGCGATATTCAACCGGGTCACCGACGCCGCCGCAGGCCTGAAAGACAAAGACGAAACCCGCACTCTCGGGCAGTTGACGGCGGACGTCGCCACCGACCTGCTGCTGACCGGAGTCACTGAGACCGGCCTCGGCGCCGGCATCCGCGCCACAGTGAACGTGACCGTCCCCGTGCTGACACTCATGGGCAAGAGCGAGGAACCCGCAGAACTAGAAGGGTACGGACCGATCGACCCCGAAACCGCGAGAAGGCTCGCCGGTACAGCAACGAGCTTCACTCGCATCCTCGTGCACCCCGAAACAGGTGTGGCCCTCTCGATCACCGCGGTGTCTCGACAGGCTCGACAACCGGGTGGGTACCCCGAGCATTGAAGAAGTACCTGCAAATCCGCGACGAGACCTGCCGCGTTCAGGGGTGCAACAAAGCCGTCAGGTACTGCGATATCGACCACACAATCGACCGGCAGTTCGGCGGCCCGACGACCAACGTGAACCTCTCGCACCTGTGCGCCGCCGATCACGCACTGAAACACAACACCGCCTGGACAGTCACCCAAACCGCCGACGGCGTCATGCACTGGACCTCACCAGCCGGCAAACACTACGCCACCGACCCAGCCACCCGCATCATCCCCCCACTGAAACCCCCCAGCACAAAGGCGCCGCACCCTCCAGATACGCCCCACCCGCCCAGCTGGTTCGACATCCCCGACACTCGAAACCCCGACGACCCCGCACCGTTCTAACCGGGGCACGCGCACGCGGCTCGACCGGTCGTCGAGCCCGTGGAAACACGACGGGCGGAAGGGACGTGGGCCAGATCGGCTCGCCGGGTCTCGATCACTCCGTCGTCGTGCCTTGCCCAGCGAGGGGGGATTTGTCGAGATCGGGGAACCGTGCCGCCGCCGTCCTGCCGCGGTGCTGCGGTAGCACCCGTCCACCAGTCCACCCGTCCGTCCTGGAATGTCGCCGACCTGCCGTCTGACCAAGCTGCACGCACCGCGGCTAGGCTCGGCGCATGGCTACTCCCGATTTCGTGCTCGAGCTGCGTGAGAAGATCGGCCACGTTCCGCTCTGGCTTACCGGCGTAACCGCCGTCGTGCTTCGCGGCCCCGATATCCTGCTTGTCCGCCGCGTTGACACGGGGGAGTGGACCCCGGTGACCGGCATCATCGACCCGGGTGAGGAGCCTGCCGACGCCGCCGTGCGAGAGGTGCGTGAGGAGGCGGATGTGGTCGCCCTCGCCGAGCGGCTCGTGTGGGTTCATGTGCTTGACGAGATCGTCTACGCCAACGGGGACCAGGCGCGGTACCTCGATCTCGTCTTCGTCTGCCGTTGGCTGAGTGGAACGCCCGCCCCCGCGGACGGGGAGAATACGGCGGCACGATGGTGGCCCCTGACTGATCTGCCGCCGATGCCCGAGGCCTATGCCGAACGCATCCGTCTGGCCGTCGGGCCCGACGGGCCGGCGAGGTTCGAACAGCAGGTACCGGTTGGCATGCCCGATAACTGAGAATGACGCCTGACGCCTGACGCCTGACGCCTGACGCCTGACGCCTGACGCCTGACGCCTGACGCCTGACGCCTGACGCCTGACGCCTGACGCCTGACGCGAGATGCCTCATGGTCGATGACTGACGCTCGACGACTGACACGCAAGGTGAGGTGCGCATCGGGTGCCTGATTGCAGTGCCCTGCTCGGAGAGCCGTGCACGCTGAGCTGGTTCGGCCGGCCTAGCCGATCGACCCGAGCGCTACTCCGCGGGCGGCCATGAACCGTTGCGGATCGACCCGGGTGCCGCCCACGCGCACCTCGAAATGCAGGTGACAGCCGGTGGCGACGCCGGTGCGCCCGACCCCGGCGATCACCTGGCCCGCACCCACCGAGTCGCCCACCGCCACGAGAAGTTCGCCGGTGGCGAGGTGCGCGTAGCCGGTCTGTACGCCGGATCCGTGGTCGATAAGTATCCAGTTTCCGTAGCCGCCGACGGTGCCCACGGCCGCGACAACGCCCGAGGTGGCGGCGCGCACGGCCGAGTCGCAGGCCGCTCCGATATCGGTGGCGTAGTGAAAAGCCCCCGCGCCCGGTGCCGGACGCACGGGTCGCGGGCCGAAGACATCCGTGATGCGTCCCGCCGCGGGAAGCGCCCAGCCCTGGGTGCTGAGCTGTCCGGTGTCGAGGCGGGTGAGCCAGGCGACCGCATCGTCGGAGCCGGCCACGCTCGCGGGGGCGCCGAGAGCAAGAGACTCCGAAGCGGCCAGGGCGGCAGTCGCGTCGTCGAGGGACGCCTGTGCCGAGTCGACGTCTGACCGGCGTTCGTCGATTGGAACGAGCGCCGCCTTCTGGCGGGCGGCCGCCTCCTGATCCAGGAGAGAGCGGGCCGCGGCCGCATCGGCCACGGCGCGATCTCGGATGCCCGACACGTTGCCGGTGAGGCTCTGCATGCGGTCCAATCCGCCGAGCGCCGACAGTAGGCTCTGTCCCGCCCTGTTGGCGAGGGTGTCAATGGATGCACCGCCTGTGCGCTGCTGTGCCATCTGCCGGATGAGGCCGGAGAGAAGCCGTTGGGAGGCATCCGCTTTCGCGCTCGCGACAGCGGCGGCAGCCTCATGTGCGTCGGCGAGGGCGAGTCCCGTGGACTGTTCGGCCTCGGCGGCAGCCAGCGCGCGTTGAGCGACATCCAGGGCGGACTGGGCGGAGTCCACCGCCCCTCGCGCGGCGGCATAGGCGCGCTCGGTCTCGAGCTGCTGCGCTGCCCGTGCGGCACTTCGTCGTAGTGCCGTCGGGCCGGCATCCCACGGGGCGATCTGAGATGGCATTGCCTCGGGCTCGGGCTCGGGCTCGGGCTCCAGCTGCGGCGGAGACTCGGGGGGAGGCGTCGGTTCAGTCGTCGGGTCCGGCGTTGGTTTCGGCGTGGGGGTTGCGGGCGGTGTCGGCACCGACGTTGACTCCGGGCCGGGCGCGGGCGTTGGTTCCGAGGTGGTCTCGGGGTTGGGCTCGGGCGTCGGCACCGGAGTTGAATCGACTTTCGCCGTCGCCGGTGGGGAGCTCGGTCCTGGGATGGGCGGAACAGGTGGTGGCTGCGACGCGGCCCATGACATCCGTGTCTGCGCTCCGACCGCAGCCCCGGGCATCGTGACCGTAACAAGAGTGAGAACAGCGACCACCGTTGCGCCGAACAGCAGAAGACGGCGCTGCCGCGACCGCCCGGTCCTGCCTCGAAGAACAGTCAACGTGGAATCTTCTCACTCGTTCACCACTGGTTTCCGGCTTCGGAGAGTGAGTCTCGCTCCGGCACCGGCGTGGCCATAGTCTTCCACCGTGGCGGAAGGCTCGCAACCGCCCGAACGGGCTCTTTCTAGTGCAGGCCACCGATGATTTCAGCCGCGGCATCGCGCACCGCGCCACTCTGCACGAGCCCGACGACGCCTTCGATTTCGGGGGAGAGAAAGCGGTCGTGACCGGGACCGTCGGCGACCGTACGCACGAGGCGACGCACGGCATCCGTTGCCGGGCCGGGGGTCACGGGAGTTCGCAGGTCGAGGGAGCGGGCGGCAGTCATGATCTCGATCGCGAGCACTCGGCCGAGGCCGTCAATCGACCGGCGCAGCTTGCGGGCCGCGTGCCAGCCCATCGACACGTGGTCCTCCTGCATGGCGGAACTCACGATCGAGTCCACGGATGCCGGCACCGCGAGCCGCTTGAGCTCGGATACGATCCCGGCGGCGGTGTACTGCGCGATCATCAGCCCGGAGTCCACGCCCACCTCGTGTGCGAGGAACGGCGGCAATCCCTTGTTCCGGTTGGCGTCCAGGTGCCGGTCGGTGCGACGCTCGCTCATGCTCGCCACGTCGGCCGCGGCGATGGCGAGAAAATCCAGCACGTAGCCGACAGGGGCGCCGTGGAAGTTGCCGTTCGATTCGATGCGCCCGTCGACCGTGACGACGGGGTTGTCCACGGCGCTCGACAGCTCGCGGCCGGCGATCAGCGCGGCGTGGTCGGCGGTGTCGCGGGCTGCTCCGTGCACCTGGGGGGGCGCAACGCAGCGAGTAGGCGTCCTGCACGGTGGGGTCCTCGGGGCCGGCGTGGCTGGCCAGCAGGGGCGATCCGGTGAGGAGGGCGCGCAGGTTCGATGCGCTCACGCCCTGACCGAGCTGGGGCCGCAGCGCGTGCAGGTCGGCCGCGAACACAGCATCCGTTCCGAGCAGCGCCTCGATGCTCATGGCCGCGGCGATGTCGGCTGTCTGCAGCAGCGTGGCCAGGTCGTCGAGGGCGAGCACGAGCATGCCGAGCATGCCGTCGGTGCCGTTGATGAGGGCGAGGCCCTCCTTCTCGGCGAGCACGACGGGAGTGATGCCCGCGGCGGCCAGCGCGACCCCGGCGTTCATGAGTTCGCCAGCGGCATCGCGCACCTCGCCTTCGCCCATCACCGCGAGGGCGCAGTGGGCCAGCGGGGCGAGGTCGCCCGAGCAGCCGAGCGAGCCGTATTCGCGCACGACGGGCGTGATTCCGGCGTTCAGCACGGCCGCGTAGACCTTCGCTGTGTTCGGCCGTACGCCCGTGCGGCCGGTCATCAGGGTGGAGAGGCGCAGCAGCATGAGGGCGCGAACGACCTCGCGCTCCACCTCGGGGCCGCTTCCGGCGGCGTGCGAGCGCACCAGACTGGCCTGCAGCTGCGCGCGCCGGTCAGAAGTGATGTAGGTCGTGGCGAGGGCACCGAAGCCGGTGGAGATTCCGTAGTGCGGGTGCGGATCGCTCGCGAGGGCGTCGATGATGGCCCGGGTTGCCGCAACGCCCTCGAGTGAGGCCGGGTCGAGCGCGATCGGAGCCTCGTGCCTGGCCACGGCCACGACGTCGGCAAACGTCACCGCTCCCGCCCCGACGGTGACGGATGCTGCGGGCTGAACGGGCGTGACGGATGCGAGGGGGAGGGTCATACTGTCGATTCCACACCCTGTCGGGTTGCCCGGGTTGCCCGTAGGCTGGGAACAGTCCGGTATCCCGGACATCTGTCGCAGGGCACGGAGACGATTATGGGCATGCAGGTGGCAGCGCGGTCGAAGGTCCCCGCCGCCGACAGCACCCTGCGCGTCCTCTCCCACCTCGCCACCCAGCGCGGACCGGTACCGGCCTCGGCCATCGCGATCGCCCTCGACCTGCCGCGGTCCACGGTCTATCAACTGCTCGCGGTGCTGGCCGAGCGCGGCTTCGTGCTGCACTTGCCCGAAGAGCGCCGCTACGGGTTGGGGGTCGCGGCATTCGAACTCAGCAGCGGGTTTTCCCGGCAACAGCCGCTCTCGCACCTGGGGCGTCCTCTCGTCGCACAGCTCGTCGACCGGCTGGGCGAGAGCGCGCACCTCGTGGTGTTGCACGGGCGCGACGTGATCTACCTCGTGGAGGAGCGGGCGCCCCGGCGCCCGTCACTCGTGTCCGATGTGGGCGTGCGCCTGCCGAGCCACCTCACCGCGAGTGGCCGAGCCATGCTCGCGGCCCTGCCGGCCGCGCAGCTGCGGGCGCTGTTCCCCAACGCGGCGGCATTCTCCACCCGCAACGGCCAGGGTCCCCGCACGGGAAGCGAGCTGCGACGGTTGCTCGACCGGGTGCGCACGCAGGGATTCGCGCAGGAAGACGGCGAAATCACGCCGGGGATGGCATCCGTCGCCGTTGTCGTGCGCGATCACGCCGGGTGGCCCGCCGCCGCCATCGCCGTGACCTTCGCGCGCGAAACCGTGGCCGAGCCCGAATGGCCGGCGCTCGCCGCCCGGCTGGCCGTCACGGCGAGCGAACTCTCCCGCCGCATCCGCGGTCGCACGGCCTAGCTGTTTTTCGTGCCAACCCACTTCGCGGCGCTCCTCTGGTCACCGGCACTCGTTGACACGAGTGCCGCCCAGTCAGACGAGTGCCACGAGTCCGTGCGGATTCAGGTACCGAGAGTGCTGTGCAGGAAGGCGGCGACCCGTGCGCGCATGTCCGCGTCGAGGAGCCCGATCGAGTGCACGCCGCCCGGTACCGTCACGAGTTCGTGCCGGACGCCGGCTTTCTCCAGTGCGGATGCGAAACGCGTCGCCTGCGTGAGGGGCACGAACTCCTTCACCGAGTTGACGATGAAGAAGGGCGGGTCGCTCGAGTCGACCGTCGCGACCGGCGATGCGCCTGCAGCCTGCGGACAGTCGCTCATGGTCTCGCAGTCGAGATAGCGCAACACGAGGTTCTGGAGGCGCTGGGACACGCCGTCCGTGGTCATCGAGGGGCCGCGCAGGTCGCTCGGCCCCGAGAGCTCGGCGACCGCGGCCACGCGGGATCCTTCCGTGAGAGGCCCGTTCCCGCGAGTGCCGAGGAGGGCGGCAAGATTTCCGCCGGCCGAACCACCGAAGGCGCCGATCCGGTCGGCGTCGATGCCGAATCGATCGGCGTTCTCCGGCGCGCGGATCCATTCCACGGCGCTGTGCAGATCGTCGATGGCGGCGGGGAACGGGGCTTCCGGTGTCAGGCCGTAGTCCACGGAATAGGCGACGAAGCCCTCGGATGCGAGCCACTCGCACACCTGGCGCCAGTCGTCACTCGACTTGTCGCCGCGAGTCCAGCTGCCGCCGTGCACCGAGACCACGGCGGGACGTGGCGCTGATCCGGCGGGTGCCGTGGAACACACGTCGAGCCGAAGGGGGGTGCCCTCCGGTCCAGTGCCGTAGGCGACATCCGGTGTCACGGTTATGCCCATCGGCACGTCAAACGTGCGGATGCCGATGGTCGGCTCGGTCGCGGACGTGTCTGTGCCGTCCGTCCGAGCGGTATCGTTCGCCAGCCCCACGCCGGCAACAGTCAGGGCAGACGCGAGGGCAACGGCGCCCAGAATCGCCAGAAGGCGGAGACGGGTGGTGCCGAAGCGGGTGAAACGACTGCCGGTTGTCACGGGTGCTCCGAGGGTGGGTTGACGTGCAGGACAGGTCTGAGACTAGGGCCCTTGCCTGCATGCGAGCCCGCCCGGCCCGAACCCGCGCACCGAAAGAACGGCCCGCGGCTATTGCGTGGACTCGACCCGTACCTGCTCCGCGTGGCGCGCGATGCAGGGCTGGAGTGATGTGAGGATGCGCCGGAAATCCATCGTGATCGACGCGATCGGGATGAGAGCCGTTGCTCCGGCGTCCAGATGCTCATCGAGGCGCGCCATCAGGCGCGCTACGGCATTCTCCGCGTCGGTGAATGGCTTCGTGGCCCCGACCTGAGCATCCCAGGCGGTGAGCACCTTCGCCACGGCATGCATTGCCTCGCTGAGAGGCGCGCAGAGCTCGGCCGGGATCTCGACGGGGAACGGCTTGCCCCACACCGCGGCGGCGAGGATCTCGGTCAGGTCACGCACGTGGAAGGTGACGGTCTCAAGTGCCGCCAGATCATGGAAGTCCACCGCGAGGTCTCGTGGGTGGAATCTCGCTCGCGGGTTGCCCTTGCGGCTGTCGTCGGCCTCGCTGACCGCGTCACGCACCGCGCTCGCGGTCAGCGCGAGCGTCTCGCTACGCCTGGCCCACTCCTCATTTTTCGGGGGCCACTGCTCGTTGAGGGCATCGCCTACTTCGTCAAGATGCTTCGCGAGTGCGGCGCGGAAGACGGACAGATTCGAAATGGCTTCCTTGAAGCCCAGCCGCGGCAGGATGAGCATATTCACACTGAGACCGACGACGATGCCGAGGCATACCTGCACCAGATACCCGATCGAGTACGAATCCGCGTTCGGGCCCCCGACGATGAGGACGAACAGGGCCGTGATCGGAACGAACTCTCGAGTGGTCTTGACCAACGGGCCGCCAGAGATCAGGAAGCCGAGGCCGATGACAAGCGGTATTGTGAGCACGCTCGGTTCGCTCAGAATGATCACGGCGGCAGCGAGTCCCGCTCCGATGACAAGCCCCGCGAGCGTTTGGAGCCCGTTCCTGACCGAGCTCATCACTGTGGGATACATGCTGATGAGAGCGCCGAGCGGCGCGTAATAGGGATAGTCGTGCGCGACGCCGGGCATGAACGGGGCCGCGTACCAGGCGATCCCTGCCGCGAGGGCGGCCCTTCCGGCCAGGAGTAGCTGCGCGGGCGTGAGGTGGGACCGGATCGCCCAGGCCAACCCCCATCGTGCGCGACGAAGAAACGGAGATTTTTCCGAATGCATCGTTCCTCCATTGTGGGCGTAGGTGGGCGCAGTTGGGCGGATATGTGGAGCTACGGGCAGCGCCGCTTGAGAATACGAGTCGAAACTGGCAGGGTCCTGCCAGAGCACGTCGGGGGACCACGTCGAGGAATGACGGGACATGATTGTAGGCCACGGAGGGAATCAACTTGCTCATCTGTCGTGACATTGTGGTCTCGATCGGGTAGCGTAGACAAGTCGGCTCTTGACACCGCGCTTTCTTCACGTGTGCGCGGATGGGTTTGTAAGTCAAGTTGGGCCGGTTCCTCAGTAATCCGCTGGGGAAAATCACTGTATGTGAACGGCCCCGGCCATAGACTGCCCGGGTTCTCAGTTACGTCGCGAGTGCGTCGTTGTTCTGCCATGTACTGAACACAACCCAGGAATATCT
>NZ_JPRS01000237.1 GCF_000738085.1 Cryobacterium sp. MLB-32
GGGTGCGTTTGTTTCACGTGAAACCGCGGGGTGCGTTGGAGGGGCGGAGTGCGCTCGGGCCAACATAGTAAGAGCCCCGCCGAGTTCATTCGGCGGGGCTCTTACTACGGGAGCGCGGGAGGGTCTAGGAGGCGTCGGCAATCGCCGCACGAGCGAGCGCGGTGTACACGTCGCCGAGGGTTTGGCCCGACGCTTCAATTGCCTGCGGAACCAACGATGTTTCGGTCAGCCCTGGCAGCACGTTGGCCTCCAGGAACCATGGTGTGCCGTCTGCGTCGACGATCAGGTCGATCCGAGAAATATGGCGAAGCCCCAGTAGCTCGTGAATGGCGACTGCGGTGGCGCTGACGCGGGCCGCGACATCCGTATCGATGCGAGCCGGCGTATAGAAGTCGGTCTCACCGGCGTTGTAACGCGCCTCAAAGCTATACACGCCGCTCACAGGCACGATTTCGACCGCCGGGAGCGCTACAGGGCCGTCCCCAGTGTCAATGACGGCCACGGCAAGCTCTGTGCCGTCGACCTGCGTCTCAACAAGGGCAACGTCGGCGTACGTGTAGGCGTCCACCATTGCTCGCGGCAGAGCCCCAGCGGTGGCGACAATCGTCACTCCTTGGGCTGACCCGCCCTGGGCGGGCTTGACAACCACGGGCGGGTTCAAAGCACCAAGCAGGTGTTCCAGCACGCTTGACGCGCCCAGGTCCCGGAACGTCTCCTTGGAGAGGGCGATTGATGCCGGGGTGTCATACCCGGCCCGGCGCACCAGCTCCTTGGCCACCGGCTTCGACCAAGCCAGTGCTGCTGCCTCGCCGCGCGCTCCGACGTAGGGAATACCCGTCGTGCCGAGCAGGGAACGCAACGCTCCGTCTTCGCCGGTGGCGCCGTGCAGTGCCGGCCAGATCACATCGGGGCGACGCGACGCGAGTTCCGCCAGCAGTCCGGCACCCGGGTCAAGCACGGTGACTCGGTGTCCCATATTCGTCAGCGCGTCCGCCACGCGACGCCCTGAGCGCATCGAAATGTCCCGTTCGTGGGAGATTCCCCCCGCGAGCACGACGATGTCGAGCATCGACTTCGCTGCGGTCGGAGCCACATCCGTTGATTTGGTTTCACTCATGATCAGGCCTTTTCCTTGATTGGGTGCTCAGGAGATGTTCGGGGCGCCGGCGGCGAAGCGCTCATTGTTCGGCGTCGGCTCAAGGGATCCGGTTCCAGCGAACGTGTCGAGCAGGTCGAGTTCACCGCGGATCACGGTGGCGAGCCGACGGATACCGACGCGGATATTCTCCGGCGTGGGGTAGCAGAACGAGAGACGCATGTTCTGGCGCCCGGTGCCGTCAGCGAAGAAGGCCGTACCAGGCGTATAGGCCACGAGCTCCTTCACGGCGCGGGGGAGCATGGCCTTGGAGTCGAGGCGCTCAGGGAGCGTCACCCACACGTAGAATCCACCGTTGGGGTTCGTCCACGTGAGTTCCGGCAGGTATTCCTGGAGGGCTGCCAGCATGGTGTCTTTTCTCTCGTGATAGACGTCGCGGAAGGTGTTGATCTGGCCCTTCCAATCGGCCGTCGCCAAGTACTCCGAGATGACCAGCTGGCTGAACGAGCTAGGGGAGAGGACGGCGGCCTCGTTGGCCAGGACGAGCTTTTCCCGGATGGCGTGCGGGGCGAGTGCCCAGCCGACGCGAAAGCCCGGGGCCAACGTCTTCGAGAAGGTACCCAGGTAGACGACGCCCTCCCGCTCGATCGAGCGCATCGCATCCGGTGCGGGTCGATCGAAGTACAGGAGACCGTAGGGATTGTCTTCGAGCACGAGGATGTTGTTCGATCGGCAGATCTCCAGAATCTCCAGACGACGGGCCCACGAGAGGGTGACGCCGGCGGGATTGTGAAAGCTGGGAATCGTGTAGAGAAACTTAATCGTGCGTCCAGCAGCCTTAAGGCGGGCGATGTGTTCCCGGAGGGCCTCCGGGATCATTCCGTCTTCATCCATCGGCACGTGGTCGACATCAGCCTGGTACGAACGGAAGATGACCATGGCGGTGACGTAGCTGGGACCCTCGGACAGCACGACGTCACC
>NZ_JPRS01000238.1 GCF_000738085.1 Cryobacterium sp. MLB-32
TCGACGGTGCGCAGCACGGCCTCGGGCGGAAAGTTGTAGCCCATCTCGCTCAACACACCGCGCAGCTCCCCGGCGGAGAATAGATACAGGAGCATCAACACGTCGGGCTGCTTGGCCAGCCGGTAGTTATTGGTACTGTCACCCTCGGAATTCAGAATGAGATCGAGGCGGCTCAGAGACCCATACCTGGATCGATAAGCGTCCCAATCGAGTTCAGGCAAGGCCTCGTAGCCGTCGAACTGGCTCAAGACCCCGTCGGCGTGAAAGACCACCCGCAGCCGATGACGGATTCGGTTCCACTGGTCCACCTCGCCCGTGCGTAGTCCCAGTCGGTTCCAGAGCGGGCCGCAGTGGCGAGTTTTCAGTAGCGCCACGATCTCCACCGCTCGGCCCAGCGTCCAGGCAGCCATCACATTCGTATAGGTGTTGTTCAGCAGGCCGGCTCCGGGGTGGCCCGGGGGGCCGTCGTGGAACTCATCCGGGCCCATGACTCCCGAGATGTCGTAGCGATCACCGGCCTGATCGAGTTCGGCGAGGCTGGCGAAGAACCGGGCCACCTCGAGGAGCATCTCTGCACCCTGATTGATGAGAAAATCTATGTCGCCTGTTGATTGGTAATACCGCCAGATACTGTAGGCAATCGCCAGGCCCACGTGCCTCTGCAGGTGGGAGTTATCGGGCATCCACTGTCCGTTGCGGGTATTGAGCAGCGAGGTCGGCGTGACTTCGCGACCATCGATGCCGCTCTGCCAGGGGAACATGGCCCCCGCGTGTCCGATCTCGCGGGCGGCGGTGCGCGCCTCACTCAAGCGTCGGTACCGGTAGCCGAGCATGGCCCGACTGAGGTCGGGACGGCGCAGGGTCAGAATGGGATAGACGAACATCTCGTCCCAGAAGACGTGGCCGCGGTAGCCCTCCCCGTGGAGGCCGCGAGCCGGCACGCCCGCGTCGAGGTCGGCATCCACCGCTGCCACGGTCTGCAGCACGTGGAAGGTGTTGAGGTTGAGTGCCAGCGAGGATCGGTGACCGGGGTCGAGTCGAACGGCGAACTCCTCCCACAGCACGTGCCATTCCCGCTCGTGGGCAGCCAGCAGCTCCGTCGACTCCGGCAGCCGCTCAAGCCACGACAGCACCGCTGCCGTCGGGGAGGTGATCGCCCGGTCCCGCGAGGTGCTGACCACGACGACCTTCTCCACCCGAATCGGGCGGCTCCGCTGCACGTCGATCTCGAAGGAGTGCGCGATCCATCCCTCTTTCGTCAGGGTTTCGCGCCGCGGTTCACTCAGCTGTCCGCCTTCGAATACCCGGGTGCGGGCAGCGAGAGAGATGTGCACGCGCGATTGGCTGGTTTCCACCTCGAGCAGAATGGTGTCTTTCCCCACCTCAAACGCTCCGCGCGGCAGTAGATGCTGCGCGGCCAGGGCCCGGTCGGCGGCGACGTTGCGGTTGGTGACCCGGCCGTCGAGGGCCGAGCGAATTTCGAGGGTGCCCGACCAGTCCACGGCCTCGAACGTCGTCTCGAGCAGGGCGACGTGCGATGCTGCCTGGGAGACGAATCGCCGCGACGACACCCGAATGGTACGGCCGCTCCGATCGTGGAACGTCATGTGGCGGGTGAGCGTGGCCCGTTTGAGGTCGAGCTCCTGACGATAGTCCGTCATGTCGTCGCAGCCCGGGTACAACCATGGGCCGCCGGCTATCCGAAACTGGAGTGGCAGCCAGTTCGGCGCGTTCACCATGTGCTCGTCTTCGCGGGTTTCCGAGCCGATGACCGTGGTCAGACGGTTGTAGACGCCCGCGAGTTACGTGCCTGGATAGTGCACGTCATCCGCGTCGCACTCAGGGGCGGCCCCGCGGGTACCCCAGAACCCATTTCCCAGCGTGCACAGGGCCTCCCGCACGCCCTCCGTGTCCGGGTCGAATCCGTCGTACCGGAGCAGCCAGGGATTGTGCCCGTCGCCCTGGGTGGACAGATTGAGCTGCGTGAGGTCGTCCAGCACGATGTCGGCCCCGGCAGCACGCAGACGATCGGCGGATTCCGTGCGGTCGACCCCGACGACGATCCCGAATCCGCCCCGCCGGCCTGCCTGCACCCCGATGACGGCATCCTCAAGCACGGCAGTGCGGGCCGGTTTCACGCCGAGCCGCTGAGCCGCTTCGAGAAACAGGGCTGGATCCGGTTTTCCGGGCAGGGCGAGCCGCACGGCATCCGTGCCGTCGACGATGATGTCGAAGTCATGGCCGCGCCCGCAGCTCGAAGAACGCGGGCGCTGTTGCGGCTCGAGGTGACGATGGCGGTGGCGATATGCCCTCGCCGCAGACGGCGGGCGAGAGACAGGGCATCCTCGAACACGGAAACACCCTCGGCGGCCAGAATGCTCTCGAAGAGGGCCTGCTTGCGTGCGGCCAGTCCCGCGATGGTCGGAGGCGAACCCGCTGCGTCAGGACCGTCCTCGGGCAGGCGTATTCCCCGCGACTCGAGGAACTCACGAATACCGTCTTCCCGCCGACGACCGTCGATGTGTCGCAGGTAGTCGGCCTCGGGATCGAAGGGGGCCGCAGTTTCGCCGGTCAAACCAGGCAGCACCTCGTCGAACAGGGCCTGCCATGCGCGCGAATGTACCCTCGCGGTGTCGGTCACCACACCGTCGAGATCGAAGAGCACGGCGTCATATAAGACCGTGTCGGAGTGGGCTGGGTCCGTGTGTGGGAGATGAGAATTCGCCACGTGCTCGCTCTCCTCCCTTTCGACGCCCACACTACTCCGAGGGCGTGAAACAGGTGACGTTCCTGGTCGGATTTACGACGAGGGGGCGAGTAATCCCGGCCACCACGCCAGGGCGAGGGGATAGCCGACGAAGGAGAGGATGTCGAGCATCCAGTGTGTGATCACGAGCGGCATCGTGCGGCCCCAACGGGTGTAGCACCAGCCGAAGACAACGCCCATGGCGACGTTGCCGAAGAACGGGCCGATGCCCTGGTACAGGTGATAGCTGCCGCGCAGTACCGCAGAGGAGAGAATAATCGTCCAGGTCGGCCAGCCCAGTTGGCGGAGGCGTGTGAAGAGGTAGCCCACGACGATGATTTCCTCGACCAGGGCGCTGCGCAGCGCGGAGAAGACCAGAATGGGGATTGTCCACCAAAACGTGTCGATCGGTGCGGGGACCACGGCGACGGTGAAACCGAACGCTCTGCCGGCCAGATACAGCGCGAGCCCGGGAATACCGATCACGAGCAACAAGCCGAGGCCGCGCCGCAGGTCCCGGCCCGGCTGGGTGAGATCGAATCCGATCAGGCGAAACGGGTCGGTGGTCGGTGTCCACAGCAGGTACAGCACGAGGGCGACGGCGACGAGCCCGAAACCGATGCCGAGGAACTGGTACGTGAAGTCGAGCCATTCTCGCGGTGACTGCGAGCCGTTGAGCGTGGCCGACTGGTCGGCCAGGGGAGTGGTGTCGGTGAGCCGCGCGATGATCGACACGATCGAATACACCGCGGATGCCCCGAGCGAGAGACCGAGAACGATGCCGACTTCCCAGTACACACGGGCCTTCGCCAGGCCGCCGGATGATTCGATCATGAACCCATAATGCCAGTGCCGGGGTCACAGCATGCGGCAGTGCAACCGGTGCGAAGTGAAGAGATTGTTCCAAATGAACCATTTTTTGCACTAATTGCAGAATCTAGCTCGATTTCACGCAGATTACCTGCGCCAAATGTTTCGCGTAGGTAACGGTTCATCCACCGATGGCCGGTTTGGTCAAGTCCCCAATTAGTGTCGAAACTAACGATAACGCCGGTCCGGCCACAAACTGTGCCCGGCGTTCACCTTTTCACTGGAGGAAAATTGAGAATCAAGAGACTTGGCGTCGTCGCAATCGCCATTGCCGCCGTGGGAGCACTGACGCTCTCCGGCTGCTCGAGTAATGCCGGCGC
>NZ_JPRS01000239.1 GCF_000738085.1 Cryobacterium sp. MLB-32
CCCTGAGCGCCCGATCCACGCGTTGAGCAACTATCGCCGCTTCGACGAGCTCGTCCAGGGTCAAAGAGGAGAGGTCAGGGGCATGACGCTTGGGAATGACGAGTACATGACCCCGGTTGATCGGGTGACGATCATAGACCGCGACGACGAGCTGCCCAGCTGCAACGATGTCCAGCTCACCGGTCTGAAGTCCCGCACAAAACACACACAATGCAACAGCCATGACGCCCAGTATGCCAAGCCCTGTGCATATCTCGGCGTCGACGGGTTGTTCCATAACCCAAGCAGCGCCTGCGCCACGCGATACACGACCCTGGCACCTATTCCAAGCAAAGGGCAATTGGTCCTATGCGAAAAATGGCAATGCGACCGCCGACATGCCAACACGTGATCGATTGTCGGATGTCAGTGAGAGACCCTGGGGTTGGCTTTCGCCACTGTCCATCCCCGTGTGCCCGTAAGCGGAACGCCCAGAAGGACAACGGGAGAGACTGGCCTGCTGACTACCTGTGCGGTAGACGGACGTGTGCGGCTGACACGGCAGTGCCGGTGCGTGGACGCTCAGGAGGACGAGCAACCGCTCACCGGCACCGTGGCACGGTCGGTGGCGCCTAGTCAGCCGTGCGGTGCCGACGCCGTGACACTGTGATCAGGATGCCACCCGCTCCGAGAAGCAGGGCGGTGTACGGCCACCAGAGGTCCAGGGAAACACCGGCGCTGGCCAGCGCCGTAGTCCCAGATTTCGCGGTCACGGTGAGGTCCGCGAACACCGACCCGTCTGAGGTTCGGACTTCAATCTGGTGCGCACCGGGCTCTGTCAACGCGGGGATGGTAACGGTGCCGGCCAGCGACCCGTCCGACTGCGCGGTGAACGCTTGGAGCTTCGTCGGGGTCGAATGCAGCCAGACAGCCGCGTTCTGACCAGCCGTGAACCCATCGCCGGTGAAGGAAACAGTCCCGCCAGCCTGGACCGTGAAGGCGGCTAGCTTGAGACGGCTGGTTTCAGGTGTTGCGGCCGGCGCCGCGGTGCCTGTTGGCTCCGGAGTGACTACAGGCGTCGGCATCGCCGTAGGTGTCGGTGTCGAAGCACCGGTTGTCACCGCTTTCACCGGGCCAACCGCGGCACTAAGGCCTTTGCTGTTACCCGCTCGAACGCTGTACGTCTTCGTGACACCAGGGTCGAGCAGGGCGTCAGACCAGGCGACGGTCGCCAAGTCCGGGAACTGCGGCGCGAACGTGTCAATGACTTTCCCGTCGCCGTCCTCCACCACGTAGAAGTCAGCTTCGGCCGACGCCTTCCACTGGAGGGAAACAGACCCGTCCCCACCGGTCGCGGTCAGCGACGTCGGTGCGCCAGGTTTGTCGGAGGGAGGGTCCGCGACGACCACCGCTGCTGTCGCCAGGCCCACTAGGCCGCTCTGGGCGTGGGCTCGAACTGCGACTGTGTAGGTGCCCGGGGTCACAAACTTCGTCGAGACGACCGGCTCAACGGAGGACACGTCGTACTTGCCGGCCGGGGTGCCGGTACCGAAGTTCCAGTCGTAGGCGACGATCGGGTCGGCAGGGTCCGATATTGTGCCAGCGGCGCTGAACTTCGTGTCAGCGCCTGTCTCCACAGTGTCATCGCCAACGACGAGAGCAGCTGGGGCGGAGCCAGCCTGAATGATGGCTGATTCGAGGCTGGCGATGAACTCTTCGGAGGTGGCCGCTGACGTGACCGTTCCGCCGGAACCGTCGGACACCGCCTGCATGAACGCCACAGCTTCGGCGTCAGCGCGGACCGGCACCGAATAGATCTGGGCCGGGTCGACAGCAAACGCCTTGTCGATTAGCGTCTGCAGGGTGTAGCCGGTTCCCGGCTCCGGGTTCTTTCCAGGGGCATCAGCGATGACGATCACGGACTTCTTCACCCCATCGCGCCAGGGTAGGTTCAGCCCCGCCATTATCCCCGAGTACATGGACTCAGGCCAGTCACCGCCACCATCGGCGGTGATCGCGTTCACACCAGCCGCGAACACATCCGTGTTGTCGGTGAAAGGCACGTCGACCTGGGCTTGGTACGCGTCGCCTTGCTCAGCGCCGTCCTTGTAGTCGACGAGCGCGAACCGGTAGTTGCCCGACTTCGAGGCGATCGTTTTCGCCAGCTGAACCACATTGGCTTCAACAGCGCTGATTTCATCACCCATGGAACCGGTGGAGTCGATGACGAAGACGGTGTCTGACGGTGCAGTCTTCGGGCTGGCTGGTGCAGCGAATCCCAGGATTTTCGCAAGCTTCGCCGCGGCTTCAACCGGGTTACCGTCGTTGTCGTAGTTTTCATGTTCGGTGAACAGGGTGTCGTTTTTGTTCTTGTCCTGCACCGATTTGATGTGCGCGAAATCGCGGATGAAATACTGCGTGCTGCCGATGGTGAACCCGGGAGTCGTCAGGCCGCAGAAGATATCACCGTCATGGCAGTAGCTGACGACAGGGGTGCTGATCAGCGCCGGCCATGGGGTGCGCGGTGCGTTGAACCCGCTGTGGTTCGGGTCGTAGTTCGAGAAGTTGGACAACGTGTCGGAGTCGTTGAACATCGGGTCGCCGTAGAGGATGGTCGCCGCTACACGGCTCTTCTCGTCAGCGGAGAGGGAGGCGATCAGCTTGCCCATTGCCTGGGCCCCTTGCGAGTAGCCACCGAGGATGAATTTGGTGTCAGAGCAGACCTTGTGTGTTCGGCTCATTTCGAGCTTGGCGTCGTCAGCGCCCATCTGGACCGAGCGGTCGAATGCGACGCCCAGGTGGATGGCTTCGGCGAAGCCGTGCCCGTTATCGACGGCGATGGCGTCGTAATGCACGCCGTAGGACCGAACGGTCTTCCCGGCCGTGACAGCCAGCTTGTTGAGGCTGATCCACGTCTGGTAGAGCATCGGCCCCATACCCACGGAGCTGCCGTCGCCCGCCGCGTAATCACCTGGTTCGCCGGAACCTCGCGCCCCGATGAACTCGTAGTTGAAACATCCCGCGGCAGACGCTGGCGGAAGCGCAAGAGGTGTTAGCGAGACTGTGGCGGCGACCACCGCTGCCACAGTTATCTTCAGCACAAAGCGTTTCATGATCCCCCATTTTTCCTCAGCGACGATAGGGCCATGAGCCCACACGTTGTCGAAGCTATCAGCGCACTTTCGTGGCCATCGACCGAGAATAACCCCTGGCCTACACCCATTACAGGTGTCACAGGTCTCAGTTGCTGCGGATCTGCACAGTCGTCGTTCCCGGACTCTGGCTCTCAACAGTGACGTACGCGTCGTCCCTCGACCACCATCCGGGGGTCTTTTCGATGAAGCCGGCTGCTGCCAAGTTCGTCTCGATGTTCGTGGCGGCGTCGGGACCTGAGAGGACAACTGTCATGGTCGGGTCAGCGCAGGCAGAGACACCGCCACCGTCGAATGTTTTCGAGGACTCAACGGTCCCCGCCTCGGTCACCTGGATGGCTTCGCCGACCTGCGTAACCGTGTCCAGGCAGCCGGAGCTAGTCCCGAAGATGGAGGTGTATGCCGCGTAGCCGCCGAGGCCGAGTGCGGAGAGCGAGATGAGCGCGGCGAGAGCCATGACCGCTCCGATGAGGAAACGCTTCCTAGCTGGTGTGGAGGACATTCTGCGTGCCTTCGCATGTCGGAGTTGCGTGGTTGGCTTCAGCTTAGGGGTCTGCACCTTTGGAGGGCCGGGCTGACCGCAGTCAACGGTCGCACAAGGAGCATGCGCGGTTGGCTGCGGTCACCCGACTAGTCGGCTAAGCACTCGCCATTCTCTGCCCCATCTTGTCGCGGGCGGGATTTCGCCTCGACCGGGTCATTCCCTTTTGCAAGCCACAATGTGTCCCGCAACCGGGACTCCAACATTGTCGGCCAACGCTTCAACGCTTCAACGCTTCAACGCTTCAACGCTTCAACGCTTCAACGTCAACGTCAGCTCCGCGGCCTGCGCTAAAAAAGAACGAACTCGGCTTCTCAGGCGTGTTTGCTGGAGCGCTTACCGGCGGACCGGCACATACAGGTTCTTCGGATGTTGCTTCCCTGATTTCAGCCATGATCCATCTCTTTCGCTTGGTCATAGAGTCGCATACGCGAAGAATCCCCTGAGGAGCAGAGGCTCGTCGGGGGATTTCATGGTTGTGACGTGCGGGAGTGTGCTGTCCGGGTGGGGGCTTACGAGCAAGCGCTCGACATGGGCACGAAGCCAGAAGGGCTAGACGTCACCCGATCGATGAATGGACCTCGAAGATCTGCTCAGCGCTGGTCGAGCAAGCTGCACGGTCAGCAGGCGGTGGTGACGCCATTTTCGTCCGTGGCCCAGCAGGTTCCGGCTATGGAACCCTCCGGGGAGCGGCCTTCGATGCTCATGTCTCGTGCAGGCTCTCGGCCGGTGTTGGTACTCATGCCGCCGACCAGAACGAAGCACGGCAGGTCGAAGCGCTCGGCGCCGTGGACAAGATGTTCTCCGAGAAGGTTTCGGGTAAGAACGCCCACGACAGGGCGCAGCTCCAGGTGATGCTCACATATGTGCGCGATGGCGACAAGGTGCGCGTGAAGTCACCGGATCGTCTCGCGCGTTCCACGACCGACCTTCTCGCGCTCGTCGAACAGCTTAAGGGGAAGGGTGTCGCACTGGAGTTCGTCGACAACCCGGCCCTGAATTCGGATACTCCTCAGGGCGAGTTCATGCTCACAGTTCTTGCCGCGATCGCTCAGTTGGAGCGAAAGACCATCCGTGAGCGTCAGGCGGAGGGCATCGCAATCGCGAAGCGTGACGGGAAATACGAGAAGGCTCCGAAGCTAGACGTGGAGCAGATCGCCGAGGCCCGCGCGCGGGTCGATGCCGGCGTGCCGAAAGCGTTGGTAGCCCGAGACCTCGGGGTGTCGCGGCAGAGGCTCTCCGCCTCGCTCAACAGCTCCGGCAAATACGCTGCGTTGGCGGGAATCTAAAGCAGTGTTTCCTCGCACGGACAAGGGCAAGCACCTCTGCCCGGAGTGTGGCTGCGACTGCCGGCCGGAGCTGTTCTTGGCCGATGGGCATATCCAGTTCGCGCGGGTGCGCCCCGAGTGCGGCCTGTGTCGCTTTCCGCGCTCGCACACAATTCATCCGCACCGAGTTCGACACTCGTTGTCGTCCCGTACGGGGAACGTCTTGCGGGGCGCAACCGTTGCGTTGGCAACAACGCACGTGGCGTGGTAGACGACGCCGCTGTTGTGTTTAGAGCTTGCCGTAGACCTCGCGACGGTGTGCGACCTCGACGATGAGGATGAGGATTTGGTCGTCGTCAATGTTCGTGAGGAGTCGGTAGTCGCCGACCCGGTAGCTCCAGAAATCTTCGTTGACGAGCTTCCTGCCAAGCTGGCGCGGATTGTCTAGCTGGGCGAGTTTCTGCTCAAGAAAATCGCGAATCCGTTTCGCGGCGGCCGAGTCGAGCCCCCTGACCTGTTTCGCCGCCTTCGGAGTGAATCTGATCGTGTAGCTCACGCGGGCCAGACAACATCGCCAAGGTCGATCGCGTCGTCATTGGACTGAGTGAATTCCTCGAGCGCATCCTTGGCCAGGAGATA
>NZ_JPRS01000240.1 GCF_000738085.1 Cryobacterium sp. MLB-32
GGTTATTGCGGCCGTAGAAGACCGCGAGGTCGATGATCTTCTTCAGCTCCTGAGGTCCCTCTCCGCTGGTGTATCCGTGGGAGGGAGTCGCCAGGTCGTTGGCGTCGAATTCGAAGTAGCAGAGGTCACCGGGGATCGGCGTGATCGTGGTGTTTTCCTTGCCCGGCTCGACCGGGGCGAAAGCAGGCACCAGGTTGTAAATCTCGTTGCGGGCATACTTGCCATGAAAGACGGCCGAGGAGAGCGGCAGGGCATCCCACACCGCGGCCGCCGTGCGGGGCGCCTCGTCGTCGAGCAGTCGTGCCAGGCAGGTGACGCCTCGTGTTTCGAGCGTTACGGTGATGTAGCGAGCCATGTAATCATCCCTTCGATTTTTTCACATACTAGGTTGTATTCTGTAGGATTGTCAACAATACTGAGCACGGGCCTCACGCACGATGGCCAGAGCACCGGCATGGGGAGGCAGCATTGGCGAAGACGACGCACCACGATGAGATCCCCCTCGGGCCCCCGACGCACATCGGCATCGGGGTCGTCGCACCCCATGACATGGCCCTCGATGCCGAGCTCTGGCGGTGGGCGCCTCCGGCAGCCTCGCTCTTCTTTGCTCGCACCCCGTTCGACCCGCTGCCGGTGACCCTGGAGATGGTGGAGTCTCTTGGCGACGAGACCGGAATCCGCTCCACGGTACAGCAGCTGATGACCATCGCACCCTCCGTGTATGCCTACGCGTGCACATCGGGCAGCTTCGCCAACGGGCGCGCCGGCGAGCGGGCGGTGGCCGCGGCCCTCATGTCCGCCGGGGGCGCACCAGCCGTGACGGCATCGGGGGCCATCGTCTCGGCCCTCGGGCACCTCGGCGTCAACCGGGTCGCCATTGCGACGCCCTACGACGCGGAAATCACCATCCGGCTGCAGGACTTCCTGATTGAGAGTTCGGTCGCCGTGACCGGCATCGCCCACCTGGGCATGGACGCCAACATGTGGACCGTGCCCTACCGTCGTACCGCGGAACTCATCCGCCTCGCCGACTCACCGGATGCCCAGGCCATCGTGGTGTCCTGCACAAACCTTCCCACCTACGACCTCATCGCTCCCCTCGAGCGCGAACTGGGCAAGCCGATCATCTCCGCCAACCAAGCCACCATGTGGGCGGCACTCGCTCTGTGCGACCTTCCGGCAGTCGGCCCGGGGCAACGCCTCCTGGCGCGGCCCCGGCCGACCGAGCGGGATCAGTAGGACGTCACCGCTTTCAGGAATCGCTGGGTTCGATCTTCCTGCGGGTTCTTGAAAATCTGCTCCGGCGAGCCCTGCTCGACCACGACGCCCTTGTCGAACATGACGACACGGTCGGAGATTTCCTGCGCGAACCTCATCTCGTGGGTGACCATCAGCATGGTCATGTCCGTCGTGGTGGCCAGCCGACGGATCACGTTCAAGACCTCACCGATCAGCTCGGGATCAAGAGCGGACGTCGGCTCGTCGAAGAGCATGACGCGGGGGCGCATCGCCAGGGCACGGGCGATGGCGACCCGCTGCTGCTGACCGCCCGACAGCTCCGGCGGAGTGTGCTTCATGTGTTCCTGCAGGCCGACGAGCTCCAACAGGTCGACCGCCCGCTCGGTGGCCTCCTGCTTCGAGATTCCCAGCACGTGGATGGGGGCCTCGATCACGTTTTCGAGCACCGTCAGGTGCGGAAACAGGTTGAATTGCTGGAAGACCATGCCTACTTTGCGGCGGGTCTTCTGTGTCTGCTTCGTTTCCTTGCTCTTGACGCCGCGCTTGGCGTCCCAGAGCACGTCACCGCCCACTGTCACGAGGCCCTCGTCGGGCGTCTCGAGCGTCATCAGGATTCGCAGGATGGTGGTCTTACCCGACCCCGACGGCCCGATGATCGACACCTTCTCCCCGGCCTTGACCTCCAGGTCAAGGCCGCGCAGAACGTGATTGTCTCCCCAGGCCTTACTCACCTGGGCGAAGGAGATCTCGACGTCGCGCGGGGCGCCGGTGTTGTTGAGGGTCTTCAGCGTTTCAGTGTTGGGGGACAAAACGACGCTCCAGTTTCTTGATGAGAAGTGAACACGGAAAGCTGATGGCGAAATACATCAGTCCGATGATGGTGATGGGCTCGAGGTAGCGGTAGTAACTGCTGCCGATTGACAGGGCAGATCCGAGCAGCTCGATGATGGTGATCGACGACAGGATCGCCGAGTCCTTGAACATCATGATCAGGTAGTTGCCGAGCACGGGGATGATCGGCCGCACGGCCTGGGGAATCACAATGCGCACCCAGGTACGCCAGCGCGGCAGACTCAACGCCGTTGCGGCCTCCCACTGGCCCTTGTGCAGCTGTTCGATGCCGGCGCGATACACCTCCGCCGTGTAGGCGCTGTAGTTCAGGCCGATCACCACGATGCCGGTGGGCAGGGCGTCGAACGTGACGCCGAGCAACGGCAAGACGTAGAACGCGACGTACGCCTGCACGAGCAGTGGTGTTCCTCGAACAAAAGATACGTAGAAGGTGGCCAGCGGCGAGATGATCGGAATCTTCAGGTACCGGATGACGGCAACCACAAGCCCGACGATCAGGCTGATGACGAATCCCACGAGGGTGATCTGGATCGTCAGCCACAGTCCTTTGAGCAGGACCGGCACGATCGAGATGGCGAAGGCGTTGTCCCAGACACTCATGAGGAGAACCTTCCTGCCAGAGCCTTGAGCGGCCTGGCCTTGGCAAGCGACTTACGGTCGAGCGCGAATCGCTTCTCGAGGTACCGAATCAGCCAGCCAATGAGCAGGGAGAGGAAGTAGTAGAGCACGAGGATGGTGAGGAACAGCTCAACGGTCTGCCCGGTCACCGTGCGGGCGGTGAACGCTCGCCACGTGAGGTCGGAGACCGTGACCAGCGACACCAGGGACGTGTTCTTCAACAGGTCGACCATGACGTTTCCAAAAGCGGGCAGCATGGCCGGAATGGACTGCGGGATCAGGATGCGGCGCATCCGTAATGCCGGGGTCATTCCCAGGGCGATGGCCGCCTCCGTCTGCCCCTTCGCTCGGGACCGAATGGTTCCACGCACAACCTCGGCCGCATACGCGCCCTCGTTCAATCCCAGCGCAAGAACACCGGCCACCAGCGGGGCCAGTTCGATACCGAGGAACGGCAGGGCGTAGAAGAACCAGAACATCTGCACGAGAAGCCCGGTGCCGCGGAAGAATTCGACGAAGATCGTTGACGGCCAGCGCAGCCAGCGATGCTGCGAGAGCCCGCTCAGTCCCGCCGTGAAGGCGACGACAATGGTGAGGGCCGCGCCGAGAACCGTGACGAGAATGGTAACGCCCAGCCCCTGAACCAAGAGCCCGGAGTAATCAAATACGGCATCCAAACCGTGACCAGCCTTTCTGACGGTGAGAACGGATGCGCTCGGTGCGGACCCAGCAGCGGGTTCCGCACCGAGCGATACGGGCTGGTGACCTAGCCCTCGTTCTTGCAGAGCTCGGCGGCGGTGACGCCCTTGGCGGCCTCGGGGTCGAAGCCCCACTTGACCATGATGTCGGTGTAGGCCTGTGTCTCCTTGAAGACGGCCAGCTGCTTGTTGTACTCGGCCAGGAGCTCGGTGTCGCCCTTGCGGAATGCGGCTCCGGAACCGGTGCGCGGCGCGTCCTCGATCGGGTCGGTCACCTCGATGCTCGGGTCCTGTTCAACGAGCGAGCGGAGCGAGAGGGTCGGCAGCAGGAAGGCGTCGGCACGGTTGGCGGTGACCGCTTCCATGCCGCTGCGGCTGTCCTTCACGAGCACGATCTGGTCCTGGGGAAGCTCGATGGTCTTGAGGATTCCCTCTTCGAACCCGCCGGAGAGGACGGCGATCTTGAGATCCGCATTCTCCTGGATGTCGGCGAGGGTCGTGATGTTCTTCGGGTTGCCGACCGGGGTTCCGTACGACTCCGTGGAGACGATGACGGGTTCGGAGTAGGCGACCGCCGCACACCGCGACTGCTTCATGAAGAGGCCGGCAGCCACCACGTCCCAGCGGTTGGCGTTGAGGCCGGGGATCATGGCGTCGTAGGGGGTGATGATGCCCTGGATCTCGCCGATCCCCATGGTCTTCAGCACTTCGCGCAGCACGTCGGGCTCGCCGCCGTGCACGGATCCATCGGCGTTCACCTCGGTGTAGGGCGGTTCGTTGGCGATTCCAACCCGCAGGTAGCCGAGGTCCTTGCCGTTCTGCAAGGTACTGACCTCCGCATCGCCGCCCGTCGAGGTGGCCGAGCAGGCACTGAGGCTCCCGGCCAGGAGCAACCCGGCCGCGATGACGCCAACCCCACGCATTGCTGCGCTGCGCGAATAGTGTCGAATCATGAGTGGTTCCGATCTCGTAGGGCCCAGGGTCGGACCTCGTGCGGTTACTCCTAGTGGCTCTTCGGTGAACCCCGTGGTGCTTGTCGAAAAACCTACCTACTCCCTGTAGGATTGTCAACAATCTTCCAAATATGACGCATAGTTCGTTACCGATCGAAGGGCAATCATGACAACTCAGACCGCAGTACCCAGCG
>NZ_JPRS01000241.1 GCF_000738085.1 Cryobacterium sp. MLB-32
CCTCATCATGGAAAGGGATTGAACCTGACATGCTTGGTCTTATGACTACTGATTTCAACCTCGACGACTCGTCGGTGGAGCCTCTCTCACAAGGGGAGCTCTTGGCGCGGGTTGCCACAGGCGACCAATCAGCGTTCGGAGAGCTGTATGACCAGATCGCTCCCAGAGTGCTTGGCCTTGTCAAGCGCCTCCTGATCGACCACGCGCAGTCGGAAGAAGTTGTCCAGGAGATTTTTCTGGAGATCTGGCAGACGGCCACGCGGTACGAGGCGACTCGTGGTGGAGCTTCCACGTGGATCATGACGATGGCACATCGACGCGCGGTTGACCGAATTCGGTCGTCGCAGGCCGGGCGTGACCGGGATTCCAAAATTGGCATCCGCGACCTTGCGGTCGCCTACGATCACGTTGCCGAGACCGTCGAGGTTCGCATCGAACATGAAAGGGTGGAAAAAGCAATGTCCAGACTGACGCAGCTCCAACGCCAGGCCGTGAGCCTCGCGTATTACGGTGGCTATACGCACAGCGAAGTCGCGGGCATGCTCAAGATCCCCCTGGGCACCGTGAAAACCCGACTGCGCGACGGACTCATCCGCCTGCGCGACGAGCTGGGGGTGACCTCATGACCGGCAAAGCACAGCACGACGACCCCACCGACCTCTCCGGTTCCTATGCGTTGAACGCCCTCAGTGCGGAGGAGACCGCCGCTTTCGAGGCCTATCTGGCTGAGTCGGAACCAGCGCGCACGGAGGCGGCGGAGTTGAGCGACACCGCTGTCGCGCTCGGACTGGCCGTAGCGCCCGTGCAGCCGTCCGCCGCGCTACGTGCCAACCTGATGGCCGCCATCGCGTCGACACCGCAGTTGGCACCGCTCGCGGCACCAACGGCCTCCCCGACAACGCTTCCTGCTGCCCCGGTGACGGACGTCGGCGACGACGACGCAAACGTCATCTCCCTCACCTCCGCCTCCGGTTCCCGCTCGACCCGGAGTGCCTCCCGCCGGGCCCGTCAACGCTGGTTCCAGCGTCCGGCCCAGATTCTGCTCGCCGCCGCGGCCGCAGTTGTGCTCTTCGTCGGTGGCACCTTCGCTGGTCAGTCGTTCAATAACAATCAGTTCGCACAGGCACAGGCTGCCGGTCTCGCGGAGATCAACGCGGCATCCGATTCGCAGCGTGCCGCCACGACCACGGCCGACGGCCATCCCGCCACCCTGGTTTGGTCGAACTCGCTCGGCCTGTCCGCGGTCTTGCTCGAAGACCTGCCGGCTCTGACCGCCGACCAGGACTACCAGCTCTGGTACATCAATTCCTCCGGCGCGGCACCGGCCGGAACCTTCGATTCGACCGGTAGCGGAACCGCGTGGCGCGTTCTCGACGGGTCCATGCACAGCGGAGACACCGTTGGTGTCACGGTTGAGCCGACCGGCGGGTCTGAGCAGCCCACGTCTGAACCGATTGTGGCTTTCCAGAGTTAGCTCGGCGACCGACGGAGACGTTGAGGGGGAGGGATAGGCTCGCACCATGAGCCTTCCCTTCACCCTGCTGATCGACCCGGTTGCCGTTGAGTCCGAGCGCTCCACGTTCGATGACACGTTCCACGAGGTGGATTCGGCCGCTCCCGCCCTGCGGGTGGGGGAACTCAGCACTCAACGTGGTGACGGTATCTTCGAAACGCTCAGCGTGGTCAACGGACACCCCCACGAGGTCGAGCCGCACATCAGTCGGCTGAGCAACTCCGCACAGATCTGCGATCTACCGGCTCCCAACCCGGCGCAGTGGCGCGCAGCCATCGCCTACGCGGTGACGCGACTCCCACACCAGGGAGAGCTGGCCCTGAAGTTCGTGCTCAGCCGCGGTGTCGAGTCGGGACCGGCCCCGACGGCCTGGCTGCACGCCACCCGGGCTGCGGACTTCAGTGCCGTGCGCCAGAACGGGGTGCGCGTGGTCACGCTCGATCGCGGCTATCCGCGGGGTGTCGCCGAGCGGGCGCCCTGGCTGCTGATGGGCGCGAAGACGCTGAGCTACGCCATCAATATGGCGGCGCTGCGGGAGGCGCACCATCGCGGCGCCGACGACACGATCTTTCTCACGACCGACGGCTACGTGATGGAAGGCCCGACCTCGAGTGTGATCCTCCGCGCCGGGGGCGTGTATGTCACACCCGCGCCGAGCGGCGCCATTCTGCACGGCACCACGCAGCAGAGTCTGTTCGAGTACCTCGTCGCACGGGGCGAGAAGGTGGAATACCGCGACGTGACGGTCGATGAGCTCCGCCACGCGGATGCGGCCTGGCTGGTATCGAGCGTGCGGCTGGCTGTCGCCGTCACGACTCTCGACGGCGAGCCGATGAACACGGACGCGCAGCTGACCGATGCCTTCAACGCATATCTGCTCGGCCGCACGCACTAGTCGTCGGCCAGGGCCTTCAGTAGCGACCGAGCGTTGAGGGCCGCTCCGAGCAGGCCCGCGCTTTCGCCGAGGAGTGCCGGCACAATGGCCGGAGGGCGGTGAAAGCTCAAAAGGCTGTTCACCCGTTCCCGAAGCGGGTCGAACAGGGCCGGTCCAGCCTGTGCGAGGCCGCCCCCGATCACAATCGCCTCGGGCGCGAGCACCGCGGCAAGTTGCGAGATGGTCAGTGCCAGGGCGTCGAGCGCATCCGTCCAGACGCGGAGTGCCACGGCATCACCGGCTTCCACCCGTGCGATCACCGCGCGAGCGCCCGCGGGCGACGTGCCGGTGAGGGAGGCGTAGCGGCGCGAAATGGCGCCGGCGGAGGCGACGGTTTCGAGACATCCGCGTGAGCCGCAGGCACACGGCAAGCCCGTCGGATCGACGATCGAATGCCCGAGTTCCCCGGCGAGTCCGCCCGCTGTGTGCGGGCGTCCGCCGAGAAAGAGCGAGCACGAGAGACCCGTGCCGATCACGATGACCACCACGTCCGTGAATCCTCGGGCGGCACCCAACGCGAACTCCGCTGCGCCGGCGGCCCGGGCGTCGTGGGTGAACGAGGCGGGCATATGCAGCAGCTCGGTGGCCCGACGCCGGAACGGCACCATGGTCCAGTTGAGGTTCACCGCCCGGCGCACGAGGCCCATCTCGTCGTCGATGATGCCCGGGGAGATCAGTCCAACGGCCAGCGGGGTGACGTCGGGAAAATCGTGAGTCAGGTCGGCGGCGAGCTGTGTCACCTGGTTGAGCACGGCATCCGCCGAGGCATCGTGGGAGGTCGCCGTCGCGACCCGACGCACCCCGAGCAGGCACCCGTCACCGTCGACCAGGGCGCATTTGATGTCGGTGCCGCCGATGTCGAAGGCGAAAACGGGTGCGCCCGGACCGAGCGGTGACGGCGGGGAAGGGGGCATGACTGAGTGCCAAACTGATCGATGCTGATTGAAAGTGTGGGTGAACAGTCACTCTAGTCGGGCCGTGGCCAGGTCTCGCCGTGACATATCGAAGTCAGCACACTTGTGGCGAGATTGTTGACAACCGTCGCGCGGCCTGCTTATGGTGAGTTCACTGCAATTATGCAAACGACTTGCATAATGCTCACCGTGACGTGAGAGGGGGAAAACGCATGGCACTGTCCGGACACCACGAACGCGAGATGCTCGCTTTTCGTCAGCGCAATTCCGCCGCCTGTATCGGTGCCCTCCGCGACCACCGGGTGCTCACGGTGAGCGAACTGGCACGCATCACGGGGCTCTCCCGGCCGACGGTCGAATCGATCGTCGCCGATGTCGAAACCCAGGGCCTGATCTCCGATGAGCCCCACTCCGCGCCCAGCGCCAAGGGGCGTCCGGCGCGGCGCGTCGCGTTCAATGCCACCGCCGGATACGTCGCCGGCATCGACCTCGGCCTGCACAGGATCACCGTGCTGATCTCTGACCTCGCCGGTTCCATGGTCGCGAGCGTGCTGCACGACATCGACGGGGACGTCACCGGTACCGACCTCCTGGCTCTGGCAGCGTCCACCCTCGATCGCGCCCTCGCCCGTGTCGGCATCGACGCGACCTGGCTCACCGCGGTCACCGTCGGCGTCTCCGGAATCGTGGATGCCTCCGGCCGGGTGTTGCAATCCAACGTGCTGCCGGAATGGAATGGTCTGGATCTTTCGGCCGCACTCAGCCGGCAGCTCAGCTGCCCCGTCTTCGTCGAGAATGACATCAATATGGCAGCCCTGGGCGAACTGCGCGCCGGTGCCGCACAGAACGCCGACGACGTCGTCTTCATCATGGTGGGCCATCGGGTGAACGCGGCGATCATCCTCGGCGGAGCCCTGCATCGCGGCCGCAACTTCGCCGCCGGTGAGGTGGGCGATCTGGAGTCCACGGGGTGGGGCTACCAGGACGTGCACGAGACAAGCGTCCTTGGTGCTTTCCGAGGCCGTAGCCCGGAGGACGTCTTTGCCGCGGCCGAGGCCGGCGACACCGGCGCGCTCGGCCTCGTCACCGAATTCGCGCACCGGATCATTCGCGGCATCGCCGTGGTCGGGTTCGCGGTTGACCCTGACCTCATCGTGATCGGTGGTGGGCTCTCCGCCTCCGGGGCGGTCTTGCTCGGCGCTCTGCAGAGCGAGTTGGCCAGGCTCGTCACACGCAGCACGCAGCCGCCGCTCGTGTCGTCGACACTCGGCCGGAACGGTGTAGCCCTCGGAGCCCTCGTGCGTTCGCTCGAGGTCGTTTCGGAACGCCTCTACGGCTCGACCGACATCGCCGTACCACATTTCAGTGTGCCGGGCCCCGCGCTGGGTCAGGACGCGATCGCGTCCGATCACGCGGGCGAGTTTCCGCTACCGCCGGTTGAAACCGACATCGGCGCCCGGCTCGCGGCCTTCGCGAGCACCCACCTACTTTCCTGACCGTCCATCACACAGCAAGGGATACCAATGAGACGAATCACTAGACTCGCGCCGCTCGCGCTTGTCGCCGCGCTCGCGCTGACCTCGTGTTCAGCACCGGCATCATCCGATGAAGCAGTCACCGCAGACTCGCAAGCATCGATCAGCTACGCCATCTGGGACGAGAACCAGGTGCCGGCGCTGGAAGCCAACATCGCCGCGTTCAACGAGATCTACCCGAACATTGAGGTGAACATCGACATCACCCCGTGGGCCCAGTACTGGACCAAACTGCAGACTCAGGCCTCGGGCGACACCTTGCCGGACGTGTTCTGGATGAACGGCCCGAACTTTCAGCTTTACGCCGCCAACGACCAGCTTGAGCCGATGACGAATCTCATCGACGCCGGCGAGGTCGACCCGAGCAACTACGTCGATGTGCTCAACAACCTGTACTCGTACGACGATGAGCAGTACGGCATGCCCAAGGACTTCGATACGGTAGCCCTCTGGTACAACAAGGCCATTCTCGATCAGGCCGGCGTTGCCGTACCTGACGGCACCTGGACCTGGGATGACTTCGCCACCGCAGCTAAAACTGTGAGTGACACCCTCGCCGACCAGGGCATCTACGGCGTCGCGACCGGCCTGACCGGTGGTCAGGAAGGGTACTACAACACCATTCTGCAGGCCGGAGGAAACATCATCTCCGAGGACGGAACAACGAGCGGCTACGACGACCCGAAAACGATCAGGGGCCTGCAGTTCTGGGCCGACCTCATCGCGAACGGTTCCAGCCCGAGCCTGCAGCAGCTCTCCGACACCCCGCACAACGCGTGGTTCACCAGCAGCAAGACCGCGTTCTTCTGGTCGGGTACCTGGAGCGTCGCTGAACTTGCGGCCGCGAGCAACACGATGGACCTCAATGTGGCGCCGCTCCCGCAGGACGAGAAGCAGGCCACGGTCATTCACGGACTTGCCAACGTGGTGTCGGCCAACAGCTCGAACAAGTCGGCCGCACAGGCGTTCCAGGCCTACCTCGGCGGCGAAGAGGCACAGACCCTGCAGGCCGAAATGGGCGCGGCTAACCCTGCGTTCATCGGCGCCGGCCAGGCTTTCATCGACTCGGTCGATCATTTCGACCTTCAGGTCTTCATCGATGAGGCCGACAACTACGCCTACCCGTTCCCGGTCTCGAAAGACACCGCAGCGTGGACCACGATTGAAAACGAGCTGCTGCCGCAGGCGTTCTCCGGTGCCCGTTCGGTCGAGGACGTCGCCAACGAGCTCGCCACCCGAATGAACGACGAGCTGGCCAAGGAATGACCCTTCGCACCGGGAGCACGGTCGGCGAGAGCCGTGCTCCCGTCGACCGCCCGGTGCCGAGCACGCCCGTTCCTGCCGCCACCAACGGAAAGCCCAAGAACTTCGACGGCTATTGGCCGTGGATGTTCGTGCTCCCGACGCTGTTCGGTGTTCTGGTCTTCTACATTTGGCCGATCATTCAGACCGGCTACCTGAGTCTCACCGAGACCGGACCGTTCGGCGGCGAAGAATTCGTCGGACTCGAGAACTACCGAACCATGCTCGCCGACGGCAACGTGGGCACTGCCCTGATCAACACGCTCATCTATACGGTCATCGTGCTCGCGGGCATCCCGCTCGCCCTGCTGATGGCCAACCTGGTCAACCAGCCGGGATTGCGCTTCGCCTCGTTCTACCGTGTGCTCTTCTTCATGCCCTACATCGCCATGCCTACCGCGGTCGCGCTCGTGTGGCGCATGATCTACAACGGTGACTTCGGCATTCTGAACTGGTTTCTCTCGCTCGTGGGAATCGACGGCCCGTATTGGACGTCGACACCCGGCTTCGCCATCGTGTCCGTGGGCATCGTCGGCATGTGGGCGTCACTCGGGTTCGGCATCATCATTCTCGGTGCCGCTCTCAAGAACATCTCACCCGAATACTACGAGGCGGCCCAGCTCGACGGAGCCACGAAGTGGAAGCAGTTCACGTCGATCACCGTGCCGCTTGTCACCCCGAGCCTCTTCTTCGTCACGATCATCTCGGTGATCAACGGATTCCAGCTGTTCGACCTGCTGTACGCGATCATGGGCCAGTACAACCCG
>NZ_JPRS01000242.1 GCF_000738085.1 Cryobacterium sp. MLB-32
AGTAGCGATACGAACGTTCGGAACCCTTCACCCCCGGCTTGGAAAGCTTTAGCTGCCAATGCGAATGATTTCTATCTCTCGACGGGTCCGCTGGCAGAGAATGACTCCACACCTGACGCCGTCACAGGAACCGGTGGGGACGTATCACTCCAAGGGACGTGAAGGCGCGGGTGAGCATTTCTTCGATTCGTTCGGGCAGGTCATCCCGCTCGGTCAGCCGATTGGAAATTTCCTGCACTCCATAGAAGTACGCAACCAGGTGCCACGCCTCCTGGTCATGGTCAAGGCCAGCGGGGATCTCGTCAGCGGCTTCGGCCTCATGGAGGAGCATTCCGATACGGGCAACCCAGCCGACGTACGGTGTGGGCAGGACTGCTGGGATCAGCTGGTATTCCCGCATCAGACGAACGGCCGCCCGGACGCGGACGTCATTGCGGAAGGCGCCGGCCACACCCCGGATTGAGGCGACGATCGCTTCCATCCCGTGAAGAGGCGGCGCGTCGTCAAGGACGTTGGCAAATGGTGCGCGGGAGAATGCGGACCGCACAAGTTCCAAGGCGATATCTGATTTAGCACTGAAGTGATACTGGACCTGGCCTTTTCCCGTCGCCGCTTTCTCGGCGATGAGGCCAATCGAAGCGCCCGCATAACCACGGTCAGCGAATTCAACCGCCGCAGCGGCCAAAATACGTTCGCGCATTTCCGCCGACCGGGAATCGCTGCGTGCCACTCGTACCTCCCGAGATTTCCCAAAGTCCGAGCACAACACGCCTGGGTATCGGCTCCTGAACGAGGCCACGTCCGAGCGGACATCCGCGAGCAGTGCTGTACAAGAGTAACCACCACCCGCTGAACGTCCACACCTCAAAAGTATTGTACGATCGTACAAGTCCTGGTGAGATTCACATCTCGGCGGACTGTGGGGATTCCGGGGGGACCGGGACTGAGCTGCCCCAGTCAGAGTCATCTTTGACTGGGTCGGCCGACCCGGCCCAGGCCACCGACTTCACCCCTGGCCCGAATTCATGCCCTGCCGATCCAGGCCGGAACAAACGCCGACTACGCCATGACCGTGGAAGCGGCCACGGCTCTGGGTGCTGACCTGAAATCCCTTCTTGAGAAGCGGGACGCTACGCTCCTCGCGGCTATTGATGAGGCCGCTCCTCAGAGCTGAGCCGGTCACTCGTTCGACCTAGCGACCCCCGTTGCAGTACACGCTGTGGCGGGGTCTGGGTCGTACCCATGCGCAGTGCTGGGAGCATGACATCTGTAGTGCGACGAATCAAGGAAATCACCCATCCTCGCGGCGGCTACCTCAACCCGCGAACCATAACGACAGTTCAGCTTGGGGATGGCGAGCCTCAGCTGCTCAATCACAAGGTTGAGAATGTCCACCCCGCCACGATGGGTATAGCTGTCGACTACCTGGCGCGTCTGGCCAATGGCGCTCACCCGGGGGGATGCCTTTCGGATATCGCTTCAGGGCGCTGTTCGACTAAACGCTGATGAAGTGGTGCACATTTCGACGGCGTGACCCGCACTGTCAGCGCCGATTACAGCTGAGCCCCCTCCGCCGCCGGTCGAGGCGCAACGACGGGGCGCTTGGATCGAGCGGGTTGAGATCGAAACCGCGCAAGAATGGCCGGATCCATGCTCTCCTCCACAGGTAGCAATTCGAGGGAGTTCTCCACAGGAATGCCCGGTCAGGGCTGTTTAGGTCGCTCCAGTGTCAGTGGTGGCTGGGAAAATTATGCCATGACCACTTCAACGAACCTCCTCATCGAGAGCACGGCGGCACTCGCCGACACGTACTCTCGAGCCCTCGGTGGCGGGGTGAGCTCGGAGGGCGGGCCGAGTGCCGGGTTGGAGCTTCAGCGGATGACCGACGCGGGGCTGTTGGCCGTGGTGGAGGCCAGTTTCGCAGCGGTACGGCAGGGCCAGGCACTGCTCGTGCAGGCGGCGGGTGAGCTGCAGGACCGGTTCGACCACGATTCGGGGCCGCACAGCATCTCGGCCCGAACCGGCAACAGAAACGCCGCCGCAGCCCTCACAGACATCGGGCATATCTCGATGGCGGAAGCCGGGCGGCTCTGTCGGGTCGGGGCGGCGGTTCGGCCGCGGATGAGTCTGATTGGTGAGGCTCTACCGCCCGAATACGCTGAGGTGGCCGAGGCGCTTGCTGCCGGGGTCTTACTGGTGGATTCGGCGCTGTACATCACGGCGAACCTGGGCCAGGCGGCCCCGCGCGCGACGACCGACGACATGATCGCGGCGGAGAAGGAACTGGTGGAGTTCGCGGCGACCAACCCGGTGGACTCGGTGCGAAAGCTCTCCGTTCGCTACCGC
>NZ_JPRS01000243.1 GCF_000738085.1 Cryobacterium sp. MLB-32
GCGATGTCGATGATCTTGGTCTGCCCGGGGGTGACGAGCCATTTTTCCAGGGACACCGTGGGTCCTTTCCTCAGCGGGATATCGCGATATATCGCGTCTATTGAACAACACGTTATATCGCGTTCCCGGTTCACGCAAGAGGGTCGGCACGGAAAATAGTCACCAAAAACGATCAGCACCGGACAGTCGAGATCAGTACCAGAAGATATCGAGCCACTCGGGGTGATGCGCATGCACGAGCACGAGGAAGACGACCGCGTCGAACAGCAGGTGAACGCACACCACGTAGGTGAGTGACCGGGTGCGCGCAAACGTGTAGCCCTGGAGGAGCGCGAACGGAATCGTGAGCAGTGGCCCCCAACTCCGGTAGCCGAGCTCCCACAGGAACGAGGAGAAGATCGCCGCCTGCAGCAGGTTGGCCTGCCAATCCGGGAAGTGACGGCGCAGCAGCGCGAAGACCACGCAGATGAAGAAGAGTTCGTCCCAGATGCCCACGAAGCCCACGCCGACGAAGAGGCGGGCGATCTCGTCCGGCGCGCTCACGACCGGCCAGTTCTGGTACGCGCCGGAGCCGATGAAGTATCGCGGCAGGATCAGATAGCCGAGCAGCAGCACGATGGGGAGATATGCCTTCTCCAGGGCGGTCCACCGCTGGCCGGTGCGAAGGGGGAACCGGATCGCACGGTCCCGGTACACATAGCGAGAGATCAGGTAGGGCGCGAGCACCGCGAGGCTGAGCACCGTTCCCATCAGGGCGATATTCGGATAGTCGAGGTTCGCCTCGACCGAAATCGTGCTGATGATGACGAGTCCCAGGGCAATCAGAAGCAGGTCACGAAAGAGGGCCCGGTTGGTGACGGAGGCGAGCGCGAGGGCAGCGGCCAGAACGATGTAGCCGGGCAGCGGCAGGCGCATCGCGAAAAGGAGTACAGCGGATGCCGACACGCCCGCGGCCGCCACCAGTCCCAGCATCTGTTGCCCCGCAGAAGTGCGCATATTTCAGACTAACTTGGATGTACACGCGCCACCGGTGCACTCGACATGAGCCGGAAACGGACTCGACGGTAGATTCGACTGATGACATCCGCACCGAACGCCTTCGACCCGATCGGGCTGCTGCAGCAGCTCGCCTCCATCGATTCGATCAACCCCGACCTCGTGCCGGGGGCCGCGGGCGAAGGCGAGATCGCCGCGTGGTGCGCCGCGTGGCTGCGCGAGCAGGGTTTCGACGTCTCGGTGCTCGAGGAGCGCCCCGGCCGTCCCTCCGTCGTGGCCATCCGACGCGGCATCGGCGCCGGTCGCTCGCTCATGCTCAACGGGCACCTCGACACCGTGGGCGTCGCGAGTTACGACGGAGACCCGTTCAGCGGCGAGCTGCGTGACGGCCGGGTGTTCGGCCGCGGAACCTTCGACATGAAGGGCGGCGTCGCGGCGATTCTCGTGGCGGCGGCACGGGCATCCGCTCGGGGACTGGCCGGAGACGTGATCGTGACCCTGGTGGCCGACGAGGAGTTCGGCAGCCTCGGCACCGAGGAGGTGCTGCGCAGCGTGTCAGCGGATGCTGCGGTGATCGTCGAGCCAAGCGGGCTTGAGCTCACGCTCGCCCATCGCGGCTTCGCCTGGTTCGAACTCGAGCTGCGCGGGGTGGCCGCCCACGGCTCGCAGCCCGAACGTGGCGTCGACGCGATCGCTCATGCCGGGCTCGTGATGCGCGCCCTCGACGACCTGCGCGGGCGGCTCTCGTCCGGTGCGCCGCATCCCACCCTCGGGCACGGCACCGTGCGGGTCTCCATGATCTCCGGCGGTGAAGACGCAGCGACGGTGGCGGACACGTGCACGCTCACCCTCGAGCGGCGGATGCTTCCGGGCCAGTCGCCCGAGCACGTTGAGGCGGAGCTGCGCTCGGTTCTGGAGCACCTCTCCGGCACCGTTCCCGGTTTCAGCTACGCCCTGACCTGCCTGGTGGCGCGAGCCGCCTTCGAGGCGGATCCGGGCTGGCCGGTAGTGCAAGCGCTTGCGGGCAACGCGGCGCGCGTTCTCGGCGCTGAGCCCGTGGTGCGCGGTGAGCCGTTCTGGACCGACGCCGGGCTCGTGCTGGAGGCGGGCATTCCCTGTCTGGTGTTCGGAGTCGACGGCGGCGGGGCGCACGCCGATGTGGAGTGGGCCGAGGCGGCATCCGTGGTGGCCCTCACCGACATTCTCGAGGGGACCATCGTCGACTTCTGCCGGTGATCCAATCGCCCGCAGTGCCTGGCTCCGAGGCGGCTGAGCCGCTCCCGGCCGCGATTCTCGTGCCAGGACTCGATTACCCAGGGCATAGCCGAACAGGTGGAAGAACTGGCTGATCAGAAGTGGAGTTGGGTGCCGATCAAGCTGATGCGCTCTCGTCGGTCCGTCTGAACGCCCATCGGATGCCGCCCCGCGCGAACATGAGAACGATGATCAGTGCCGTGACGTGAAAGAAGCCGCCGAGACGGACGGACTCGCCAAATACCAGGCCGACCAGTCCGAGCACCATGAACTTGCTCAACGGCAGCACGAGCAACAGGGTGATCGCGTTCACGATTCGAACCCACCGTGTTTCAGCCGAACGGATCCGCGCAACGATCCTCTTCTTGGCCCGGAGCACGAATTCAAGGACGACCTTGAGCAGGATCGCCGTCAAGAGTGC
>NZ_JPRS01000244.1 GCF_000738085.1 Cryobacterium sp. MLB-32
AGGATGGCGTTGTCGCCGTCCATTTCGAGGGGCTTGAGGGTTCCGCCGTAGAGGTCGAAGACCTTGACCTGCGTGGCGGCGGACTCGCCGTTCACCGCAACGTCACCGAAGAGCTCGGAGGTGCCGGGGTCGATGGTGAAGTTGGTCAGTTCAACGACGGTGTCGCCGGCGGTGAGGGAGAAGCCGGAGCCTTCGTGCTCGAGGGTGCCCTGCACGTAGGGGCGTACGGTGCCGTTGGGGTCGTAGTAGTCCACGTTGCCGCCGGTGATCGGGAAGTGCAGGCTGCCTTCTTCGAGGGTGGCGGTGCCGACGGTGCCTGCCGTGAGGCCGAGGGTGCCGAGGGCGGCGGCGAAGTCGGCGTCGAGGAGAACGGCCGTGTCGACGCCGGAGAGGCTGGGGATCGAGGCGAGGGGAGCCTCGGCGGTGGCGGAGCTCGAGGAGCTAGGGGCGCTGGATGAGGACGTGGTGGCGGCGGTTGTGGAGCAGCCGGCGAGGAGGGCGATCATGATTCCGGCGGAAGCGAGGCCGATGGTGGCCTTGGAGAATGTGCGCATGGTGTGGGATTCCTGTCTGGGTGGCGGTGATTGTGGATGGTGGTGTTGAGGTCTGACTGGTGTTCGGGCCCACCCCCGAAAAGGTTTGGAAACCCACCAACCCGTTACCAACCCGTTACCCACCCGTTACCAAGCGCGCACAAAAAAGGCCCCGTCCATGCGGAAGGGGCCGGATACGGCGCCGAGGTTGCGACGCCGTCGGGCACGAGGCGGGGGAGCCTAGAAGTGGCGGAACCGATCAGGGGCGAGTTCCCACGGGTCCTTGCCCAGGAGCTCGGCCACGCCGCGAAAGACACACGTCTCGATGATCATGCGCTGATGCATCTCGTCGTCCTGGTGGAGTCGGGAGAGTCGTTGGATGGGCAGACGGTAGAAGACGATCCGACGAGAGGCCGGCGAGACCATCCAGCGCTCGACCCCCGCGCCGGCAACGACCGAGTGCGGTCCGGCTGCAACCTCGAAGGTGACAGAGTCGAGTTCGTCTGGCCAGACTCCGCGCAGATACTCCACGGTAGATGCGACCGTCATATCAAAGAGGTCGATCCGTGTGCGCAATGGCGGCAGGAAAGGTCCGGCCACAGAACTGCGAATTCCGCGCCCGTGGCGGTCGCGGCCGCGCCCGCGAACCGTGGGCGCGGGTACGGCGGAGCGGCGGGATCTCGACATGCGCCAATACTACGTCCGGTCTAGCCGCCGGCAACAAGCGGTCGCTGGTAACGTGCATGACAATGGAAATTCGGCCGTGCTCAAGAATCGCCTGTCGCGAGCCATCGGTGGCGACGCTCACCTTCGTCTACGCCGACTCAATGGCTGTCCTCGGCCCGTTGTCCTTCGATCGCGACCCGCACAGCTTCGATCTCTGCACCCGTCATGCCGCTCGAACGGCCGCGCCGCAGGGCTGGCAGCTCGTTCGTCACCGTGTCTTCGGTGACTCGCCGGGTACGGAAGATTCTGAAGACTGAATCTCGGCGCGTATGGGGGAGGCCAACCGTGGGCGGAAATGACAAGATAGTCGCATGACTGTCGCCTCGCCGTCCACATCCGCCACATCCGCCGCCTTCGCCTACAAGATCGCCGATCTCTCGCTCGCGGAAGCGGGACGGCACCAACTGCGGCTCGCCGAGAACGAGATGCCGGGCCTGATGGCCCTCCGCAGCGAATTCGGCGATTCGAAGCCGCTCGCCGGCGCCCGCATTGCCGGTTCGCTGCACATGACCGTGCAGACGGCCGTGCTGATCGAGACGCTCGTGGCACTCGGGGCCCAGGTGCGCTGGGCCAGCTGCAACATCTTCTCCACCCAGGACGACGCGGCCGCCGCCATCGCCATGGGCCCAACCGGCACAATGGATGCCCCGACGGGCGTTCCGGTGTTTGCCTGGAAGGGCGAGACCCTGGAGGAATACTGGTGGTGCACCACGCAGATCTTCGACTGGAGCGCGGAGGCACTGGCCGCCGGGGAGTCTTGGACCGGACCGAACCTCATCCTCGATGACGGTGGTGACGCCACGATGCTCGTGCACAAGGGCCGCGAATTCGAGCAGGCGAGGGCGGTTCCGGCCGACGCGTCGGGCGACAGCCATGAATATGGCGTCATCCTCGCCGCGCTTCGAGTGTCGCTCGCGGCATCCGCCGACCGCTGGACAAAGATCGCCGCTGACCTCGTCGGTGTCACCGAGGAGACCACAACGGGGGTACACCGTCTGTATGAGCTCTTCGCCGATAAGTCCCTGCTTTTCCCTGCGATCAATGTGAACGACTCGGTCACCAAATCGAAGTTCGACAACAAGTACGGCATTCGCCACTCGCTGCCCGACGGCCTCAACCGCGCCACCGATGTGCTCATCGGGGGCAAAGTGGTTTTCGTCGCCGGCTATGGCGACGTGGGAAAGGGCGCGGCCGAGGCTTTGAAGGGTCAGGGCGCACGCGTGATCGTGAGCGAGATCGACCCGATCAACGCTCTGCAGGCGGCGATGGACGGGTTCCAGGTCGCGAAGCTTGAATCCGTCGTCGAGGAGGTCGACATCTTTGTCAGTGGCACAGGAAACTTCAATGTGATCCGCACGGAGCACATGCTGCGGATGAAGCACCTCGCGATCATCGCGAACGTGGGTCACTTCGACAACGAGATCGACATGGCCGCCCTAGAGGTGCTGCCGGGGGCGACCAAGGTACAGATCAAGCCGCAGGTCGACGAATGGCGACTGCCCAGTGGACGGAGCATCCTCGTTCTGTCCGAGGGGCGTCTGATGAACCTCGGAAATGCCACTGGCCATCCCTCGTTCGTAATGAGCAATTCCTTCACGAACCAGGTTCTGGCGCAGATCGAAC
>NZ_JPRS01000245.1 GCF_000738085.1 Cryobacterium sp. MLB-32
GAACCTATCCGCTCAGCACCGCAAGATCCACCGTTTCAGGCCCTTCTTCCCAACCTAGAACGAATGTCACCATCGACATTCCGAAAGGGAACGGTTAGCCGCCGTCGTGTTAATCGGGCGCTGCTCGTGCTCCTTGCCGTCACCGGCCTCGCCGGAGCGATGATCGTCTCCTCCTTCATCCTCTGACTTCAGCCCAGAAAGCAGACGAGAGCGGACGGCACCACTATTCGTTCCGTTGATACCCGACAGCCGCAGTGTCCCGTGAGACGTTCGGCTTGCGGGCGACCCACGGCCTCAAACTGTCTCATAACCGAAGCGCCTCGAAACCCATGCGTTATGAAACTCTCAGGCCCAGCCGGCCTCAAGTGCGCTTTGTCCAAAGTAGGTTGACAAAATATCCGGCTCGCCGATCGCCAGATCTGCGTATTCACCGTGTCCAGGGATGGCAATTTATCCGAACTGGACTGTCACGTGACAGTCAGCGTCGATCTAGAGAGCGGGCGACGACGACGGCTTGGAGGGGGTCGACCTGCTGTTTCTCGGACGTTCGATCGAGACCACACCGCTCGGAAGGTCGCCCGTCGTGAGGGCCTGCGCCAGCGCCAAACGAGCGCCGCCTAGATCATCACGAAGTCGCGCAATCAACAACATCGCCTCATCGAGTTCGCCACGCAGCTGACCGTTGTCCGTTTGCAACCGTTCCATCGTCACAATGGTTTCCACATTGTCAACGCGCGGTGACGCATCCAAGAGCAGCAGCTGTTCGCCCAAGTATCGAGCCCTCCCCGCCTCCAGCTTGGCGACCTTCGCCAAGAGATCTTCGATCTCAGCACGTTGTCGAAGCACCTTGCGCATCAGCGTCGACTTGTCGGCCGAGCGGCCCGCATCCAGGTCGGCCTGGTCGCTCTGAACTAGGAGTTGGGCGGCGGATTGGCGGAGGGTCAGCTGTTTCACTCGGGTGTGGAGCTCGGTGTGGCTATGGATGAACTCGCGAGAGACCCCCGCGGTTCGCGCGACTGCCGCGACCGACACTATGGCGTCCTGATCGGCGAGGGTGTTAATCGCGGCCAGCACGGCTTCTTGTTTGGAAAGCGAGACTCGGGCGTGATGGGCGCGGAGTCCCTCTGTGCTGCTGTTAGTCATCAGGACTCTCGAAGAATCTGTCGCAGGTCGATCCGCCGGCTGGCGGTCGCTCGGCGGCGTATGCCGGCCATGTGGGTGAGCGCACTCTCGATCGCGAGCCGGTCTGGCTCGGGGAGCCCGGCGATGTAAATGTCGATGCCGGCGATGATTCGATCGCAGTCGCTGATGCGGGATGTGTAGTGGTCGATCATGTGGCTGTCGGGAGCGATGATCGAGACCCGCTCGACCTGCGCTTTCAAGTAGAGGCGTTTCGCCGCGAGACCATCTTTTTCGAATGGATCGATGAGGAAGAACGGGCACGATTCGCAAGCGTGCTCCAGAGCGCAGTTGTGTCCGCCCGCTGCGACGTTGCTCGCTTCGGAACAAGTGCCGAGAGAGACGGCGATTTTCCCGAACGCATCGCGTTCCCTGTCGATTACCACCGGTAACCCTAGGAAGTTCAGGCGCCGTGAGGGCAATGCAGAGAGCGCGTGCCGTTGACGTCTGGCTGTGATCCGGAAGTAGCCCATCGTGGTTTCGTAGCTCTTGTGGCCCATCCATCGTTGCAGGTCCTCGGCTTGAAACGTGGATCGACCGTTCTCATCAGTGGCATCCGCATGGCGTTGTGCGAATGCGTGTCGGAAAGCGTAGGGATCGATAGTCGAGAGGTCAAAGTAGATGAGGTTGCCCTCAACCCCTTCCACTTCGCCCGGGAACGGAGCTTCACGCTCGATCACGGAAACGAAGTCGCTCATGCGGTCGACCAGGAAGGAAGCAGATCGCGGCTTGTCCTTGCGGCTTTCGACGGCCGGGAATAGCCAGTCCGATTCGATTTCGTGTTCCTTCTGGATATTCACCCATTCTCGAATTGCATCGTGGACGTCTTGGTGGATCGGCAGCCTGGGCCCAGGCCCGTAAGGGGCCTTCACTCGGTCCCAGTCGAGGTAGGCCTGGCCCGCGCTGTCGTAGCTGATGCAGTCGCGTCGCAGCCGCATGGTCTCGCTTGTACGGCGCCCGCAGCGCTCCTGCATGTAGAGCATCATCTTCGCTTCGAGCGTCCGATAGGGCGTGGTTCGTCTAACGAGATGGAGGTGATCCATCATCCAGTCCACGATTGGTTGAGGAACGAATCGGAATGACTCGTCGCTATCTCTACCGCTTCCGCTTATGGTTCCGGTCGATCGATGACGCGCGGGATCGAGAGTGAAGTTCGCCGGAATCCTCGACCAGATGGGCAGGAATTCGGAGTTGAGCCGAGAGAACGAGAGAACGGCGCGCATAGCGGCGATGTGAGTTCTCTGCGACTGGTCTGATGGCCAGCGGGTCCGTATAGCGGCGACGACGGCGTCGATGTCTTTTCTGCCGAGCGCCGTGGGCGGTGTCCCGCGCTGGCTGAGGATTCGGTCGACCAGGGGCGCGAGCGCAACAGTGTTCTGGACGCGGTTTCTGCCGTGCGGGCCGGCTTCGAGGAGGTAGGAATGGATAGAGTCAGCCCACCAATCCAGACGGAGATGTGTCAGGTCGAAGCTAGCTGTGCGGCTAACTACCTTCACCGAGGGCGTCAGGTCGAGGTCACTGTAAAAGTAGAGCCCTCGGGGGCGGAGCTCGGCACCAAGCCACTCACGCTGAGCTTCGTCGATTCGGACCTGAAGGTCACGGATGAACCCAGCGAAGTTCGTATGGGTTGGTTCAAGCCCGAGCTCTTTTCGTCCCACCACGGTCGCGGTGTTAGAGCGTCTTAATGCTTGGTAGGCGGTGCGGAGCATGAGCGGGAGCATCTGAGTTTGGGCGTCGACGTCGCGTTGCTGGACGGCGAATAGCAGCTCGAGCCGAACGGTGGGGTTCAGCAAGTGGAATGGTGTCGCACCGAGTTCCGCATAGGAAGACGTTGCCTCAGAGTCGAGGGGCACTTCAAAATGATTGTTGAGCCAGAATTCAACGGAGTCGTCGTCGGAGGAAGGCTTTGGTAGCCGCTTTCGCCATTTCCGCCAAGTGCCCTCGTGCGGGTCGCAGAGGCCGCTGGAGTTGTGCGCATCGTGATGACACACCAGAGCAACGCAGCGCGGACGCGGAGGGAGTGGCTTTGGGTTGCGGTCCGCGATCCAGGCCTCTTTTGACTCTTCGCCGGTCTTCTTCCGCCATTGCCAAAACCCACTTCGGTGGGTGGAGCAAAGCCCGGTGGTGAGGGCTGTGCGCTGGCAGTCCAAAATTCCGCAGTCCATCACCCGAGCGTGGCGCACTCGTGGGATCGCAAGCCAAGCATCCAGATCGAACTGTGCACCAGCAATGTCTTTCGCTGCTTTTCGTTCGTTGAAGCAAATCGGGCACAGCTTTGACTGAACTCGCACGTCGCAGCCCGCTTTCGAGCATCGCGATAGAAAGGTGCTCGGATCATCGGGGTCGGGCACGTAAAGCAGTGTCTCGGGGTCGAATTCGCCAGGTCGCCAATCGAGCCGAATGCGCGACTGTAAGTAATCCGTCCACGACAAGCGCGGCCTCGGATTCGGGTGGTTGTCGAGCGGTGGGACAACTGCAAGATCGGTCACGTCAATCGGCTTTCATGTCGAATCGGCGGGAAGGAAGGGTCATGAGCGCCTGCAGCTTCGCGGCCTCCATGTCGTGCGTGTAGACCTTCGTCGAATCCGCGCTGCGGTGTCCGAGTAGGGCTTGAATAACGGGAGCCGGCTGAGGCTCGCAATCGATACCGCGAGCTAGGCGGGTGGCGAACGTGTGCCGCAGCATATGTGGCCCGGTCAGCGGGAATCCGATCTCGCGCCCGCACCGCTTCACGAGGCTAAGAACCCTCGAATACTTCATGGCATCACCCTGGCTATCACTGGAGGTGTAGAGGTTCACAAGCATGTGCGGCGACGAATCACGACTCCCGAGGATCGCATCGCGCTCGATGACGTAGTCGATGTATGAGTCCACGAGGTGCTGCCGGGTGTACAGCGTGCGGGCCTGTCCCTTTGCGCGAGCGCCGTTGGTGACCGGGTTGTTCATCCGCACGTGAAAGTGCGGATCTCGCAAAGCACAGCCTGAGCTCTTGCTGCCTCCGCCGAGATGCATATCACGGGTGAACAGTGACAGTGCCTCGCCGGAACGTACCCCAGTGAAGTACATGAGATCGATCAAGAACCTGTCGCGTTTTCGCAGGGTGAGCTCTTCCAACCTTTCACGAGGTCCGGCTTCGCTGATCCATTCCTTGCCCAAGTCATCCGTTGAGTCGTGCCGGCTAATCAGACGAGGTGAAGTGACCCGGCGCCTACTTCCATGCTCGCCGCCGCCTGCCGTACCGGCCGCGTAATATTTCACCTCCGACATCTGAGGTACGACCCGGGACGTGATTAGATCCCGACTATCGGCCCACTCATAGAACGCACGCAGTGCGACAAAGGAGATGTCGACCGAGCGTGGTTTCAGGGCTCCATCGGCCGAGAGGGCTCGCCGCCACAGGACCATGTGAGCTAGGGAAGCAGCCCGCCAATCGACCACTGGCGATGTCCAGCTGAGGTAGGCAGCAACGCGACGGCCATAGCTCTTGATCGTGTTGGGTGATCGACCGAGATCCGCGAGCGACGTGAGCCAGGAGGACGCGATATGGAGATCGTCATTTCGGTCGAGGATCACGTAGCGATTAGCTCCGTCAGGGAGAGTCGCGACGTCCAAGTGGTAAGGATGAGCATCTCGCATCGTCCGACCGTAGCGTGCGGCGCCGACATCCGTCATCGACCGGGCCGATATTCATCGGTGCTGACTGTTGATGACGCCTCTTAAGGATGGCTAGATAACCGACGGGTCCCGATTGCACGTGGTCATCCCGGATATCACGCGCACGTTCTGGGCGGTGAATATTCGCAAATTCACCCGGCGGATCCACGATCTGAATCAGCTCGTGGCACTGGGTTCTCTCACGAGCCAGGCGGCAGAATTCCTGCGAATGTGTGTACTGAGCGGCCAGAACATTCTCGTGTCCGGCGCCACGCAGACGGGGAAGACGACCATGCTCAACGCCCTGCTCTCGGCGACCAGACCGACGGAACGAATTGTGACGGTGGAGGAGACCTTTGAACTCGACCTGAGCGCCCGGGACGTTGTGGCGATGCAGTGCCGGCAGCCGAGCCTTGAGGGCTCGGGAGAGATCACCCTCCGGCGGCTCATCAAAGAGTCCCTCCGGATGAGACCGGACCGGCTGATTGTGGGCGAGGTGCGCGAGGCGGAGAGCCTCGACCTGCTCATCGCCTTGAACAGCGGGCTGCCCGGTATGTGCTCCATTCACGCGAACAGCGCCCGTGACGCCCTGGCCAAGCTCTCGACTCTGCCCCTGTTGGCCGGGCGCAACATCGACTCCTCCTTCGTGCTGCCTACGGTAGCGGGATGCATCGATATCGTCGTGCACTGCGAGATCGACCGGCACGGTCGCCGCCGAGTGACCGAGATCATCGCACCGAGCGGTCGGCTGTCCGGGGCGATGATCGAGGCTAGTCCGTTGTTCCTCTCGACGCACGGCCAACTCGAACCGACCGGCGGACACCCCACGAAGCTGGCCAAATTCCAGTCCAGCGGGCTCGATCCGGCCACCATCCTCCGCGAGGGGACGGCTGCATGACACTCGTGTTGGGTTGCCTGCTCGGCGCCGGGCTGCTCCTGCTCGCCTCGCCGATATTGTGGCCGGCCGGTACGAAGGCGCGGTCACGTGGCTCGACTGTCCTGGCCGGCCTGCGAGGTCAGCTCGCGCAGGCCGGCCTCGCCTCCGTGCCGGCGGGCGTCTTCGTGGCCGTGGTCGTTCTCGGGAGCCTCGCCATGGCCGGGCTGGCGCAGGGCATCTTCGCGGTGAGCGCGCTGACGGTGGTCGCCGGAATCGTCGGTGCGGCGCTCCCCGGGTTGGTCGTGTCCTGGCGGGTGAGGGGCCGGCGCCGAGCCAGTCGAACCGTGTGGCCCGATGTCGTTGATCATCTGGTCTCGGCCCTGCGGTCAGGGCTGGCGTTGCCCGACAGCGTGAGCAGCCTGGCGGCATCCGGTCCGGTGCCAACTCGCCGTGCATTTGCTCGATTCGAACGTGAATATCGCGCCACCGGCAACTTCACCTACTGCCTGGATGAGCTCAAACGCGGTCTGGCCGACCCGATCGCTGATCGGATTCTCGAGACGCTCCGCATGGCGAGGGAGGTCGGCGGCAGCGACGTGACACTCGTTCTGCGTAACCTCGCTGCCTGGCTCCGGCAGGATGCCGCCATCCGCTCAGAGGTCGAAGCCCGGCAATCGTGGGTCGTGAACGCGGCCCGGCTCGGGGTCGCAGCACCGTGGATCGTCCTGGCTCTGCTCGCATCCAGGCCCGAGGCTGCCTTCGCGTACAACACACCGGCCGGCATCGGCGTCATCATCGGCGGCCTCATCGTCTCAGTCATCGCGTACCGGGTGATGATCGCTCTCGGACGACTGCCGGCTGAGCGCCGCTGGTTCGTCTGAGGCACTGTTCCCGGCGCGGACGAAGCCTGGCCCGAGAAAAACGCAGTCGCCGCGGCGAGACAGCCTGACCATCAGGCGATAACCCGGCCGAACATCCGCCTGGGGAAAGACCGACGGTCGGTGCGAGAGCGACCATCGTCAGTCCCGGTCCAGCCTTGACCTCGATTCCACTCGTGGAAGCGGCCTTGGCACGCCTCGTCCGCTCGGCGGCGGCACCTTCGCTGCGTGTCCGACCTCGAACGCAGCCGCGCGCAGGACGGGGCCGCATCCCGAAGAGCTGCCCTGTGGATAACTCGTCGGGGCTTGCATAATCGAGGCATCATGCATCCATGACCGACCAGTGCCCGACCAGAGACGACCGCACGGGACGCCGTCGGTGACCGCGTCACTGGGCTGGGCAGTGCTGCTGGGAACAACCCTGGGCCTGGGGCTCTGGTCACTCGTGAGTGTGACTCCGCGGCTGCGCGGACCGCGGCTGGCCGACCGGGTGGCCCCGTACATTTTGGATGTCTCGGCCGAGGCTCGGTCGTTCGTGGGTCGAGTCTCCGTCGGCCCACTCCCGGTGTTGGGTCATCTGTATGCCCCGGCATTCGGGTGGGCCAAGCGCGCTCTCGCTGGCCTTCTCGGCGGCTCTGACACGATCGAGCGGCGGCTGCGACAATCCGGATCCGCGCATACGGTTGATGAGTTTCGATCGGTGCAACTGGTCTGGGGGCTCGTCGCCCTGGCCGGCGGAATTGTGCTCACCGCGTCGATTCCCGCGGTGCGCGGGTTGCCGCTCTCGGTCCAGCTGGCGCTCCCGGTGCTTCTGGGGATCGGTGGCACTCTCACCCGCGAGTGGTTGCTGCAGCGCGCAGCGACTCTGCGACTGGCGCGCATGCGCAGCGAGTTGCCGACGGTCCTCGAGTTCCTGACCCTGTGTTTATCGGCCGGGGAAGGCATTCTCGATTCCCTGCGCCGGGTGTCTGGAACCAGCTCGGGGGAGTTGCCACGGGAGTTCGCCGGCGTGGTCTCCGAGGTCGGCACGGGTGTTCCCCTCGCCGCGGCATTGCAGTCCTTCGCCCGTGGAATCGACCTACCGGAGGTCACCAGGCTGGTCGACCAGATCACCGGCGCGCTCGATCGTGGGTCGCCGCTGGCCGAGGTGTTACGCGCCCAGGCGCAGGACGCACGAGATCAATCGAAGCGCGTGCTGCTCGAGGTCGCCGGCAAGAAGGAGGTCGCCATGTTGGTGCCACTCGTCTTCCTGATCTTGCCCATGACGATCCTGTTCGCCATATTTCCCGGCCTGGTCGTTCTCCAGGCCGGTTTCTGAAAACCCCACTCGAAAGCTGGACACCATGACACTCTTCGGTCGCCGCGCAGCGAATCGCTGGAACGACGAAACGGGCGACGTGCCACGGCTTATGT
>NZ_JPRS01000246.1 GCF_000738085.1 Cryobacterium sp. MLB-32
CTGCTGAACCGCTCGTCCTGAACGCGTGGGATTTGTCGCGCCGGTTGAGCCCGCGCGATCAAGTACGTGTGATGAAGCGAGACGCGTATGGGCGTTTGGATGAAAACAGTTACCCGGTCATCTTCCGTGTCGGGCCGATAGCGCCCACGACGCCGTGGTTGGTGCGTCTGGCCGACAACACCGGCATCTTCCGGCTGCTGTGCTTTGACTTCGACGGCAAAGAAGCCGGCGTCGTCTCCCCCGACTTGATGGAACGCGCTGTCGACGACTGCGACGCCCTCTCCCGGATCCTTGACAGTGTCGGGATCACTCACGTTGTCTGCCAGTCCTCCGGTACTGGTGGCCGCCACATCTGGGTCGCCCTGCACGGCGGAGCGCCGGCGGAGACCGTCGCCGCTCTCGCCAGCGCAGCACACGCCAATTACGCCACCCTTGACCACGGGATGCTCCGCAACCCGCGCGAAGGCGGCGCACGCCCCCCGTTAGCTCCGCACCGGGACGGCAGCAGCTCGACAGTTCTCCGCGGCACCGTGGAGAACCTCCTGGCGCCGACGGCGACCAGCACTCACCTTGACGCCCTGACCCAGGTCCTCGACCAAACGAAACCGGCCCCGAGGCCCGCGGACACAACACCGTCCGGACCCCTCGACGCCCAATACGCCGCCACCCGCCCACTCAGCGCCTGGGGCCATGGACACATGGCCACCGTCAACGGCGGAACCAACCCCAGCTGGACCGGGTTCATGTGCCTGCTCGCAGCCGCATCGGCCGGATGGACTCTCGCTGACGTGACCCGGGAAGCGCGTACGGCGCCGGGGATGGAACATTACCGGACCAAGAACATGAGTGGCGGTACCCGCAAGCAGCGCGCCCCCGCTGAGGCTTCTGCGCGGCTGGAACGGCAGTGGACCACAGCTCAGCAGTACTCCGCCCTGCAAGCCCCGCTCAGTACCTCACGTACCCCCACGGACTTCACCGAGCTCAGCGTGATCGTCGATACCATCGATGACCTTCTCACCAGGTTCCGGGTGTCCCCGGGACGGTGGGGACGAAGCGAAGCGGCTGTGTCACGGCGCACGATCCTCTCCGCGGTGGCGTACCTGACCTTGCAGACAGGCAAACGGACCGTCGCAGCATCCATCCGGGACCTGGCCCTGATGGTGGGCCTCAGCCGCGACACGGCCCGGCGAGCACTTACCGCCCTGGCCGAGGACGGCTTCCTCATCCGCGTCTCCGTCAGCGACAACGGGAACGCCTCCGAATGGCAGCTGAGCGCAAAACCACAGGGATCCGCAGAGTTTTCCACAACGCCTCGCACGGTTGCGTCACAACCACTAGATAACCCCCGCCCCCCCTCCGAACTCTTCAACCTCCGCCTGTCCCTGGTGACCACGCTGGAACGCCAGCTCACTGACGGCCGCCACGATCTGTTCACCCGTCCTGGCCTCGGGCACCTGGCGGGCAAGGCCTACGCGCTCCTCGCTCAACACCCCGCGTTAACTCTGGAGGCGGCTGCTCACCTGCTTGGTGTGACGACGCGTCATACGGCCACGGTGTTCAGTCGTCTCCGTCAGCATCGCCTGGTCATCAAGCATGCCTTGGGGTGGGCGCGTGCCAAGCAGGACCTGCGTGATCGTGCGGCCCGAATCATCGGTGTGGCGGGGCTGCTGCTGGATCGAGCGAATCGGTATCGCGTTGAGCGGGAAGTGTGGGATTGGTGGCAGGCGGAGGTGGCCACGATGACCGCTGCCCCCAGGACTCGCCCGAAACGCGTGCATGTGTCCAGCCGGCCGCTGTTTCGTGACGTGAACGCCCCGGGTGAGCGGGTGTGGCCGCGGTATCCGCGCTCGAGCGATCAGCGGGGTGATCACCGGTCTGCGCGGGAGCTCGTGGACCTGGGCGTTCTGAACCCGGAGAATCGGTGGCAGTACCTGGGCGACGCGGCCTGATCATCTGCGTTGTGCTGGGGCCTGTATGCCTTGTGTCTGGGTAGGGAAAAGGCTGGTTTCCTTGTGTTGTGTTGGATGTGTTCGCCAGACTGGTGAGAATTAGCGGAGCACGAAGACGAGTAAGAGTCTGACGTTGTTGCGCGTGACGGGGTTTCTATGTCGAATCGGAATCATGAACCATGAACCATGAACCATGAACCATGCGGGGCTGAAGACCTCGAATTGTGTGTTCTGTCGGACCACGAATGGCGTGTGGCTGACCGGAGGCAGCGGGAACAGTCGCC
>NZ_JPRS01000247.1 GCF_000738085.1 Cryobacterium sp. MLB-32
GCGCTGTCCGAAATGCAGTCGGGCTGTTGCTGCGGCAAGGTTGCCGACGGTACGACGGTCGCCACTTTTCTGGCACCGAGCCCTTGGTACCAACCGGTGCGATAGATGTCGATCGTGTATGCCGCGGCATCCGTTTTGACCTTGAGATCTATGCTCGTGCCCACGTTCGCACTGATCTCGGACGAGTAGCCCTGAATCGTCGGATCCCCGGATCCGCTGATGTCCCACTCATCCGGAGAAACGCCGGGTTTGCTGTTCTCACAGACGATGACGTTCGACGCTGAACCGCACGGTTCAACGGCCTCCGCCCTGGCAGCGTGCACGGGCCACAGCGTACTGCCCATCACAGCGATGGTGAGCAATGCTCCGAGGAGCTGGGTCCTGCGTTGCACAGGCGAGGGCAGAGAAAGGCGCGTATTGCTCATGAATTTCAGGTTCCCACACGAGGGGAGTGAACATCTCGCCCCTTAACTGGGCGAGACCGGTCGATGCACAGGTCCGACGCTGCTGGACGCCCGGGAGGAATGAGAGGCAGAATGGGCACATGCTAGTTGCCTTTTCAG
>NZ_JPRS01000248.1 GCF_000738085.1 Cryobacterium sp. MLB-32
TTCGACGAGATGGGGCTCTTGTTCGCTGCTGGACACATCGATCGAATCGACGGTACGCTCCGGGGGCATGTCCGCATTGAGAAGTGGCGGCGCCAGTTGCCGTCTCGCGTCCTCGAGTTCCTGTAGCCGTACTTGTGCTGGAAAGTCGTGACGGATGTCAGCATTTGGACCGTAGGCCCGTGCTTGCAGGCCCCGCAGTTCATCGTCCTGAGCCACCCCCATACCGAATATCCTCTCACCAACCACTCCGACGCGTCGACCGGCCCCGGAATACCGACAGCACGTCTCGGAAGAGGAACCTTCTGCGCGACGGGTTCAGTATCTCGGAGTCCCTGTGGTTTTCGGGAATGGTGATGACCAGAGCAAGGCTGTGGTGACCATTGGACCGGCCGGCCCGGCCTTCGCTAGGATCAACACAATGTTCAGCTTTATCGTCGCCTTTAACTAACGGTCCTGCGACCCGCCCCTCGCAGCTCTCACGCACCGACCTGGGCAGGTCTTGTCGCGCCGTTCTCCGGCGCCTGACCCTGATTTACCTCACTCCCCGCTGAGCTGACGGCATCGCCTCGCTCGCGGACAAACTCTTTTGGAGACGTCGTGTCTGTTGCTGAGCCCTCGTACTGGAACGCCCTGAGCCATCCCCACCTCGCTCGCTCATTTGCCCCCAGCCTCCTTGGCCGACTCTCGCTGGCGATGTCTGGACTCTCGCTCGTGCTCCTCCTGGAACGAGAGACCGGGTCGTTCGCGATTGCCGGAGCTGTCACCGCCGTCATGGGCGTCGCGAATGTCATCGCCACACCGTGGCGGGCCCGCCTGATCGATCGGTACGGTCAAGCGCCCGTGCTCGCACCCCTCGGAGTGGTCCACGGCGTCGCCCTGCTCCTGTTCATCGTCAGCGCATCAGTAGCGCTGCCCGCGCTGCTCGCGCTCAGCGTCGTCGCCGGCGCATTCTCGCCGCCGATGGGAGCGACGATGCGGGTGATCTGGGGGCGGGCATTAGCGCGCGGCCCACACCGCAAGCGCGGATTCAGCCTGGACGCGGTCAGTGAAGAAGTGATGTTCACCGCCGGCCCCCTCGTCGCCGCGGTGCTTGCCGCCGCATTCACTCCCGCCGTGTCCCTGGCCGTGTCCGCCGCCGCAGTCATCATCGGCACGATCACATTTGTGGCCAGTCCCCTCTCCCGCCAGCAACGAGGTCTCCGCACATCGCGCCACACGCCACAGCCGGGAGCCGTGGTCGTCACGCCCATGCGCACCCCCGGATTCCTGATCATCGCTCTCGTCCTGGTCGTGCCGGGCATCATGTTGGGAGCGGTGGAGATCGCTGCCCCCGCCATTGGGACAAACGAAGGCAGCATCATCCTCGCTGGTGTTTTGCTCGCCCTCTTCGCCGGGGGAAGCGCCATCGGAGGACTCGCCTTCGGCCGGCTCGAGGTCAAGCTCTCACTGCGCAGACAGATTCTCGGGCTGGCCAGTGCCATGCTCGCACTGACCGCGCTCGTGGGCCTTATCCCCGGACAGGCTGTCCTCCTGATCGGGTTCGTGCTGATGGGTGCACTCCTGGCCCCGCTGATGATCTCCGGGTACCTCGCCGCCGACGAGCTCGTCGACCAACGAGCCCAAACCGAGGCCAGCAGCTGGGTCAACACCGCCATCAACACCGGCGCGGCCCTCGGATCAGGACTCATGGGAATCTCGGCCGACATCCTGCCAGCCAGCGGTGCCCTGATCGTCTGCGTTCTCGCCGGGGCCGGAGTGCTCCTGGCCTGCCTCCCGAAACTACTCAGGAGGTGACCCACCACAGAGCAACACCGAATCGTGATGTGCCACACCCACGTGAATTCGCCAACCGCCTATGGGACAAAGAACTGAGGTCTGGTGCTGGCTGCCGCTCGCTCGGACGCGCTCAGAGGTAAGTGCTGAAGAACGTGACCGCATCGTCTGCGACTTCCGGCCGTAGGCCTGAGGGGTCGTCTCGATCGCCGAGAAATACGTAATGCCCGATATCCGGGCCGAGACTCTTGCCACGGGCCTGTGGCATAGAGTCCCGATAGACGAGGGCGTTGTCTTCTGGGGGTGTGTTGTCGTCGGCGTCACCCCACCGCACCAGTACCGGGGCAGAAATCTGCCGGAGGGATTCTGAGAGCAGGAGCCTTCCGATGGCGGGCGCCAAGAGGATGCCAGCCCGGACACGCGTGTCGGTCATGGAACGCGCACCGGTCTCCGCAAACGAGGTCAACTCGGCATCGGAGTACTTGCTGCGGAGCGTTGTGATCAAGTCGGGAAACTCCGGCACGTCCGGCGCAGAGACCTGTCCGTGAAACATTGCCTCCAAGATATGAACATCGATTTTTCCGCCGAGCAGTGCGGCGACGGTGTATCCGCCGAACGAGAACCCGGCCGCACCGATCTTGGTGATATCGATGTTCTGCTCGGCCACGAGGTGGTCGATGAGGAGGGTGATGTCCCGTGGTCGGTCCCAGGCGAACGCGAATCCTTCGGGGAGGTACTCGTCGTTGTAGCTGTTGCCTGGGTGATCGACCGACGCCACGAGGAATCCCGCGTCGTTCAACGGTTTCGCGAGCCAGTCCAGGTCTTCTCCTGCTCCGCCAGTGCCGTGTGACAGTACGACGACCGGTGCCGGCGTTGGCCTACTGGAGGGCCAAATTCGCGTTCTCAGTAAACGGGGTTCTGTCGGAACAGACCAGCTTGAACGCGAGTGGTCGAGCAGGTGCGTTGTCTGGGGGTTCATGCCCGAAGCCTAGTGTGACCGCTTTCGCACCTCGGTCCGCAAGCCGAACCCTGAGCGGTACGCCACAGGCCTGTCGCGTGCCAATTTGCTGTCCACGCAGGGGTACGGGTAAAGGTCTGCTCTGTTCAGGAAGCGGTGGCCGGCGACGTGTCGGGTAGCGCGACATCCGAGTGTGTCATTGCCGTCAGGTCGATGACGTAAGTGCCGATGAGTGCGATGGCCGCGGGGTCGATGGCGCCACCAGCGGGCGCGGTGTATTCATTGTTCATATCCCCAGTCAAACGGCACGGGCCGGACTCTGTCGTCCGCCTGCGGGTTAGATCCACTCATCCTTTGGGAGGAATCTGCAGCAATGTGCCGCTCACGCCCCATAGCGGGTTCTAGCGTTGGCATATGCATCCTGCTTCTAGTAATCGTCGCTGGCTCGTCGAGCCGCTAATTGGCCTTGGGCTCGTGTTGATCTGGACTGTTGGTTTCAGCACACCCGTGGTGAGCCTCGTCCCGATTCGCGGAGAAATGATCGGGTATACAACCCCATACGCGTTCGTGATCGTTGTCGGCTTCGCGGCCGCCGTCGCGCTCTCCCGCGTTGCAACCGGCACGTCACTTGTCCTGGTCGGCGTGCTTCTGGCCGCCCAGCTTCTCTTCTGGCCTGCTCGGTTCGGCGCGATCAGTTGGTCCGCGTATTTTATGTTGCTCGTCTTCGCCACACTCGTCGGGTTCCATGCAGCCCGGCGGATGCGAACGGGTGCGCCGTTCATTTTGATGCTTTACGCGGTAGGGGTGTCGGCCCTGCTGGTCCTTCCCCGCTTCAGCGCCACCAGCATTGATGGGTTGATCAACGGAAAACATCTGTCAACGGTTGCGCTGATCCCGGATCTCCTCGTTTGTGGCGGCGTGGCCGCCTGATCACCGTCGGCTTCTGGTACCTCGGGGTTCGGCTCCGATTGGCGAGCTCCGCTCTGCGGGCGAGCTGGGGCGACGCGGCGTCGCCGATTGTGAGCAACGCCCGACGAGTTCTGCTCCCACTACGCCCCGCGCTGGAGCCAGCCATCGCCGTCACCTTTTACGCGCTATGGATCATCGCAGAAGCCGGTCGTTCCGGCAGTTCGCCCTGGCCATCGTTTCCCTTCACACTTGGTCTTCTCGCTGCCTCGATTGCCGTCGCCGCGCATTATCCCCGGGTTGCGGTCGCGCTGCCTGGCGTCGTGCTTGCGATTCAACTCTTCGGGATTCCCGCCCGGTTCGGTTCGACGACGTGGCCGGTTTACTTCGCCGTTCTCCTCACCTGCTTGATCGTGAGTGCGACCGCAGATCGGCGCATCCGTTGGCTGTCTTTGCCGATCGTGGCCGGGTATGTCGTCGTGATTACGACGCTGATGACTGTTCCCGCCCTGTCCAACGGCGACGTCTGGACGTCATGGGTCGGCGCCGGAAATTCACGTGCCAACGTCGTCGGAAGCTTCGCGGGTGTCCTTCTCGTCGGTCTGCTCCTCACGGCAGCGGCCTGGTTCATCGGTTTTGGCCTTCGTGCATCGCAGTTGCAGCGAGCCGCCGACGCGAAGCTCGGCGCAACCGTCGACGAACTCCGCTCGGCAGAGATTGACCTGATCGTCGCGAGCGAGCGCGACCGCATCGCCCAAGACGTGCACGACATCATGGCGCATTCATTGGCCGTCATCATCGCGCAAGCCGACGGCGCACGGTTCATCGGCCCGCAACGGCCGGATGCGATCAGTGAATCCTTGGAACGAATCGCTGCATCCGCCCGCACGTCGCTGGTCGAGGTGCGAATGTTGATCGAGTCACTTGTCGAAGATCCTGACGGCCACTCGAATCCCACCCTCGAGAACCTGGATGACCTTGTAGAGCGGATGCGCGGGGCCGGCCTTACCATCACCGTCAACCGCTTCGGCGACCCCACCGTGCTCACGTCTGGACAGCACCTGGCGGTGTACCGAATCGTGCAAGAGAGCCTGACGAACGCACTCAAACACGCAGGAGCCCAGCCCGCTGCCCGCCTCACGCTCGATTGGCGCGGTCCAGGACTTGCCTTGACGATCGCCTCAACCGGGGGACCTCGGCCACACCCCGACTCGACGGTGCGCGGGCACGGGCACTGCCGCGGGCTCTACGGGATGCGCGAACGCGCACGCCTGGCTGGCGGCTGGCTGACCGCAGACGTGGACGATGAGGCACCGGGCGGCTATCTGGTCACCGCATTCGTACCCACAGCGTGCGTTGTCGAACAGGTAGGCGAGACACCAACGGATGCCTCCCTGCTGGCAGCAGAAGCAGGCTCGCGGTGAGAGCCATCCGTGTTGCCATTGCCGATGACCAGCAACTGTTCTGTTCCGGCATCCAGATGCTGATCGAGTCACAGCCCGACCTGCAGTTCGTCGGTGCCGCCTACGACGGAGAAGCCGCCATCGCCCTTGCTCGCGAGGCGCGTCCGGACGTCATGTTGATGGACATCCGGATGCCGCTGCTGGACGGTATCGAAGCGACTGCGCGCATCCTGGACGCCACCAACAAACCCGACAGTGACATCAGTGAACGCAGCCCCGACGACTGTGCCACCAGTCAGGACGCCCAGCCCAAGGTGATCATGCTCACCACTTTCCAACGCGATGAAGCGGTCGTTCGCGCAATCCGTGCGGGTGCAGACGGTTTCATAATGAAGGACACCACGCCCGAGTTCGTACTTGCGTCAATCCGCACGGTCTACGCTGGGCACTCCGTGATCGCACCCAGCGACACCGCCGACATCATCCGCGCCCAGACATCACAGCGACATCGGGAGCCAGCGGCCGAATCGATCTCAGCGCTCTCCGCACGTGAGAAGGAGGTCTTCCTGCTCGCAGCGCGCGGCCTCAGCAACGCGGACATCGCCCAGACTGCCTACATCAGCGAGGCCACGGTCAAGAGCCACATACGCAGCATCCTGGCGAAACTGTCACTCACATCACGCGTGCAGATCGTCGCGCACGCTTACGAGAACGGGCTGCTGCGCTGAGTCGCGCCTACTCGAGGCACGGCGCATCATTGCCTAGACCGACGATGAGCCTGGGCGCCCTGCCCGTTAGAGGGATGGCCACAGAGACAGATCTAGGCCACATCACCAGTCGGCCGAGCACGGCGATGCCGTGTCACAGGGGAACGTCCTACGGGACGCGCGCGGCTCCACGTTTCGGTCTAACCGTTGATCTAGCCCGGCCGAAGTGGCGGGGCGGGGTGTTTGTCCGGTCTGCGGCAGGATCAGCTTTGGTACAGGTCTGCCGTGGCCCTGGCAACGTCACGCATAACGGCTTGAGCCTCCGGCGGACCGGTGATGTGGAGGTGGGCACCGAATTGGAGCAGCTGCCGCACGGATTCCACTTGGTCGTAGATTACGGTGATCTCGACTTGTCCAGCATCAATGGGCTGGCTGCTGGCGAGACGTGTGCCTAGAAGCCGTTGCGCGAGGTCAAGCCTGTCCTTCTTCAGCGTTGCGGTGATTGTGATGGCTCCCAGGTCCTCTACCGCCGCGCTCAGATCACGGCTGACGCTAGCGAGTGTTGCGTTCGGTCGAAGGCGCCGAACCTCTGGCAGGACTTCCCAGCCCTCCAATCTTTCGAGCGAGTACAGCCTCGGCAGGCGGTCAACATCGGCGACCAGGTACCAACGGCCGGACTTCGCCATAAGACCGTATGGGTCAACGGAGTGCCATGAGGCAGCTTGCTCGGCACTTCTTCGATAGTGAATCCGCAACCGACTGCCCGACTGCAGGTTTCTGGCGAGTTCGGCGATGCCGGCAATGCGTGGCATCGGGCTGAACCATGGAGTGTTGTCGACAACGATCAGTTCAGACAACGGTAATTCCGGCTGGTGGCCGGGCGGCCGGCGGGCGGCGATCTTCCTGTGGGCGCTACGCGTCGTTGATTCGATGTCCAGTTGGCGCGCTTGCCCAGGGTCCAGGCCCAAAAGCTTCAGGGCGTCGACTTCAGCGGGGCTGAGCGTGGATACATCCAGCTGTGATCCCGGAAGGAGGACCACGCCTCCATATCGGCCTCGCTCGGCAAACACCGGGACATCTGCGTCTGCCAGGGCGGTGACGTCGCGCAGTACCGTTCGGACTGACACGCCCAACTGCTCTGCCAGCTCAGGTGCCGTCATGCGATGGCGCGTCTGGAGCAGCAACATCATTGAAAGCAGGCGTTGGGGTTTCATCTCACCAGTATCGACGAATACCAGACAAGGTCTGTCATGTATTAGTGGAAAGCTGGGCGGAGCCGAGAACGTCAACCAGGGAGATTCCATGGCAACACCAAATCTGTTCCTTATTTACGTCACCGATGTCGAGCGGTCCACCCGCTTCTACACAGATCTCTTCGAGATGGAACCTGTCACCATGACACCGCGATACGTCCCGTTCGAAGTAGCCCCGGGCGTGCTCTTCGCCCTGTGGTCCGGCCGCGGCGACACAGTCGCGACGGCGACGCCGCGAACCAGTGAGTTGGGGCTGATGCTGCCGGGATCATCAGCTGGAGTCGACGCCTGCTTTGCCGCGTGGACGGCCAAGGGTGCCATGGTGATCGAAGAGCCGCACGAAGACGTCTTCGGGCGCACATTCGTGGTCGCCGACCCGGATGGCAACCTCATTCGTGTCTCCCCGATCGACTGAAACGGAATACAAGCCCAGACTCCACGAAACAATTCTGGTATTCACGGGCAGGAAGACCTCACCTGACCGGTTGCCCGCTGGAGGGACCTCGAGCGCGACAGATCTAGGCCTCGCCAACCAACTGCCCAACACTCTGAGGCCGTGTCAGAGGGAAACGTCATACGGGACGGCCGGGATTGAGAAAGGTCCAACCGCAGGCGAGCAAGGTCACCGTGTTTGGAGCAACGATCTAGTCGCGGGGTGTCAGAAGTTCCAGCTGGGGAGTAGCAGGGCATCGTTCAGGCTGTGCACGGGTTGGTTCAACGCGGACCCTGTCGCTGCACGACTCATGCGCAGGGACTTGGGAAACGGACGTCCGCCCTGAGCGATATAGTCCTGCAAAGAGCTGGACGGGACGGCTGTGGCGTCCAGCCCCAGGCTCTGGGCTACTCGAACACCCACGTCGTGTGGAGAGAGCCATTCAGGGCCAACGGCATGGAAGACTCCGTTGGCGCCGGTTCGCGCGACCTCGGCCAATATCCCAACTGCATCGTCGGTGAAGGTCGGCGTGATGACCTGGTCCCGAAACATCGGGGTGATCGTGCCAGTGCGAAGCTGCTCGGCAATGCGGCGAACAAGGTCTGTTTTGCGTTCGGAGTGCCGTTGGTAGGGAAAAGACACGCGCACGATCGCCCATCCGACGTCAGCGTGCTTGATCAGGTCTTCGGCATCGCGTTTAGTGACGCCGTACCAGTCCGTTCGAGCGTCACCGTCATCGGT
>NZ_JPRS01000249.1 GCF_000738085.1 Cryobacterium sp. MLB-32
TGACCCGCCGAACCGGCTAGGCTTGAGTCTTGTGTCACCGACTGCCTTACGGGGTGGTCTGGTATCGCCGCCTTAGCTCAGTTGGTAGAGCATCTCACTCGTAATGAGAAGGTCGTCAGTTCGATTCTGACAGGCGGCTCCATGGAAAAACGGTTGCCATGGCATCCGAGGCGTGAATGACCTGTGGCTGTGGCTGTGGCTGGGCGATGTATTCTCTGCCGCGCGTGAACAGGGGCTTGCGCCTGATCCAGGCGCTTCGCAGGCTATGGTCATGACAACTACGCCGAACGTCAAGGCTTTCACCCGTATCAATGCCCGGTTTACCGGCCTCTCGCGGCTCGTCACCGGCGACTTCATCACCGGTGACTCCCTCGCCATCATCAGCACCGTCGATGCCGATGACGCCTACACCGAGGTGCGCCGGGTCAAACTGGACGACATCGCCACCGATCATGGTGACTTCGATTCGTTCCGTGACGAGGTTGTCGGGGCACTCGGGCACATCGCTGACGAGATCGCCGCAACGGCGGGTCTCACCATCACCGGTCACACCGGTCACGACGAGGTGTTCTGGACTGCCGCGTGATTCCCTGAACCCCGTCCGTTCTCCTGCGGCTCCGCAAGGCCGATCAGTGCCCGTGCGGATGTCTCGCGCACGTCGCGCCCCTTGACACACGAACTACTTAGAGACACAATCTAGTTATGGACGCAACCAGTCAGGATCTCCCGGCATCGCCAGGCGAGGAGTGGCCGAGTGATTGGCTGAGGGCAACGCTGGGTTTTCTGGCGTTGCGTGCGCTGGAGGCTGGCCCCTCCTACGGATACGCAATCATCCGGGAACTCGAGCAACACGGTC
>NZ_JPRS01000250.1 GCF_000738085.1 Cryobacterium sp. MLB-32
GAATCAGGAAATTTTGTCGCGACTTAACATTTATTTTTTCTACTTTGGGGGGTAGTTTCCAAAGCCTGAAAGTGGGATTATTGTGTCGCCTTAGCGGAGAAGTATGTGCCTTGGGCATATAACAGCTACTCGAGAGGAAATAAAGCCCATGAGTAACAGCAGTCACGTGAACACCGGTGACGCGTTCAGCGCCGCTGACCGCGCCGGAGACTACGTCGAAGAAGACACCACCGTCACCACCCCGACGCTGCCTCGCCGCCGTGCAGAAACCATCCTCGACGAGAACCCGGACAGTATCGACCGGGGGACACCTGCGGCGCCCGCCTCACCTATCTTCCCGGATTCCGGCGACCGGCCCGACACGTCGGCGCTCTTCATTAACCCGGCCGCCGGCCTCGCGGCCGCGTCCCGCACGTCCAATCCGGCAAAAGCGAGCACCGGGTTTCGCGGTGTCCTCGCGCGGCTGGGATTGCCGGTGGCCCCTGGACCAGCTGAGGCCGCTCAGCGCCACCTCACGGAGTTGCGGGGCATTGATGAAACGACGATTCGCCAGGCAACGTGGATTCGCGCTGTGTCGATCCTGGTGAATAATCCCAAGGGCGGAACCGGGAAAACCCCGATCGCTTTGCTACTCGGTGGAGTGCTTGCGGCAATTCGCGGCGGGTCCGTCGCAATCTTGGAAGTGTCTGATGACCCCGGTGCCCTGAACTTCCGCGCTGAAGGCAACCCGCAACTCGGCCTCGGCGAGCTGGTGCGAGACGTCACCCACATTCGCACAGCAGGCCACATCGCTGGCTACACCGCACCTCAAACCTCCTTCGCGTCCGTGATCGGTTCCACCGGCCGCCGGGAACGCCTCACCAATGATTCCGTCACTGCCGTTGCCGGTGTCATCGATGAGTTCTACGCGATCCGCGTCATGGACTCCGGCAACGTCACCACGTCCTCGGCCTTCCAAGGCGCTGTGTCTGTCTCCGACGTCCTCGTCATCCCCGTCATGAACGCCGGCGATTCTGTCCTCGAAGCCATCCAGCTCCTCGACGAACTCCGCTCCGCGGGCGGACAATCCGCCCACCTCGCAGACACCGCCATCGCCATCCGACTGACCGACGGACGACCCGAAAATGCCGCCGTCCGCGACGAAGTCGAACGACTCCTCAAAAATGCCGGCATTAGTGCCCTGCACGAAATCCCCTACGACGCCCACATCGCCGAGCGCGGCCCCCTCACCCTCAGCAACCTCAACCCGGCGACCCGGGACGCCTTCACCGCGGCCGCCGCCAGCGTCGTCCGGTCGCTGCACGCCGTCGTATCCACAGCGCCGTCACCGACCAGGAAGGCCTGACCATGCACGAGCTCATCATCCTCGCGGCGATCCAGAACCCCTTGGACGGCATCATCCCCGACTTCTCCTTCGGCGGGGCCGAATTCACGGCCCTGTGGCAGAAACTCATCGCGGCCCTCTGGGCGATCGGGATTCTCGTGTCCATTGGATACCTGATCTTCGGAATCGTTGCCATGTCGGGTGCGTCCGGTGAAACCAACCCCAACCCGCAAGCCCACTCCCAAGGACGCCGCAAAGCCGTCTGGTCAGGAATCGCTCTCGCTGCCCTTGCCGGTCTGGCCATCATCGTCGGCGCCGTTCTTAGCTTCGCCGGCTAACGCCACAACCAAGGAGACACCATGCGAATGGTCACAGCATCCGGGCGCAGCCGCTGGCCTTATGTCATTGGCGCGGCCGTTATCGTCGTCGCCATCGGGGGAGGCCTCGCGTACAACATCACCCGCCCGGCCCCCGCAACAGTCGCCGCACCACCATCCAGCACCCCCACAGTCACAGGCACCACACCCGGTGGGGACACAAGCCTGGGCGATGATGTCGCCCCCACTGGATGCCTCGGCGGCCTCGACCGCACCGCTGATATGGTGCTCACCGCGCAGGCAGAAGCAAAACACACGACGTTCGGAGCAGTCGAAGTCGCCACGGCCTTCTACCGATGGCTCTGGCAATACCCCAGTCCAGATACGTCCGGAAGTGAGAAAGTCGGCGCGGAGGTTATAGCGTCGACAGCCCCTGCGAACTGGAGAAACGTCACCGCCCAGTACAACTCAGAGTCGTGGAAGGCGATTACGGCTGAATACCAAGCCAGAGGAGGAGAGTTTCATACCTCGAGTACCAACGGGCTCTGGCGAGTAACCGAGGACTCCACGGCT
>NZ_JPRS01000251.1 GCF_000738085.1 Cryobacterium sp. MLB-32
GGGTTGACTTGACTCTTTTCACAGCGTAATTTCAGCCGGTAATCTGTGTTTCGGGGTAGCGAATGGAGCGGCCAAGTAGGCTGGCTCCATGAACACTGGACCCACCAAAAAGCAGGTATCCGAAATATTCGATGCCACCCAGTGGAACGATGTTTCCGGCTTCGAATCCCTCACTGACGTGACCTACCACCATGATCTGAGCGGACGCATCGCCCGCATCGCGTTCAACCGGCCGGAGGTGCGCAATGCCTTCCGACCACACACGGTTGACGAGCTCTACAACGCACTCGAGGACGCTCGCACGAACCCGCGCATCGGCGTGGTGCTGCTCACCGGCAACGGCCCGAGTGCCAAGGACGGCGGCTGGGCATTCTGTTCCGGGGGCGATCAGCGCATTCGCGGTCGCGACGGATACAAGTACGCCGACGGCGAGACCTCATCGGGGATCGACAAGGCTCGCGGCGGACGACTACACATCCTCGAGGTGCAGCGACTCATCCGCTTCATGCCCAAGGTCGTCATCGCCGTCATCCCCGGATGGGCGGCCGGCGGCGGACACTCCCTGCACGTGGTGTGCGACCTCAGTATCGCGAGCGCGGAGCACGGCAAATTCAAGCAAACGGATGCCGATGTCGGCTCCTTCGATGCCGGTTACGGCAGCGCGTACTTTGCCCGGCAGGTCGGGCAGAAGGCCGCCCGCGAGGTCTTCTTTCTGGCGCGTGAGTATTCCGCGCAGCGCGCCCTCGAGATGGGTGCGATCAACGCCGTCGTTCCGCATGCCGAACTGGAGGCCACCGCATTGGATTGGGGTCGGGAGATTCTCACCAAGTCACCGACGGCCATTCGTATGCTGAAATTCGCATTCAACGCCGTCGACGACGGTCTTGTGGGACAGCAGGTCTTCGCCGGAGAGGCCACCCGCCTCGCCTACGGCACAGACGAGGCCGTCGAGGGACGCGACTCCTTCCTCCAGAAACGGGAGCCCGACTGGTCGCCGTTCCCCTGGCAGTACTGAACGGTGCACGTCAGATGACGCGGCCGCTGCATGTGGTCCCGGTGATTGGCCCCGACGCGCTCGGACCGCTCGACCTCATTCCGGTGCTGCGGGAGGCCCTGACGTCGAGCGGTGCGGCACTCATGCCGATGGCGGCATCCAGTGCTCGCCTCGTCGATCTCACGGTTCCGCGCTCGGTCGCCCTGGTGATCGAAACGTCGGGATCCACCGATGCGCCCAAGCGGGTGATGCTCAGCACCGACGCGCTCTTGGCCGCTGCCGCCGCGTCGAGCGATGCGCTCGGCGGACCCGGCCAATGGTTGCTGGCGTTGCCCACGCACTACATCGCCGGCGCGCAGGTGCTCGTTCGGTCGCTCGCGGCCGTCACGACGCCGGTCGTGTTACCGGCGGGTCACTTTGACCCGCTGCACTTCCGAGACATCGCGGAGACCATGACCGAACCGCTTCGGTACACCTCTCTCGTGCCGGTGCAGCTGGCCCGGCTCCTGGACGCAGCGGCCGACGACCGGCGGATGTGCGCGGTGCTGAGACGCTTCACGGCCATTCTCGTGGGCGGCCAGGCGATGCCTGGGGATTTACTCCACCGGGCCGAAGCCATGGACCTGCGTGTGGTGCGCACGTACGGCTCGTCGGAAACCGCTGGAGGATGCGTCTACAACGGCGTGCCGATCGGCAATACGCGGGTGCGGGTGGTGGACGGTCAGCTCGAGATCACCGGGGCCGTTCTTGCCGAGGGGTATCTCGGAGACGCCGCACGCACCGCGGAGCGGTTCGTCGAGGTGCATGGCGTGCGCTGGTATCGCACGGGAGATCTCGGCACGGTTGACGCCGAGTCCGGCATCGTACGGGTGCTCGGTCGTGCGGACAACGTGATCATCTCCGGTGGAGTCAAGGTGTCGCTCGACGCCGTCGAGGCGATCGTGCGAACCCTGCCTGGCCTGGCCGGGGCGGTTGTCGTGGCCGCCGACGACCCCGAATGGGGCCAGGTTCCCATCGTCGTGCGCGCCTCGGCGCCCGGTGGCGGTGACCAGACCCCCAGTTCGGCGGTCTTTGCCGGCATCGTGGATGCCGTCGTCTCCGTTCTCGGTCGTGCGGCCCGACCCGCGCGACTCGTGGACGTGCCCGCCATTCCCGTACTTTCGTCCGGGAAGCCCGACCGCCGGGCCGTGAGTGCACTGCTCTGATCATCCGTGTGCCGTCGGCCCCGAGTTCGCGCCCCCGGGTAGAATTGTGGCGTGGCAAATGGAGCGCGGCCCGTGCGGCCCAGACAAGAACGAATGAACCCTGCCGGTGTCTCGACAGGGTCGACAACCGGCTTGCCTAAAGGCTCTGCTGGTGGTGTGACAGGCTCGACAACCGGCTTGCCTAAAGGCTCTGCTGGTGGTGTGACAGGGGTCTCGACAGGCTCGACCCAAGCGACAACCGGCTTGCCTAAAGGCTCTGCTGGTGGTTCGACAGGGGCCTCGACAGGCTCGACCAAGGCACCCGCGCCCAAGACTCACGGGAAGTCGGGCAACCCGGCCAAGCGCAACAACCCGGCGCTCCGCGGCCACAACACCGTTAAGCCGGCGTCGGCCGGCGACTGGATATCCGGGGCACGGCTGCGCACGCTTCCTCTCGCCATCGCCCCCGTGGCCCTCGGCACCGGGGCCGCCATCGTGGCGAGCAACCCGGGCGTGTACCACCCCGTTCGCGCCCTCCTCGCCCTGCTCGTGGCCTTGTGCCTGCAGATCGGCGTGAACTACGCGAATGACTATTCGGACGGCATCCGCGGCACTGATGACTTTCGGGTGGGCCCGGCCCGCCTGACCGCGGCAGGCGCCGCCAAACCTCGCACGGTACTCACCGTGGCTCTGGCATTCTTCGGCCTCGCCGCGCTCGCCGGCCTCGTACTCGTGTTCCTCACGCAGTACTGGTGGCTCCTGATTGTGGGGGTCGTCGCGATTGCCGCAGCGTGGCTGTACACCGGCGGCAAGAAGCCTTACGGGTATTTGGGCCTGGGGGAGCTGTTCGTATTCGTGTTCTTCGGGCTTGTGGCCACGATGGGCACAACGTACGTGCAGGTGGGACGCATCAATGTGGAAAGCTGGCTGAGCGCCATCGGGATCGGGCTGATCGCCTGCGCCGTTCTCATGGTGAACAACCTGCGCGACATTGAGCCGGACAAGGCGGCAGGCAAGCGCACGCTCGCCGTGCTGATCGGCCCGAAGTGGGGGCGTGTGGCATTCTGCGTGTTCCTGTTGTTGCCGTTTGTGATCGTCGGCTTCTTTTCGCTGTTCTACCCGCTGGCGTACTTCACCTTCTTCGTGCTGCTCGTAGCCCTGCCGGCGTGCATCATTGCCGTGACGGGTCGCTCGGCGGGCGAGCTCATCCTCGCCCTCAAGCTCACGGGCATTTCGGCTCTCGCCTACGGCGTGCTGCTCGGTCTGGCCTTCGCGCTCTAGGCCGGGCCCGCCCGAACACGCTCTGAACGAGGTGGGTCAGGGCTGTTTGCTGTCCTGACGAGCGGCCGTGTGCGGCTCGTCAGGGGCTGAAGTATCGGGGGCTGAAGCAACAGGGGCTGAAGTGCCGGGCGCAGTCTTCTGTTCCTCGCGATCCAGGGCAGCGTCTTCGAGAGCGGCGTCTTCGTGAACGGGCGGCTCCTCGCGGTGGCGCGCGGCGTACAGGTCGCGTGCAACCTTCTCTCGGGGCTTGCGCAGGAAGATGAATGACAGGCTCATGCCCACGAGCGCGGCGATCACGGCAGCGATCCATTCCTTGATGCCGAGCACCAGCAAGATCGCGAGGGGAACGGCGAAGAGCAGCACGCGATAGACCGAGTAAGACACCCAGGAGGGGACAGATTTCATCTGCCCAGCATAGGATGCGCAACTGTGCGCACGCTGCGGTCCGCGCAAATTTCAGTGACCTCACCGTCTGAAGATTCGACGTCAACCGACGCCGCATTGCCGTGAGGTGGCTGAACGGGGTCGGTCGGGACCTTCCTGCATCGCGCCATCGCGGGGAGCGGCTTACAATTAGGTCATGCCCAAGCTGCTGATCTTCATCGGACTGGCCCTCCTCATCCTGACGGTCTACACAGTCGTGGATTGCGCCCTGTTCGAGCGCAAGCGCGTGCGTGGGCTGCCGCGTTGGGTTTGGATCTTCGTCATCGTGCTCGTTCCTCTGATCGGGCCGCTGCTCTGGCTCTTTGTCGGGCGCGGTCGCGGAGCATCGCCCGTGGGCCGCTCCTTCCGCACCGTGGCACCCGATGACGACCCCGAATTTCTGCGCTCCCTCAACAACGACAAGGACACCCGCGATCGTCTTCGCCGCCTCGAAGAGGAGCTTGCTGACCTCGACAAGCCCGACGCCAAGAAAGACCAGGACGTGCCGAAGACCACCGATCCGGGCGAAGGCGACCAGCCCGGCCGCCGGGATTCCTGAAACGGATGCCAACACCGCTTCGTAGCGGAAGCCCAGCCACCGATTTCAGCTTCGCCCTCCTGAACGAATTCGTGCGCCTCGGCGTGCGGCAGGTCGTTCTAAGTCCCGGTGCGCGCTCGCAGGCGCTGGCCCTGGCGTGTGCAGAGCTCGAACGACTGGGTCGTATCAGCCTGCACGTGCGCACCGATGAACGGGGCGCGGGTTTTCTGGCCCTCGGTCTCGCGGTGGAAACCGGGCTGCCGGCCCTCGTGATCACCACGTCGGGAACGGCCGTCGCCAATCTCCACCCGGCCGTGCTCGAGGCACACCATTCGGGCGTGCCGATCATCCTGCTGACGGCCGACCGGCCGAGTGAGCTGCGGGGCATCCGCTCGAACCAGACCACCGTTCAGCCGGGCATGTTCGGGGTCGCGGCGCACCTCTCCCTCGATGTGCCCGCGCCGACCGGCGAGCCGGACGAGCCCGCAGTGGCCGTAGCTCTCGCGCGCCGGGCAACGGATGCGGCCCTCGGCGCCCACACGCTGACCCCTGGCCCGGTGCAGCTCAACCTCGCATTCCGGGAGCCGCTCTCCGCTGCCGTGACGCTGCCGGACCTCGCTGGCTCGCCTGATTTTTCTGAGGCGTCTGCCCTGCCTGCCCGGTCTGCCCTGCCTGCCCGGCCTGCCCGGCCTGACTCGTCTGACGTCTCTGACTCGTCTGACGTCTCTGACTCGTCTGACGTCTCTGACTCGTCTGAGTCGTCTGACTCGTCTGACGTCCCTGAGTCCTCTGACGCGCCGAGTTCGCCCGACCGGACTGACGTGTCTGAATCCGCCGGTACGTTCGCTGCTGGGCGCGTGGACGCGCCATCGTTGGTAAGACCGGCGGGCGCGGCAGCTGCCGCGACACCGGTGCACGGTGAATCGAGCCCCGTGGAAGGCGGCTGGGTGAGCCTCGTCGCCGGATCCGGGCAGGATGCTCGCGACAACGCGGAGGACCGTGCCTCCTGGGGCCCGGACGAAACTGAGGGGCTCGACGACGCTGCTGCCGAAGCTGCCCGGGAACCCGCTCCGCCCGACGTGCACGCGCTCGTGCAGATCGCGCCGGGGCTGCGAACCGTGGTCGTCGCTGGCCACGGCGCCGGGCCCGCGGCCGAGCAACTCGCCCGTAACGGCGGCTGGCCGCTGCTGGCCGAGGTGTCGAGTGGATCGCGCTTCGGGCCCAACCTGGTCGTCACCTACCGCGAGCTGCTGCACGCCGAGGACCTCGGCGGTCGCATCGAACGCGTCATCGTGTTCGGGCACCCCACACTCAGCCGCGAGGTACCCGCCCTCATCGGCCGCTTGGGCGTGCAGACCATCGTCGTGGCCCCCACCGGAACCGAGTGGTACAACCCCGCGCATGCCGCGAATGCTCTGGCGCGCGCGGCGGAAGCGGATGCCGCCTCCGTCGCCGCCCGTGCGACCCCCCGGGCCCGCGAATGGCTGGGGCGCTGGGTGATGACCAGCCGCCAGCTCCTGCAGGCGGAGTCCGAGCGTGACTCATACCCGCTCGACAAGAGGGGCATCTCCCGCACCGAGCTGGCAGCGCTGCGGGCACCGCTCACCAGGCCCCTCCTCGTGGACGCCGTCTGGCGGGCCTCCTGGCCGCACGACCGGCTCGTGCTGGGAGCGTCCCGGCTGATTCGCGAGGCGGATCGACGGGTGCCCGGCAAGAAGATCTCGGTGCACGCCAACCGGGGCCTCGCTGGCATCGACGGCACGGTATCGACCGCGATGGGCATCGCTCTGGCGAGTCAGGCGGGCCCCGAACCACGGTCGGCGGGCGTCACCCGCCTGTTGCTCGGTGACCTCACGCTGTTGCACGACGTGGGCTCGCTGTTGCTTGCGCCTGGGGAGACCCCGCCGAGGCTGCAGGTTATCGTGGGCACGGACGGCGGCGGCACCATCTTCGACGGCCTCGAGGTGGCTGCAACCGCGCCCTCAGCGGCCCTTGACCGGGTTCTGTATACGCCGCGCCACGTCGACCTGGCGGCTCTCGCGGCGGCTTACGGCTGGGAGTACACCCTGGCCGCCACGCGCACCGACCTGGAGCGTGCGCTCACCGGGGCGCCCGTCGGCCCCAGCATCCTCGAGGTCCCGCTCGCCCGCTGAGCCCGCTCGCCCCCCCCCCGTTGGTCGAGGCGCGACGAAGGAGCGATCGAGGCCTCGTGAGCCGACAGTCCAACGTCCCCCCCCGTTGGTCGAGGCGCGACGAAG
>NZ_JPRS01000252.1 GCF_000738085.1 Cryobacterium sp. MLB-32
GGTGCGGCCAGCGTCTGGGCCGAGGACGCGGCAGCAGCCGGGGCAGCGGCCTGCGGCTGCGCCACCGTGGCCGAAATCTGGAACCCGGCGACCATCGCCACGAGAGTGAGTGCCGAGGCGGCACCGGTGACGATTCGGGCGCCGCGCGCCGGGTGAACGGTCTTAGTCATCATCACTGCTTTCCTGGTGCTCGGACTCGGAATCGTGGTCGTCACTCGACGCGGGGGTCACGGCCGGTGTGCTGGTGGGTGTGCTGGAATCGCTCGGGGCCGGCACGGCGGATGCCGGGGCATCCGTGGCGACCGGCACGAGCACCTCTGTGGCGCGGCCGATCGTGCCGGGGCCGATCGACGAGAGCGTGTCGGCGTTCACGGCCATGGCGCCCGTGGCAATGACAAGCACCCCGACGATGGAGAGGATCGTGACCGTTTTCGACTTCATGCTTTGAGCCTACGGAGGCGTTCCTCTACAACCACCCCGGGAACATCCAAGACTTGTCCAAGAACGCCGTCCCTGCCCCCTGCCCCTCCCCCGATATTCCCGTGACGGCGGCATGATTGACTCATGCGAGTTCTCCTGGTCGAAGACGACACGTCGGTCGCCGACGGAATCATTGACGGCCTGACGTATGCCAACATCGATTGCCGCCGCGTCGCCACGGGCGCGGCCGCCCTCGCAGCCATGGCTGATTACCAGCCCGACCTCGTTCTGCTCGACCTCGGACTGCCCGACATGGACGGCACCGATGTGTGCCGCGCCATCCGCGTGACCAGCCAAACACCGATCATCGTGGTCAGCGCCCGCGACGACGAGATCGACCGCGTGATCTCCCTCGAGATCGGCGCTGACGACTATGTCGTCAAGCCGTTCGGCATGCGTGAACTGGTGGCGCGCATCCGGGCGGTTTCGCGGCGTTTCGCGCCCGCCGACGCCGACAGTGACCCTGAGACGGATGCCGCGGAGCGCACGCTCGGCGATCTGGTGATCGACACCCGGGCGCAGCGCGTTACACTGGGCGGCACCGTCGTGTACCTCACACCCAAGGAATTCGACCTGCTCGTCTACCTCTCGGAGGACCCGGGCGCGGTGTTCCGCCGCGGCGATATTCTGCATGATGTGTGGGACACCAACTGGTACGGAACCACGAAGACTCTGGACGCGCACATCGCCGCCATCCGCAAGAAGCTCGGCAACCCCGCCTGGATCGAATCGGTTCGCGGCGTGGGCTTTCGCTTCGCGGTTCCCTCGCTGCCGGCAGCGCCCGCATGAGATGGCGGCTCATGGCAGCCTTCATCGGTGTCACCCTGCTGATGCTGCTCGTGCAGGACATTCCGCTGAGTTCCTACCTGCGCACCGTGGAGAACGACCGCATCGTCACGGCCCTCGAGCGCGATGCCTTCGTGCTCGCCGGACGCAGCGAGGAGTCACTCGAGAACCCGACCGCCGCGCATGAGTCGACGCTCGGGGCACTGGCGCGCACGTATCGCGATGCCGGCGGTGCCCGCGTGGTGATCGTCGATGCTTCCGGCACGGCGATCGTCACGAGCGACGACGACGAGTCCAGCCTCGGCACCTCATACGCGTCACGGCCCGAGATCGCCGAGGCCCTCACCGGTCGCGTCACCTCGGGAAAGCGCTACTCGGACACCCTCAAAACCGAGCTTCTGTATGTGACGGTTCCGGTGTTCAGCGGCGCCCGAGTGCTGGGTGCCGTGCGCCTCACCTATCCCAGCCAGGTGGTGACGGATGCCGTCAACCGCCAAATCCGCCTGCTCGGTCTCGTCGCGCTCACGACCGTACTCGTGGCGGGACTCGTGGGCCTCATCTTTTCCGGCCGCGTCACTCGGCAGCTCAAGCTGTTGCAGGGGGCGACGGAACGCCTCGCCGAGGGCGATCTCGCTGCCCGCGCCGACGAGACCTCCGGCGCACCGGAGCTCCGCTCGCTCTCGATGTCGTTCAATCTCATGGCCGAGCGACTCAATACGCTCATCCAGCAGCAGCGCACCTTCGCGGCGGATGCCTCACACCAGTTGCGCACCCCGCTCACCGCCCTGCGCCTGCGGCTGGAGCGCGCGCGCGATCTGCTCGACACCGACCCGGCCGCCGCGACCGAGCGCCTCGCCGCCGCCGAGGGCGAGGTGGACCGTCTCGGCAACATCGTGGAGGGACTCCTGCTCCTCAGCCGTACCGAGGCGAGTTCCGCGCCGCTGGAGGTGCTCGACCTCGCCGCGATCGCGCGGGAACGCGTGGAACAGTGGCAGCCGCTCGCGCAGGAGTCGGACGTGACGATTGTCTACGAGGGCCCGGCCGCGGCATCCGTTCGGGCGACGGCGTTGGCCCCGGAGCAGATCCTCGACAATTACGTGGATAACGCGCTCTCCGTGAGCCCGCCGGGCGGCACGATCATCGTGCGCGTCGTTGTTCCCGGGCCGGGGACACCCACCGCCCTGCACGTGCTCGATGAAGGTCCCGGGTTGTCGTCGGAGGAATGCGTGCGCGCCTTCGACCGCTTCTGGCGGGCCGGGTCCGACCATACCGGCAGCGGACTCGGGCTGGCGATCGTGGCCCAGCTCGCGAGGTCCAGCCGGGGAACGGCCTCGCTGACACCGCGGACCGGGTCGGGCGTCGACGCGTCGGTCACATTCGACGCCGCGCCCTGAAGCCGCAGCCGCAGCCGCAGCCGCAGCCGCAGCCGCAGCGCCCAGTGTGGCGCTAACGGTTCCGGAGGGTGGCGGGGTGGGGACGTTGGACTGTCGGCTCACGAGGCCTCGATCGCTCCTTCGTCGCGCCTCGACCAACGGGGGGGGGACGTTGGACTGTCGGCTCACGAGGCCTCGATCGCTCCTTCGTCGCGCCTCGACCAACGGGGGGGGGGGGCGAGCGGGCTCAGCGGGCGAGCGGGACCTCGAGGATGGCTGGGGCCGAC
>NZ_JPRS01000253.1 GCF_000738085.1 Cryobacterium sp. MLB-32
GTGTCGATCTCGCGTGGGACCTGCAGATCGATAATTCTGACCCGATGCCGGAGTCAGAAATTCTGGAACAATTTCGGAGCCGATTCAAAGTTTAACCTTGGTCCTTCATCGGGACCGATATGACTTTCGCCGGCACGCTCCCCCCGACCAGGTCAGCCCAGTCGAGCTCGAGATGCACTACTCAAACCAGAGCGAGGCCTCTTCCAAAGCCGCATAACCCCGTGTCCACCAACCGGGGGCAAGGCCATTCTCGTGTTGCTTTCGAGTTACGCAGCTGTTGTCCGCTGTCCAAGACCCGAACCGAATGCCTCGCTTCCCTTGCTGGCGCAAGCCTCGCCCTTGCGGCGGCGGTGCGAAAGTGGGCCGGCCCGCCAGCCGTACGCTCGGTACCGCGCTTGTATCGCGAAAGACGATCGGTCTGCGGGGCGGGCTGTCGCGCGATCAGGGGTCTCGGCGTTGCGCGAGCAGGGCGTGCTCGAAATCGTTGACAGACCCGCCAAGCTGGGTGAGTTGGTCGGCGGTCAGCGCGACAGATGTTGATCCGTCGGAGTGGTGAGCGACGACGACTGGCAGCGCGACATTTCGCATGGCCGCCGAGAGACGTTCGTCGAGTTCGTTACGGTGGAGCACGACGAGGGGAACACCAATCCTGGCCACCATACGGTCCCACTCCGGCTTCCGGCGAACGGGTGAATGGGTGATGTCGCAGAGAGAACACTCAACCGAGCCGAAGAGGTGACCAAGTAGGTAGCGGATCTCGCCCGCCAGACCACCGTCGGCGTTGTAGATCCCTGAGTACCCGGTGATCGGGGCATCGTCCGACGCTTCGCTAGAGTCCTTGCCTCGCACAGTGCCGAGCGTACGCGGCGACAGCTTGACACGGGCTGAACCTCAACCCCCAAACCGGCCCCCAGCGCGACGAATTTGCCAGCTCTCCGCGCGATTGCCAAGCTTGCCGGTGGTGTGTCACAAGGGAACCCCCTACGGGACGGCGAATCGGTCGTCAACGATTAGTACTCAGTAACGGGCCGAGTGCGGAGACAAGGCGATCTGCCTGAGAGCGGGCCAGTTCCGCATTGCCGTGGTCCTCGAATTCACCAATTTCAACGCCAATTACAGGGTTGTGGGCGAGGCGTGTGGCGACTGCGGTCAGGTCATCGAGCGTGAGACCGTGAGGCACGGTGTAGTCGGTTGGCATGATTCCGGGGTCGAGTACGTCGCAGTCGAGGTGGAAGTAGATCGGGCGGTCTGAGACGAGTTGATCGAGTTTCGTGAGCATATCGGGTCCGCTCGCGAGGGCGATCGTGCCATTGTCGACGTGGGACTGCTCCGCTGGATCCAGATCGCGCGTTCCTCCGAGGACCACGTTTCGGGGGTCGAGGCCGGCTCCGAGTCCAGAATCCCACCAGCCAAGGGACGCACTTAGTGCCAGCCCTCCAAGGTAGCCAGTTGTGGTGTTCTCCGGAGTGTTGAGATCGGCATGAGCATCGAACCACACCACAATGGCGTCTGGGTGCTGTGCGGCAACATTGGGGAGAGTGGCGATGGCTGCGGCGCACCGCGGCCAGGCGAAGATCGGACTGCCGCCCAAACCTAAAGCGGCACTGTGAGCTGCTTGAATGGACTGGAGCCCCGGAAGTGCCGCGTCCAACTCGACGTCCCAATTCCCGTTGAGAGCAGGTTCGGGATGCCCGATGACAGTCGGCTCAATCCCTAGCCGCCGGCCGAGGGCAGCTCCCACGATGGCAGCACCCTTCATCCCTCGGTCATTGTGATCGCCGATGCGCCCGGTATAAACGAGGACACTACTGCTCATGTTTGACCCATTCCATTCGAGCACGCTCAGATGCGGACGTGTTCCCGACGCTACCGCATGCGATGTGCACGCGAATTGTTCACGGTTCCTACACTGAAGTCATGTCTACTTCCAGTGGTGATGTGCGTGTTTGTTTCGTCGGTGATTCCTTCGTCGCCGGTCTCGGCGACTCCACCGGTCTCGGGTGGGTTGGTCGAATCGCTAATGAGTCCCACCGA
>NZ_JPRS01000254.1 GCF_000738085.1 Cryobacterium sp. MLB-32
GGCGGACCTCGCGTCGGCAGCCTGCAGGTGGGCGGACTCGTTCGCGGCGCCGCATCCGGTGGAGCAGGCCGCGGCGCACCGCGCCGCTCGCAGGGCTAAGCCCCGCGGCATCCGCTGAATCATGCATGACGGGTCGGTCTCTCACGAGGCCGGCCCGTTGTGTGTATCTGCCTGCGTGTGGCAAAAACCGCCTCCAAACGCAGGTACAGTCGCTACATGAACACCACAGTTGTTGTTGACGTTCGGCCCGTTGAAGAAGCGGATGCCGACAGCCTCGGTCGCGTACACGCGGCCTGCTGGCACGAGACCTATGATCACCTGCTCACCGCCGCGGCCCTGTCCAAGCTGCGTCCGGAGCGTCTGGCCGCTATGTGGCACGGCATCACGGCCAGAGGACCGCAGTACCGCCAGGTCGTCGCCCTCGTCGATGGCGACATTATCGGGTTCGCCGGAAGCGCCCCCACCCACGACACCGACCAGCCCGCCGGCACCCGCGAACTCACGGTGATGTACCTGCTCCAGGCCTACCAGGCACCGGCGCCGGCCAGCGGATGTTCGACGCCGTCGTCGACCCGGGCACCTCGATTCTCTGGGTTGCCGCCGACAACCCCCGTGCCCACGCCTTCTACGCTCGCAACGGCTACGTCGCCGACGGCCACGAAAAGGTTGAAGAGGTGCTCGGCGAGCAGCTGCACGAGGTACGTCTGGTTCGCTAGCCGTCCCCGGCACACGCCGCGCAAACTAGGCTGAGCGGATGCCTACAACACCTGCCATCCCGGTCATCCTCGACGTTGACACCGGCGTCGATGACGCCCTCGCCATTCTGTTCGCCGTCGCCCATCCCGGGATCGACGTTCTCGGGATCAGCTGCGTGGCCGGCAATGCGTCCCTGGAGCGCGTCGTGGAGAACACCCTGCGCATTCTCGACGTCGCCGGGGCCGGCGACATTCCCGTGGCCGCCGGTGCCCGCCGTCCGCTGCTCGAGCCGGCCCGATCGGCCTCGCACGTGCACGGCGAGGGCGGACTCGGAACCCTCCGCCTGCCGCCGGGCGACCGGAACGCCCGCGACGTCAGCTCGATCGAGCTCATGCGCTCCCTGATCCAGGCCAGCCCGCGACCGGTCACCCTCGTGGCCCTCGCCCCGCAGACCAACCTCGCGCTGTTGTTGCGTCAGTACCCCGACCTCGCCTCGAACATCGAGCGCATCGTGTTCATGGGCGGCTCGGCAAGCGTGGGCAACGCCACGGCCGTCGCCGAGTTCAACGTGTGGCACGACCCCGAGTCCGCGGCGATCGTGCTCGACTCGGGAATTCCCACGTTCATGTACGGCCTGGATGTGTTCAACCAGGTCGGGATCGCCGAGCACACGGCGACCGCCCTGGCAACGGGTGACTCGGAGCTCGGCCGCGTGGTGGGTTCCCTGCTCACCAACCGCATCGTGCTCGGCGCCGACCGCGCCAGCGAGTACTCCGGACTGATCGGCGACGCCGGCGCGGTGTGCGCGCTCGTCGATCCGGGTGCGCTGCGCACCGAGATGCGCCCGGTGCGTATTCAGCTCTCCGGCTACGGGCGCGGACAAACCCTCGTGGACCTGCGTCGACACCCGGGTGAAGACATCGTGCACGGCCTCGCCGACGAATGGGAGACGGTGGAGGTAGCCCTCGATGTCGACGCAGCCCGCTACGCGCGGCTCTTCCTCGACACTCTCGGGCTGAGCTAGGTTCCGACGGATGCGCCGCGCCCGTCTGGGCGGCGCATCCGGTTCAGGCCGTTAGCGCAGCAGACCGACGGATGCCATGGCGGCGCGCAGGAGCGCCCCGCGGCCGCCCTCCATCTCGGCGGACACCCCGGGCGATACCGCTTCCTCGGGCGTCATCCAGGTGATCTCGAGCGCGTCCTGCCGGGGGTCGCACGTTCCCGTGACGGGCACGACGTAGGCCAGGGACACGGCGTGCTGGCGGTCATCCGTGAAGGCGGTGATACCCGGCATCGGAAAGTACTCGGCCACCGTGAACGGAATCGGGCTGACCGGCATCTGCGGGAACGCCATCGGGCCGAGGTCCTTTTCGAGGTGGCGGAACAACGCATCACGCAGGGTCTCGCCGAACATGACACGCCCGGAAACCAGCGTGCGCGTCATTTCTCCGGTGGGCCGGGCACGCAGCAGTACGCCGACCTGCACGACCTGGCCGAGACCGTCGACCCGCACGGGCACCGCCTCGATGTAGAGAATGGGCAGCCGACGTCGGATCTCGGCGAGCTCGACGTCTTTCAGCCAGGCCGGATTGCTGTTGGGCACGCCGGTATCGCCTTTCGGCAGCCAGTCCGGATCGGGGTCAGGTGTGCGCACGCTCATGGATTCATTCTTGCGTACCGGAGGGGCAGATGCGCACGGGCGCACAAAGTTGCCACGGCAATGAAAGTATTGACGTGGTCAACGCCCCTCCTGCGTCGATCGAAACGGAAGGGCAGCAATGGACAACAGCGACAACGTCACGCCGATCGACACGGATGCCGTGCTCTGGTCGGCCTCCGCCGCAGACCGGGTCGGTCGTCCGCTCCTGCTCATCCTGCACGGCTACGGCTCGCACGAGGGCGATCTCTTCTCCCTCACCCCGCACCTCCCGCTCGAACCCGTGATCGCGGCGCTGCGAGCGCCCCTGCCCGTCGGTGGCGGCTGGGCCTGGTTCCCGATCAGTGATCCGGGCAACCCGGACAACGCGTCGGTGGAGGCGGCGACGGCCGCCGTACTGGAGTGGCTCGACGGGCTTTCCGAACAGCCGACATCCGTGGGCGTGCTGGGGTTCTCCCAGGGCGGCGCCATGGCCCTCCAGTTGCTGCGGCAGGCTCCCGACCGGTTCTCCTTCGCCGTGCAGCTCTCGGGCTTCGTGCCGAGCGCCGTGAACGCCGGTGATGCCGCCCTGGCCGAACGCGGCATTCCCGTGTTCTGGGGACGGGGCACGGCCGACCCGATCATTCCCGAGAGCGCCGTGGCGCGCACTCAGGCGTGGCTGCCCGGGCACTCGACCCTCACCGAGCGCATCTACGAGGGCATGGCCCATTCGGTGTCGCAGGCCGAGCTCGCCGACGTCGTGGCCTTCCTGCGCCCCCAATACTCCTAGACGGTCCAGTATTCCTAGACGGCCCAGCGCCTTCGTCGGCTGGGGGCGGGCGTCACGTTAGCCCTGGCGGTTTTCCTTGGCCAGTTCCTGCGCGGCCTGGCGCTCGACGTGCGCCTTCTTGGCGGCGCGCTGGGCGTCACGGTCTTTCACCGCGATCTGGTCGGCGCGAACACCGGCCTGGGTGGAACGCTCGAGCACGAGCCACGCCGGCGGCTGCTGCAGCAGGGCACTGATCTCGGCCGTCGTCAGGGGTTCGGTGGCTCCGCTGCGCGCGAGTCCGGAGATCGACACGCCGAGCTTGGCGGCGACGACCTGCTTGGGGTGCGGCCCATTGGCACGCAACTCAACGAGCCACTCGGGCGGGTTCTCCATGAGGGCGGCGAGGTGTGTACGGGTCACAAGCTCGGTCTGGAAGTCTGCGGGTGCCGCGTCGAGCAGAATCCCGAGTTTTTGGGCCGCCGTGGCAGGCTTCATGGTCTGGGTTTTCTTTTCGGCACTCATTGTCTAAGGATATAGCCTGAGAGCACCCCTGTTGGGGCTTTTCACTTCTGCAGAAAGGATGCCGGTGAGCTTTTCCATTGCCTTCGTCGCCGGTGTGACTCCCACCAAGTGGACTCGCATCTGGGCCGAACGACGCCCAGACGTTCCCCTCGAGGTTTTTCGCACCGAAACGAGCGAGCAGGTGTCGGCGCTTCTCGACGGCCGCGCCGAGGTCAGCCTCGTACGCCTGCCCATCGATGAGACCCAGCTCAGTGTCATCGGGCTGTACAGCGAGGTACCTGTCGTGGTCGCGGCCAAGGGGCATGCGATAGCGGATGCCGAGACCGTCGCGCTTCCCGACCTCGCCGACGAGCACCTCCTGCAGGATCCGGACGAGGTTCCGGCCTGGCGCGATATCGCCGCCGAGGTGAGTGACGGCACCCGTCGCCCGCTGCCGGCCATGCGCGACATGGACGAGGTGATGGAGCAGGTCGCCGCGGGCGTGGGCATCATCATCGTGCCGCACTCGATCGCGCGCTTGTACGGTCGCAAAGACGTGATCTCCCGTCCTGTCGACGGGGTGCCGGAGACGCAGATCGCCCTCGCCTGGATCACCGCGGAGACCACCGACGACATTGAGGAATTCATCGGAATTGTGCGCGGACGTTCCAGCGCCAGTTCACGCGCCGCCGCACCGGCCGAGGACGAACGTGCGCCGGGGGCGAAGCCGGCGCGCAAGCCCAAGAAGACCGACAAGGCCAAGGCCGCGGCGAAAGCCCTTCGCGTTGCCGCCGCTCAGGCCAAACCCGCCGTCCGCAAGCGGCAGGAGACGGCACCCGGCCGCACCCGGCCGACCCGGGCCAAGGGCGGCAAGCGCCGCAACTGAGCGCTGGCCCACGCGCGCGTCCTAGGAGTTGTGCAGCACCGCGAGGATGTTGCCGGCCGGGTCTGTGAACCAGGCGATCTGCGGGTCTCCCCCTCGTGAGATGCCCTTCTCGTCCTGGGGAAAGCCGTCGTAGCGCAGAAATTCCACGCCGCGCGCGGTGAGCTCGTCAACGGCCACATCGATGTCGGCCACGTCGAAGTTGAGAATCGTGAAGGTGGCCGGAACGTGGTCGGGTTTCGGGTAGACGATCACGTCCGCGCCGCCGGGCAGGTGGATTCGCAGGAGCCCCATCCCGCCCGGCCTCACGTCCAGGCCGAGGGTCTCACCGTAAAACGCCAGGGCCGCGTCGATGTCCGGTACGCCGAAGCCACTGAACGCGTGCTGAATTCCGAGTGACGTGGTCATGGTTGACTCCTTGGTAGTAGCGGGAACAGAGGGTTAGCGGGAACAGCGGGTTAGCGGGAACAGCGGGTTAGCGGGAACAGAGGGTTACCAGGAACTGAGGGTTACCAGGAACTGAGGGACGAGAACGCGCGGTTACCGGACGGCACACACACCACGAGCATGACCATTATCCCGATCAGAGAGGTCACAATCGGGTTGTGCATGGACCAGATATCCGGAACCGGGGCCGTCCCGAGGTTGCCGAACAGCAGAAGCAGTCTGACCCCCGCGAAAAACGA
>NZ_JPRS01000255.1 GCF_000738085.1 Cryobacterium sp. MLB-32
TCCTCGACCGCTGCGAGGACTGCTGTATCGTCCAGTGCGTCTTGGCCGGTCACGACAAGCATTCCGGTCTTCGCACTCACGTCAATCGACTGGATGCCTGCTACCTGGCTGACCTCTTCCCGGATCGAAGTCTCGCAATGACCGCAGGTCATCCCGGTCACCTGATATTCGCGCATTGTCATAAAGCTCTCCTTTGCTGATTCGAAGTTATACCCCTAGGGGGTACCAGTACTGACAACACTATACCCACTAGGGGTATTCCTGATACGGTACCCCCGTAGGGTATAAATCAACTTGTGAATCGCCCACTACGGCGCAATCGAAGGGAATCTGGAATGTCTCAAGCAATACCGGGGCGTGGGAAGAAGAGGCTCGCGCTCTTCCTCATCGCACTCGCGCAGTTCGTCGTGATCATGGACACCTCAATCGTGGGCGTCGCGTTGCCCCGAATGCAGGAGGAACTGGGCTTCAGCCCCGAGAACCTCTCCTGGGTTTTCAACGCCTACGTCATCACATTCGGCGGGCTCCTGCTGCTCGGCGGGCGTCTTGCGGATGTCTTCGGCGCCCGACGGATGTTCACCACGGGTTGGGTCGTTCTCCTCGCTGGCTCCGCAGCAGCGGGGCTCGCAGGAAACGTCGCGTTCGAGTTGATCGGGCGTGGCGTGCAGGGAGCCGGTGCGGCACTCATCGCACCCGCGGCACTCACGCTGCTGATGAAAACCTTCGGGTCGAGCCCGAAGGAGCTCGGTGGCGCGCTGGCCCTCTATGGTGCGGCCGCGCCAGCAGGGGGAACGGCGGGTGTGTTCCTCGGCGGCGTCATCACTGAGTACATGTCGTGGCCATGGGTCTTCTTCATTAACATCCCGCTCGCCCTCGTGGTCTTCGCCCTCGTCGCCAAAGCGCTCCCGGCAGATGGACCCCGCATTCGCGGCTCCATCGACATCGCCGGTGCCCTATTGGTTACCGCCGGACTTGCGCTCGGCGTCTTCGCGATTGTCCGAGCACCAGAAATTGGATGGGCCAACGTAGAAACGTGGGGAGCACTCTCCGGGGCCGCAGCCTTGCTCGCACTGTTCGTACTCGTTCAGGCTCGCCGGAAGCAGCCACTAATGCGCCTTTCGATCTTACGGATCCCGAATTTGGCCGCGGCCAACCTGGCCCAGTTGTTGCTCGCCGCCGCGTGGATCCCGATGTGGTTCTTCTTGAATCTGTACCTGCAACAAGTCCTGGGCTACTCGGCGTTCCCCAGCGGTGCCGCCCTCCTGCCCATGACCGCATTCATCATGATCACCATGATCGTGCTTGCACCGCGACTGACTGCGCGATTCGGGCCGAAAGCGATGACGGTGACTGGTCTTATCGTGCTCGCCGGCGCCCTGCTGTGGTTGTCCTTCGTCCGCGTGGATGGAAACTTCTGGGTAGATGTCCTCCCGGCCTCGCTTCTGGCCGCACTCGGAATGTCTCTGGCGTTCATCCCAACCCTCGGCACAGCGATCTCCAGCACCCCGCAGGTGGAGGGCGGCCTCGCTTCCGGCCTCGTCAACACCAGCTACCAGGTCGGATCCGCACTCGGCCTTGCGGCGATGACAGCAATTGCAGCCGCCAACGGTGCGACGGAAAGTGGGAACCTTCCGGCGCTGACCGCCGGATTCTCCTCAGCGTTCATCGGCGCAGCCGTGATTGCCCTCGCCGGCGCTGTGCTAGCTGCGATCACACTTCATGCGCCCACGCGCACGCCTGCCATCGAAAAAGAAACCATCACCATCCGCGACTAAAATCTGTCGGGTGCGGTCAATGTATCCGTGACCGCGCCCGACACACCATTACCGTGTTCATAGCCATGGATGGTGTGTCCAGCCCTTCGAACCTGCGGCGTTCCTCGATGCCCGCAAGCCGGACGGTTACTGCAACAGATCCAGGGCTGATCCGCGCAACTGCCCAAAACTCTGTGGTCGTGTCAGAGGGGAACCTCTTACGGGACTAGCGGCGACTGGTACGCGTTGCTGCGGCTCAGGCTTGCTTAGCCTGTATGCCGCGGGCCCAATCGATGATCAGACGTAAACCAGCCTCGAAACCTGGCTCGTTTGGACGGTTAAGGAAACCGTGGAAAGTCTCGGGAAGTGCGTGGTA
>NZ_JPRS01000256.1 GCF_000738085.1 Cryobacterium sp. MLB-32
CTTGACACTCGTAGTCATAGAGCTTCTTCACCTCACGCGCCAGTTGCGAGTCCCGAATTCGGCGGGACACCAGGGTGGTGGCAAATTCTGGATCAGGCACGTTTAACGCCTGCGGCTCGAGCGGAAGCTGTTCATCGATGCGTTCAAGTCGGAAACGAATGATCTGAAAACCGTCGCGCCCCAGCTCCATCCACCATTGGGTGACCAAGTACAGCCCCGAGTAGATGTAACCGACGGGGGGCGCGAACGGAGAACCTTTGTGTTTTCCTCGAACCACTCGAACGGGCAGGGCTGCAGCGTGGCTCGTGATGAGACCAGCATTGCCCGGAGACTCCCGGGACTGATCCATGATTTGACGCGGGCTGTTGGGATCCTTGCCGCCGTGGCCGGAATAGATGATGTAGTCGCCATGGTCTTCGTCGTCGACGTAGCCTCCTGAAATGACGATCGAGTCGGAACCTTCCAACTTGGTGCCGCTAATGCCGGCTTGCGTCGGACGATGGACGAAAGCTTGGTGAAGTTCACGGCGGTCGATGAAGAACTGGCCAACCTTGACCCCCACCGGTGTGCCAAAGAATCTGCTCATGTCATTTCCCCCTGGACACACCCTATCGATCAGCGCGCGAGCAGGGATGGAATCCGCCCGCGAAGTAACGGGCAGTGGTCATCGACACGGCGGTGTTCTTTGACCTGATCTCATCCGGGATTTCTCTTTCTGCTGGTGCAGCCTGAGCCCCCTGCGCAGGCGCTGCCGCTGCCGTGCTCGAAGCAATGTCGGTGGCTCGTGCGACAGTCAACTTGTTCCCGCCGGGAGCGACTTATGAGGGGGGAACACCATGACTGATCCGAACTACACCGCCATGCTGCTGGTCATCGATCGCAGTGGCTCGATGACAGGCATCCGCGATGACATGGTGGGCGGACTCACCACGATGCTCGCCGAGCAGGCGGCCGAGCCGGGCATGCTCACCGTCGACATCGTTACGTTCGACACCGAGATCGAAACGCAGTGCTCCTTGGCCGATCCGAAGAGCGTCACGATCCAGCTCGATCCCCGCGGCGCCACGGCGCTCTTCGACGCCATCGGTCAGTCGGTCACCGGATTCGGCCGGGTTCTGGCTGCGCTACCCGAACACGCCCGCCCGGAAACAGTTCAGGTCGTCGTCGTCACCGACGGGGATGAGAACTCCAGCCGGGAGTTCAGCCTCGACGCCGTGCGCGCTCTGGTGACGCGCCAGAAGGAACAGTACAGTTGGGATTTTATGTTTCTCGGTGCCAACCAGGACGCTGTGTTGTCCGGTGAGAACCTCGGCTTTGACGCGGGAAGTTCCATGACCTTCGTGGCCAGCGCCGACGCGGTCTCGAACATGAGCGCGTCCATGGGGCGTTACGTGAAAGACGTGCGCGGCAAGACCAAGCGCATGTTCGACGACGAAGAGCGGTACAGCTCGATGGTGCCAGCCCCGGAGACGCCCAGTCGGCCGGCTGCGACCCCGCCCAAGCGGTCGACTGACAAGAACGGCCAGAAGCCCTAGCTACTAGGGATGCGTCTGCGCGCTCCATCCATCAGGATAGAGGGCATGGCCCACCGGCAACGACGTTCTCCTGACCCTGACCTCCCCGGCGACGGCACGGAGAAGACGTGCGCCTCGTGCGGGCGGCGCATCGAGTGGCGCGCGAAGTGGGCCGACAACTGGGATTCGGTGAAGTACTGCTCAACAGCGTGCCGCGCGCACGGAGTGAATGCGACCGATCTGCAGCTGGAAGCGAGCATTGACTCACTGCTCAACGCGGTGGCGCGGGACGCGACGATCTCCCCGTCCGACGCGGCGCAGGCGGTCGGCGGCGAGCGGTGGAACGAGCTCGCGGAACCGGCCCGCCGAGCCGCCCGCCGCATGGTCGCCCGCGGGGAACTGCAGATCACGCAAGGTGGTGTCGTGGTCGATCCGTCGACCGCGAAGGGCGCGATTCGGTTGCGGCGACCGCGGTAGGGATTGCTGAGCCAGTTCACGACTATCGCTGATCGCCCCTTGCCGAGCGGCCGCTCTGGGTGTCAAATCGGGGGCAACAACTCGGAACGTCGAGACGACCACGTCGGGAGCTGCTCATGTCGGGTAAAGGCACACAGGAAACGCCGAAAGCAGCGGGCCGGGGCGGGGCGGAGCAGCGGCGGGCCTCGCCGTCGGGGGCGCCGGCAGATCGGCCGGAGAAGATCCGTAACGTGGCCCTGGTGGGCCGGTCGGGCGCCGGCAAGACCATGCTCGCCGAAGCGCTGCTCGTGGCCACGGGCGCCCTCACCCGCATGGGGTCGATCCTCGGCGGCAGCACGGTGAGCGACTCGGACCCGAGCGAGATTCACCAGCAACGCTCCGTCACGCTGTCGGTGCTGCCGCTCGCAGTCGCCGACGTAAAGGTGAACCTGCTCGACACCCCCGGCTACGTCGACTTCATCGGCGACCTGCGCGCCGGGCTGCGGGCAGCGGATGCCGCCCTCTTCGTGGTGTCCGCCGTCGACGGCGTCGACGCGGCCACCACCGCGCTGTGGCAGGAGTGCGAACGGGTCGGCATGCCGCGGGCGGTGGTGATCAGCCGGATCGACCATCCGCGAGCCGACTACGACGCGGTGCTCGCGGCCTGCCAGGGCGCGTTCGGCGCGTCGGTGCTGCCGCTGTACGTGCCGGTTCGCACGGGTGGGGCCTTCACCGGGCTGCTCGGCGTGCTCTCGGGCATGGTCTCCGCGGTCGGCGACCCCACCCGGCGCCCGGCGACCGAGACCGAACGGGCCGACGCCGAGCCGGCGCGGGCGACGCTCATCGAGGGGATCATCGCCGAGAGCGAAGACGAGTCCCTGCTGGACCGCTACCTCGGCGGCGAAGAGATCGCCCTCGAGACCCTCATCGACGACCTGGAGATCGCGGTGGCGCGCGGATCGTTGTATCCGGTGCTGGCGACATCCGCTGAAACCGGCGTGGGCCTCACCGAGGTGCTGGAGGTGCTGACGGGCGCATTTCCCTCGCCGCTGGAGCGGACGCTGCCGACGGTGACCTACCTCGACGGCACACCGGCGGGGCCGCTGCCCGGCGACCCGAACGGACCGCTCGTGGGCGAGGTGGTGCGCACCACCATCGACTCGTTCCTCGGCCGGGTGTGCCTGGTGCGCATCTTCTCCGGCACCCTGCGCGAAGACACGCTCGTGCACATTGGCGGCCACGGGCTCACCGATCGCGGCCACCAGGACCACGACAGCGACGAACGGATCACCCACCTGCAATCCCCGCTGGGGGCCACGCTGCGTCCGGTGCCGTTCGCCGTGGCGGGGGATATCTGCGCGCTCACCCGGCTGACGAGCGCCGAGACCGGCGACACCGTGAGCGACCGGGATGCGCCGCTGCTGGTGGAGGCGTGGGAGATGCCGGAGCCGCTGATGCCGGTGGCCGTGCACGGCGCGGCGCACGGCGACGACGACGCGATCGCCCGGAACCTCGGCAAGGTGGCCGCCGTCGACCCGACGCTGCGCGTGGAGCGCAACGCCGAAACCCACCAGCTGGTGCTGTGGTGCATGGGGGAGGCGCACGCCGAGGTTGTGCTCGACCGACTGCGCGCCCAGGGCATCAAGCTCGAGACCGTGGACGTGATCACGCCGCTGCGGGAGACGTTCGCGCGGCCGGCATCCGCTCGCGGGCGATACGTGAAGCAGTCCGGCGGCCACGGCCAGTTCGCGATCTGCGAGATCGAGGTGGAACCGCTCGAACGCGGCGCCGGGTTCGAATTCGTGAACAGGGTCGTGGGCGGTGCGATCCCGGGGCACTACATCGAGTCGGTGGAGAAGGGCGTGCGGGCGCAGATGCAGCGGGGCGTGACGGCGGGGTTCCCCGTGGTCGACATTATGGTGACGCTCACGGGCGGCAAGACGCACAGCGTCGACTCCTCGGATGCCGCGTTCCAGTCCGCCGGAGCGCTCGCGCTGCGGGAGGCCGCGGCCGCGAGCCGCATCCAGCTGCTGGAACCCGTGTCGGCGGTCACGATCAACGTGCCCGACGCCCACGTGGGCGCGGTGATGATCGACCTGGCCACCCGCCGGGCCCACGTGACCGGCACCACGTCGGTGGGCGGCGAACGCTCCGAGGTGAGCGCCGAGATACCGGATGCCGAACTGGTGCGTTACGCGATCGAGCTGCGGGCGCTGACCGCGGGAAGCGGATGGTTTAGCCGGAGTTACCTGCGGCACGAACCGGTGCCGGGCAAGGTGGCGGCATCGGCCGTGACCGACTAACGAGGAGCGTTCGGCATGACAGTGCGCCATTGTTGGTCGAGGCGCGAGGGACGAGCGCTTGGATCTGGCCTGTCGAGATCGAGGCCTCACGAGAATTTCCTCAGAGCCGTGCCGGGTCTGGGGATTGTCTCGCGAGGTCTCGATCGCTCCTTCGTCGCGCTTCGACCAGCGGGATTTATGTGCGCCTCGACCAGCGGGATTTATGTGCGCCTCGACCAGCGGGATTTATGTGCGTGACGAACTGACGAGGAGTGATTGATATGACAGTGACCTGCGACATCACGGTCTCCACCGACGGGTTCGTGGCCGGTCCGAACCAGAGCCTGGAGCATCCGCTCGGTGAAGGCGCCGAAGGACTGCACCGCTGGATGATGGAGCTCGCCGACGAGAACGCCGCAGAGATGGCGGAGATCGTGCACGCGGGCGCGTTCATCATGGGCCGCAACATGTTCGGCCCCGGGCGCGGCGAGTGGGATCACGAGTGGACGGGGTGGTGGGGCGATGACCCGCCGTACCATGCGCCGGTTTTCGTGCTCACGCACTACCGGCGCGCGCCACTTGTGATGGAGGGCGGCACGACGTTTCACTTCGTTACCGACGGCATCGAATCGGCCATGGAGCAGGCGCGTTTGGTTGCGGGGGAGAAGGCGGTGTCGGTCGCGGGCGGGGCGTCGACGGTGCGGCAATATCTGGCGGCCGGAATGATCGACGTGCTGCGGCTGCACGTCGCGCCCGTGGTGCTGCGGGTCGGCGAGCCGCTGCTGGCGGGGCTGGACGACGTGCGGCTGGAGCAGGTGAGCGCGGTGGATCGTGAGCTGGTGACCCACGTGACGTACCGGGTGCTGCACTGAGCCCTCCGCACCACGAGCGTCGTGATGTGTGTGGTTCTTTAGTCGAGCTGGAGGGCCAGGCGCAGGGCATCGTCGATGCGGTCGAGTTCCTCGCGACTGACGTGGCCCACGAGATCGCCGAGGCGTTCCGGGGCGACGGCCGATGTCTGCTCCACCAGCACCTGAGTGCGTTCACCGCCGATAGAAATTGTCGGTCGAAAGCTTTGCGGTTGCGCGGAACGTGAGGTCGGCGCAACCAGGAGTGTTGACAACATCAACTGGTCCGACTGCAGGATGACCGCGAAACGCGCGCCGGATTGCTCGTGGCCGCGCGCGCCTTGTGGTGCGCGCAATCGGTGAATATCACCACGCACGGAGGTTGTCCATGTCGCGCAGCACTGCACGACTTTCCGCGAGATCGGCGGGGTCATTCTTGAGCGCTGTGGATTCTCGCCGCATGAGATCCCGTCGCCGTTGCCGAGCGGCATCGAGAAGGGCTTGCCTGATGGCGGCGGAGACGGTTGCGCCGTCGGCCGTGAGCTCGTCGAGGGCCTGTTGGGTGACCTCGTCCGTGCGAAAGTTCACGATTGCCATAGCGTCATTGTATGACGCTTTGTAAGACACGTCTATGACGACCTTTCGGCGTGCGTGCACCGCACCCACAACGAGCGTTTCGCCTCCGCGGTCGTTCGCGCGGTGCCGGCGAGGATCTCCGCAAGGTCGTACCCAGCTTCGATGATGATGGCCCCGCCGCGAGGGGGAACGGGGTCGCGCAAAACCGGTGAAATCGGCGACACGCCGGTCGTGGGGGCTGCTCAGTCCGGCGTGTCTCAGAAACACCGGTCTTAGCGTGACGATGGCCGGGGGCGCGTCCGTGAACGCGCACGTCATCCGGGCGAACGACTACGAAATGTCGACGATCTCCTTGCCGAGCGGCATGAGCGACACCGGGATCAGCTTGAAGTTGGCGATTCCGAACGGGATGCCGATGATCGTGATGCAGAGGGCGATGCCGGAGAGCAGGTGCTCGAGGGCGAGCCACCAGCCGGCCAGGACCACCCAGATGACGTTGCCGAGGAAGGACCCGACGCCCGCGGTCGGCGTGGGAACGACGGTCTTGCCGAACGGCCACAGCGCGTAAACGCCGATGCGTGCCGCCGCGATTCCCCAGGGAATCGTGACGATGAGCACGAACATGATGAGTGCCGCGAGCATGTAGCCGAGGAACAGCCAGAAGCCCGAGAGCACAAGCCAGATGATGTTGAGGAGGGTCTTCATGATGTCTCAATTATCTCAGGTCACGTGGATGCAGCGAAGGCCGACGGCGAGGCCAGCGTGGAAGCCGTCGCCTCGTGCGCCCTGCGTGCAACAATGATGCATGAAAATCTTCGTGAGCGAGATCTTTGCGCAGTCCGCGCAGCAGGACGGTTGGATCATGAACGGTGGCGGCTGGTTCGTGCTTGCCCTCATCAATGCGGGCCTGGCCGAGCAGAAGAACCGCTCCAGGCTGTTGTGGTTTCTTGGTTCGCTCGTGCTCGGCCCTCTCGCCACGCTGCTCATCGTGGTGTGGGGGCGGGTGCCCGACGTGCCGCCGGTGCCGCCGCATCCCTCGTCGATTCTCGAGGACCGCTACCAAATGGTCGTCGGTTCGCTTGCGGTGTTCACGGGGGGAGCGTTTGTCGTGGCGTTGATCGGTCAGCTCTGGGCTGTGTGGGTGGTCGGTGGTGTGTTGGCTGCGGGCCTCGTGGTCTTCATCGTGCTTTACCGACGGGCGCGTGCGAAACGGGAATCAACGCTCACGGCGGTGGACCACTCCTGAGCGCAGCGCCGCCGGGCGC
>NZ_JPRS01000257.1 GCF_000738085.1 Cryobacterium sp. MLB-32
TTCCACGGCGAGCCCGTGTCTTGTCTATCTATTCGGAGATCCAGTCGACTCGGATTGGTATCACAGGGAGCAGTTTTCGGCCGGGGCTCCGTCAGCGCGAATTATATCGCTTTTGGCACGGCTGCAACAGGTATAGGTGCTGTGTTCTCTCCGCGAGTCCGCTCAGATCTTCACTGGCCGTAGGTGGGCCTGCAGATTTGTGCTGGGCATTGAACGTCTGGCGTGGCGGCTATCCGGGCCGCGGCTCCGTGTCCCGCATCCGTGTCCCGCATCCGCGTCGGCAGGATAACGCGCCGTTAAGAGGACTTGTTGCGGCCCGTGACCGCCGCGTAGGCCAGAAGCATCAGGAGCGACCCACCGATCGCGAGCAGCCACGTGGTGAGGGAGAAGAAATCACCGAGGCCGACGTGGAAGATCAGGCTGCCGAGATAGCCGCCGAGGATGGCGCCGACCACTCCGAGCAGCAGAGTGACGAACCATCCGCCGCTCTGGCGCCCGGGCAGGATGGCCTTGGCGATCGCGCCGGCGATGAGGCCGAGAAGGAGGAATCCGAGAAAGCTCATCTGACTGCCTTTCGATTCGTGTGACGAACAGATCGGCATGAGTGTATCCGGATGACGCTGTCGAACGAGGCCGTCAAACCGGTGTTTTTCGAGACATGCCTCTTAGCGTGACATCGCGCGGTGTCTCGGATTCTCCGGTTTTAGCCGGCCCTAGGCGAGGCGGCGGCGGGTGAACAGCACCGCTCCGAGGCCGGTGAGCAGCAGGAACAGCCCGCCGAAGGCGAAGGCGCCGGGAGAGACGCCCGTCGCGGGCAGCACCGTGGTGACCGCAGATGCTGCGCTCACGACCGGCGCCACGGGTGTGACAACGGGGGCGAGCACGTAGGTGTACGCACCAGCAGCGACCACGGTGCCGCCGACGGTCGTGACGCTCACGTCGACGGCCCCCGGGTCATGAGCCGGAATGGTGGCCGTGATCTGCGTGGCGCTGACCACGACGACGCTGTCGGCGGCGATCCCGCCGATCGATAGGGTGGCTCCGGCGATGAAGCCGGTGCCGCTCACCGTCAGGGTTCCGCCGCCAGAGGTCTGTCCGGAAACAGGGCTGACCGCGGTCACCGTGGGCGACGGGGCGAATTCGAGAATTGAGCCGCCCTGCAGATTGCCCACGTGGATGGTGCCGGCCGCATCTACGGCGATGCCGATCGGATAGTTCAGTCCGGAGTCCGGGCCGGTGATGATGTTCGTGGGAGTGGCATCGCCGTCGGAACCAGGAGCGTAGACCGTCACCGAGTTGTTGCCGCCATTGGCTGCATATATGGCGCCGGCCGGGTCCACGGTGATGCCGCCGAGCGGAGCCCGGCCGGTGTTCGGGCCCACGATGGTGCGGGTCGGGGACGCGTCGCCGTCCGCTCCGGGGGCATAGACCGTGATTGACGCGAGGGAGTTGTTCGACACGTAGAGGTTGCCGGCGAGGTCGAGGGCGATTCCGCCGGGAGCGCCCAGGCCGGTGTTCGCGCCGACGATCGTGCGGATGGGGGCCACATCGCCGGTGGCGCCGGCGGCATACACGGTGATGGTCGAGTCGGAGAAATTCGAGACGTAGATCACGCCGTCGGGGCTCACGGCTATGCCCAGCGTTCCGATCAGACCGGTGTTCGGTCCTTGGATCGTCTGCAGTGGAGTGGCCGCACCGGTGGCATCCGGCGCGAAGACGCGGATGGCGCCCGCACCCAGACCGCCGGCTCCCAGGTCGGACACGTAGATATTGCCGACGGCGTCACGGGCCATTCCGACCAGGTTCAGCCCTCCGACGATCGTGTTCACCGGGGCAGCGTCGCCCGTGGCCCCGGGGGCGAACGTGAGGATGTTGCCGTCCGTGAGGATCGAGACGTACGTGCCGCCCGCGGAGTCGAGCGTGATCATGGCCGGCCCGACGAGCCCGGTCGACGGTCCCGCCAGGGTATTCGTCGGCACGGAGGGGTAGTCCGCCGCGTTCGCGGCGGTCGCCCCGGTCAGCACGGAGACGGTGACAACGGATGCCACGGCGAGGCCGGTCAGGACGTGGCGAAGCGCCATCCGTCGCGCGCTGTGGCTGGCGGATACGTGGGTCGTCATGGAATGAGCCTCCCGGGCTGCGCGGTGATAGCTGGTTTATCTAAGCAGCTTTCCGCGGTGACGGGAAGACGATAGAGACGTCATGACAACGATGGCCGCACGTTGCCGGGTGTTCACGTCTTGCTCATAGTCTCGAAAGGTTCTCAGTTACCGACACAGAAAGATAGATATGCTCAAGAAGATCGCCACTGGCGCAGTTTTTGTATCTCTCATGCTCAGTCTCGCTAGCGCGGCTCACGCAGATTCCGCC
>NZ_JPRS01000258.1 GCF_000738085.1 Cryobacterium sp. MLB-32
CTGTCTGGCTCGAACTTGCCGGATTCCAGAGCGGCCGTCGCGACGACGAGCTTGAAGACGGATCCGGGAGGGTTGAGGCTGTTGATCGCGCGGTTGATCAGGGGATTTCCCGCATCGTTCAGTAGGCCCTGGTAGCTGTTGGTCACGTCAGCGTTGTTGTGTACGGTCAGCAGGTTGGGATCAAAGCTCGGCTTGGAGACCATGGCGAGCACACGACCCGTCTTGGGCTCGAGCACCACGACGGCACCGGTCTTGTCGCCGAGTGCATCCCAGGCGGCCTGTTGGGCGACGGGGTCGATGGTCGTTTCCACGGCAGCGCCTCTGGGAGCCACACCGGTGACGAGAGCGCTGATCTTGTCGAAGAACTGAGCGTTGGAGGTGCCGGTGAGTTCGCCGTTCAAAGCGTGTTCCAACCCGGTCGGCGCTCCGTTCAGTGGGATGAAGCCGGTGATCGGTGCGTAGAGAGGCCCATTGCTGTAGGTGCGCAGGAATTTGTAGTCGTCATTGGCCGGCATGGACTGGGCGATCGGATCGCCGTTGACCAGAATGGCCCCGCGCTCCACGGAGTAACTGTCGAGGAGCGTGCGCGTGTTGCGGGCATCCGCTGACAAGTTGTCAGCCTGGAAAGCCTGCACGATCGACGTGGAGGAGAGGAGGGCGACGAACATGAGCATCACGACGACGCTCACTCGCTTGAGTTCGCGATTCATTAGACCACCAGCCTGGGTTGGTTACGGACAGTGTCAGAGAGTCGCAGCAGAAGTGCCACGATGATCCAGTTGGCCACGAGCGACGACCCGCCGGCGGCGAGGAACGGGGTGGTGAGCCCGGTGAGCGGAATCACCCGCGTCACACCACCGATCACAATGAAACACTGCAGGGCCACAACGAATGAGAGGCCGACGGCGAGCAGTTTGCCGAAGTCATCCTGGCCGGCGAACCCGATGCGGAAACCGCGGGCCACGAGGAGCAAATACAGGGCGAGGATGGCGAAGATACCGGCGAGGCCGAGTTCCTCGCCGAGGCTGGCGATGATGTAGTCGCTCTGTGGCACTGGCGTGATGTCTGGCCGGCCCTGACCGAGGCCGGTGCCGAGCAAACCACCCTTGGCCAGGCCGAAAAGGCCCTGCACGAGCTGGAAGCTGCCGCCCTGCGCGTTATAGACATCGGGGTTGAGGGCGTCCAGCCAGTTCGTGAAGCGGCCGTTCACGTAGTTGAGCGTCTGGCTCGCCAGAATGGCTCCGCCGAGGAAGAGAGCCATGCCGAGCACAACCCAGCTGAGGCGCCCCGTGGCGAGATACAGCATCACGAGGAAGAGGCCGAAGTACAGCAGGGCGGTGCCGAGGTCGCGTTGAAAGATGATCACGGACATCGACAGGGCCCAGACGACCAGAATGGGGCCGAGGTCGCGCAGGCGGGGGAAGTGCATGCCCATGAAGCGTTTCCCCACCATGGACAGGCTGTCGCGGTTACGCACGAGGTAGCCGGCGAAGAACACGGCCAGGGCGATCTTGGCTATTTCACCCGGCTGGAATGTGGCGAAACTTCCGACACCGATCCATACGCGCGCGCCGCTGACCTCTCGGCCCAATCCGGGCACGAGAGGAAGCAGGAGGAGAAATACGGCAACGAAACCGGCTATATACGTGTAACGGAATAGAATGCGGTGGTTGCGAATGACGAGGATGACCGCGATGGCGCAGGCAATGGCCAGTCCGCTCCACGCCGTCTGCCGCACGGCCGCACTGTCCCACCCGGCTGCGCCGTCGGCGATGTCGATGCGGTAGATCATGGCGATACCGAGCCCGTTGAGCAGCGTCGCGATGGGCAGGATGAAGGGGTCGGCGTCCCGGGCGACGAAACGCATCACGACGTGCAGGGCGAGAACGAGCAGGGAGAGGCTGGCGCCGAGCAGTACGAGGGTGGTGTCGATGTGCCCGAGGGCACCGAGCTGCACGAGCACAACGGCAGCGGCGTTGATCGAGCAGGCGATGAGTACCAAGAAGAGTTCAAGGTTTCGCATCTTCTGCGGCAGGTGCAAACGGCGCACCCTGTCGGGCCGCGACCCCGCGCTGGCTCCAGGAGCCTGTACTCGGCTACTGGCTGGCATTGTGTAACCGTTCGATAATGAGCCTGGCTTCCTCGAGGGAAGCGGCACTGATGGTCTTTTCTACCTGTTGGCGATCGTAGACGCGCAGGCTGGACAGCTCCAGACTGGTGTCTTCGTAGACGCTGGACAGTGCGATGGGGCCGATATCCTGCTGCACGCCCTGGTAGATGGCCACGGTGCTGCCTTCGACGCCGACGAAGTAGCGCGTCTGCGTCCACTGGTAGCCGAGAAATGTGGCGCTGCCGATGGTGAGGACCAGCAGAATGACTCCAACAAGCCAGGTCGTCTTGCGACGGCGCGCACGGCGGGCGTCTTCTTCGATCAGCTCCGACAGGTAGTCCTGAGAGTCCGGCTCGAAGTGCGTCTCGCGCACGGGGTGCAGCCGCAGGGCAGGGATGCGGAGGGGGCGATTGCGCACGGGCTCTTCACCGAAGGCGGTCGGAGCTGCGGCGGAACCAACAACGGTGGGTGAGTCGTCGCGCTCGGCGGCATCGCCGACGTCGACGATCACGACCGTCACGTTGTCGGGCGCACCACCGTCCAGGCTTTCCTTGACGAGCCTGTCGGCGGTGTCGCTCGCGCTGAGCCCGCTGGAGACGGCGGCGGCGATGCCCGAGTGCGAGACGACGCCCGTAAGGCCGTCGGAACAGATCAGCCAGCGGTCGCCGGGCAGGGTCGCGAGGATGGACGTGTCGATCTCGGGGGATGAGTCGACGTCGCCGAGAACACGCATGAGCACGGATCGGCGCGGATGGACCATGGCTTCCTGCTCGGTGATCCGACCGCTGTCGACGAGGCGCTGAACGAACGTGTGGTCGATGGTGATTTGCGACAGCTCGTTGTCGCGAAGCAAGTAGATTCGCGAATCGCCGATGTGGGCGATGGCAACCTCGTTCTCGAGAACGATCATCGCGCTGACGGTCGTGCCCATGCCGGTGAGCTCCGCGTGCTCGAAGACCGTCTCGGCCAGTTGGGCATTGGCCCCGATGAGGGCCGCCTGCAGCGCGAATTCAGCGTCGGCAGCGGAGGCGTAATCCGTGTCGGCCTCAACGATGCGCTTGACGGCGATGGCCGAGGCGACATCACCACCGGCGTGGCCGCCCATGCCGTCCGCGACAACGAACAGGTGATGTCCGGAATACCCGGAGTCCTGGTTGTTGGAGCGAACCCTGCCCACATGGGACGCGGCTGCGCTGTGAATCACTGTGGCCATGGAAACTACCGCCGAAGCTCGAAGCTGGTCGCGCCGATTTTCACGGTGGTGCCGAGGGGCACGGGGGTCGGCACAGCAACGCGCTTGCCGGACAGGAACGTGCCGTTGGTCGAATCCAGGTCCTGGATCATCCACTCGTCGTTCCACAGCATGAGACGCGCATGATGCGTCGAGGTGTAGTCGTCACGGATGACGAGGCTCGAATCGCTCGAGCGGCCGATGGTGACAGGGTCGGTGCCAAGCGGAAATTCGGTGCCGGCCTTCGGGCCGGAGGTGATCACAAGGCGACCGGTGTTGTGCGCGGTCGCCTTGCCACCGGCGACAGGCGCGCTGGCAGCCTTCGGCGGGGTGAACTGCTCTGTGGGCGCGCTGGCAGCTGCCGCTGCCGGCGCGGACATGGCGGCGACGGGTGTTTGGAACGCGGGTGGCGTGGAGGGGGCGGCCGCAGCATCCGGTGACAGCTTGCGCACACGCTGGCCGAAGAGGTCACTGCGCAGGGCATAGACGATGCCGAAGATGAACATCCAGAGCAGCAGCAGAAAGCCGATGCGCAGAACGAGAAGAGTCAGTTCACTGACGCTCATTTCGAGGGCCCCCAGAATCCGCCCATGTCGTGGCGTTCGTTTGCGTCTCCGGTGGGTTGTCCCTGCGCCAGCACCCGGAAGACGATACGGGTGCGGCCGATGGTGACGACCGATTCTGGTTCAAGGATCGCTTGAGTGACAGGCGACCCGTTGAGTTGTGAGCCGTTCGTGGAGCCGAGGTCTTTCACCTGGGCGCGGGCACCGTCCCAGATGATTTCCACGTGGCGACGGGATGTGCCGGAATCGTCCACGGTGATGTCGGCGTCGCTCCCGCGACCGATCACCGTTCGGGACTTGGTCAGGGGATACCGTTTGCCGCTGATGTCGAGCACAGGGGTCCAGGAGACGTCGCCCTTGAAGGTGCTCGAGTCGATCTGAACCATGCCCTCGCTCAGGCTGCGGTCTTCGGAGATGGTGATGGATACACCGCCGGTGAACTGGTAGCGCTGTTCGGTGGCGTGTTTCTTGACCAGCTGGGTGAGCTCGTCGATGAGCGTTGCACCGAGGTCGGACATGCGCGCATAGTCAGCGCGGGACATACGCACGGTGAAGCGATTGGGCGCGAGAATACGATCGCGGGCGACGACTGCCGCTTTCGTGTCCAGCTCGCGACGCAGAGCCGAGGTGATCTCGACGGGCTGCAGTCCCGATCTGAAGGTCTTTGCGAAGGCACCGTTTACGGCGCGCTCAAGACCTTTCTCAAAGTTATCCAGAATGCCCACAGGTCTCCCGATCCGGTCTGATTGGCTATGAGCATGTTACGTGCCTCGGGTGGAAACCCGCCTGTAGGGCACAGGGGGTACGAAACGTCATCCTACCCGCGCGGGTTGGGGGCCGGTTAATTGGGGGGGGGTGTGGTGCCTGCGCGAGGCGGCTCCGGCGTTCGCTCGGCTCCGGCCTGCCAGGCCGGCTCGTGCGACCGGAAAGCTGCCGACCCGCGCTTGACGCGGCCGGATTGAGGCAGGGGACCCTCGAATGGCGCCGAACCCCATTTCAGTGTTAGCATCGTCAAGTTCGCGCGAGTGGCGGAATTGGTAGACGCGCTGGCTTCAGGTGCCAGTGCCCGTAAGGGTGTGGGGGTTCAAGTCCCCCCTCGCGCACAAACAGGATTTCTCTGAAATCCAAGCGAACAGGAAAGACCCTCGAGAAATCGGGGGTCTTTTTCGATTTCCCAGTGGACGAGCCTGTCGAAATCCCTGAGGCACAGGAGCGGATCATGTGTGCTCGGTCTGGGTGGCCGTCCTCACCCGACACACCGAGCAGGCAGCAAGATCGAGCGGGGCGATAGCCAAGTCGTACGCGGCGAGGCCGCGGTTAGACTGGCCTCCAGCAATGGGGGAACGATGGGCAAAGAGGCTGCAGTTACGCCAGACCTTCCACCTGAGGGTTGGTACACACGCCCGGACGATTCGACGCTGAACCGATGGTGGGACGGCGACGTGTGGACGGAGTATACGACGCCAAAGGCGGCGGTGTCAGCCGAAAAGTCTAACCGCATCGCCTACCTGTACTTCTGGCTCCTGGGTGGGTTCTCGGCGCATAACTTCTATCTGGGCCGCACGGGTCCGGCCCTCGGATTCCTCGCGCTCTACTGGGGTGGATGGGTGCTCACTCCGTTTGGCGTCGGCTTGGCCTTGCTTGCCGGGGCGGTCATCTGGCTCGTCAGAGACCTGTTGGCGATCCGTCGATACGTGTCAGCGGCCAACGCCACGTCCTGAGTTCTTTCGGGACCCTGCTGCCCTGACGCCAACACATCCGTTGTATGAGCGAACCAGATAGAAGAAGGTCAGAACGGAACACAATCCCCGTTCTGGCCGTTTTTTGTTTGATCGGGTGTCCGAGTTGCTTCAGCTGCCCCCGCGAACGTTAAGAACAGAGCGGCTGGGAAGAGGCGGCGTTCTGTGCTCAGAGGTGTGAGTGATGTCACGCGGGCGTT
>NZ_JPRS01000259.1 GCF_000738085.1 Cryobacterium sp. MLB-32
GAGTGGTCGCGCCTCGACCAGCGGAGTGGTCGCGCCTCGACCAGCGGAACCGTCGCGCCTCGACCAGCGGAGTGGTCGCGCCTCGACCAGCGGAACGGTCGCGCCTCGACCAGCGGAACGGTCAGAAGGCAGCGGTGCAGACGCACATTTCGTTGCCCTCGACGTCGGCGAGCACCCACCAGTCAGGTGCGTGCTCGTCGGTGAGCAGCGTTCCCCCGGCCTCGACGATGAGCTGTACACGTTCTTCCGCCTCGTCCCCGGTGACGTAGACGTCGAGGTGGATGCGGTTGCGGTCCGTTCGCGCAATCTCCATGTGCTGGAACCAGACCTTGGGCGCGACGCCGTGCGGGTCGACGAGCTCGATTCCGTCCTCACCGGGCACCTCGTCGTAGCCGAGGGCCGCTGACCAAAACGGGCGGATAGCATCCGCGTCGGTGCAGTCGATGGCGAGGTCATACCGAACCGGATTGGCGCGGGCCACCCGGGCGCCCAGCGACGCGGCCACGTCATCGATGCGCGCAGCGAGACGCAGGTCCCGCTCCGTCACACCGCCGGTGTCGTGCGAGGTCAACCGGAACTCGACTCGGCCGTAGCCGAGCGTCACGTCGGGATGATGATCGAGGGCATCCGCTGCCTCAGCGACCCGGTCGACCAGAACGACCGCCGAACGAAAATCGGTGGTGCGGAATGAGGCGTGCAGGGCCCCGTTGAAGTGTTGAAATGCGCTGCTCGCGAGCGCGTGGGCCGTGTTGAAGGGGGCGAGGAGTCCTGCGCTCGAGTTCATGCCTCCACTGTGCCTCGCCGCCGCGCCCCGGTCAACCGGGGCGCGGCGGCGAGGCCTCGGTCGCTAGACCATCGTGATCACCATGGCCGGGTTGGCCAGGATGGTGCCGACATCGGCGAGGAACTTCGAGCCCTGCTCACCGTCCACCAAACGGTGGTCGAACGACAGACTCAGCGTCAGCACCTGGCGCAGCGCCACCTCGCCGCGGTATTCCCACGGCGTGCGGCGGATGGCGCCCATCGCGAGTATCGCTGCCTCCCCCGGATTGAGAATGGGCGTTCCCGCGTCGATGCCGAACACACCGAAGTTGGTGATCGAGAGGGTGCCGCCGGCCAGGCTCGCCGGCGTCGTCGTGCCGGCCCGGGCCGCCGTGGTGAGCTCGGCGAGCGCCGTCGCCAACTCGCCAAGGCCCAGCGTGTGAGCGTCCGTGATGTTGGGCACCAGCAGACCGCGCGGCGTGGCGGCGGCAATGCCGAGGTTCACATAGTTGAACTGCACGATCTCGCCGGCCGCCTCGTCCCAGCGCGTGTTGACGCTCGGGTTACGGGCGATCGCGATGCAGACGGCCTTCGCCACCACCGTGAGGATGGAGATGCGCTGGTCGGCGAAGGCCCGGTTCGTCTTGAGCGAGTCGAGCAGCTCCATGGTGGGCGTCACATCCACGGTGAGGAACTCGGTCACGTGCGGTGCGGTGAACGCGCTCTGCACCATGGCCGCGGCCGTGAGCTTGCGCAGGCTCTTAATCGGAATGCGGGTTTCGCGAGCGGACGCCGCAGCCGGCGCTGCGCCGCCCGCTTCGGCGCTCGACTCGGCAGAGCGCGGGTGGGGCACAGCTCGAACGTCATCGCGGGTGATCAGACCGTCCGGCCCGGTGCCCGTGACGGTCTCGAGGTTCACGCCGAGGTCTCGAGCCAGAGCGCGCACCGGTGGCGTCGACCGCGGACGCTCCACGCCTGCGGCTGCGGCTGCGGCTGCGGTAGCGGGTGCGGTAGCGGGTGCGGTAGCGGGTGCGGCTGCGACTGCGACTGCGGGTGCGGGTGCGGGTGCGGTAGCCGTAGCCGGAGCGGGCGCGGGCACCGTCAGCGGCGCGTTCTCGATCGGCGCCGTGGCTGGCGCGGTGGTGTTTCCCGGGCGTGCACGGCGTGCCGGACGCCCGCCGCGCTCCACGGCCGGACCGTAGCCCACGAGGTTGGCTTCGCGCGCCTCGGGAGCAGGAGCAGCAGTGGTGGTGGGTTCGGACCCCGCAGCCGCGGCGGGCGCCGCCGCGGTACTGGGCGCGCCGGCGGCACCGGGCACGTCGAACGACACGATGGGCTCGCCCACCTGCACGACCACGCCGGTTGGCTGGTGCAACTCGTTCACCACGCCGCTGAAGGGCGAGGGCAGCTCAACCACGGCCTTGGCCGTCTCCACGTCCGCGATGTGCTGGTTAAGCGTCACGGTATCGCCGGGTGAGATATACCAGGCCACGATTTCGCTCTCGGTGAGGCCTTCGCCGAGATCAGGCAGTCTGAAGACCTTGAGCATGGTCACCGTCCCATCGCCGAGTCGATACCGTCGAGAATCCGGTCCAGGTCGGGCAGATGGTGGCTTTCGAGCTTGGCGGCCGGGTAGGGGATGTCGAAGCCCGTCACGCGCACCGGCGCCGACTCCAGGTAGTTGAAGCAGCTCTCCGTGAGGCTCGCGATGATCTCGCCGCCGATTCCGCCGGTACGGTTGGCCTCATGAGCCACCACGAGGCGGCCGGTCTTACGAACGGATGCCTCGAGCGTCGGGTAGTCCACGGGCGCCAGGGACCGCAGGTCGATGACTTCCACCGAGACTCCCTCGTCGGATGCGGCGAGCGCCGCGTCCCGCGCGGTCGTGACGAGCGGACCGTAGGCGAGCAGCGTCACATCCGTTCCCGGCGAGACGACCGTTGCGCGTTCCATGGACAGGCCGAGTTCCGGCACGACCTCGCCCTTCACGTGGTAGCGGCGTTTCGGCTCGAAGTAGAGCACCGGGTCGTCGCTCGCGATGGCCTGGCGGATGAGGCTATAGGCGTCCTGGGGGTTCGACACCGAGATCACCCTCAGCCCTGACGTGTGCGTGAAGTATGCCTCCGGCGACTCGGAGTGGTGCTCGGCCGCACCGATGCCGCCACCGAACGGCACACGGATGGTAATCGGCATCTTCACGGCGCCCTGGGTGCGATAGTGCAGCTTGGCCACCTGACTGACGATCTGGTCAAAGCCCGGGTAGATGAAGCCGTCGAACTGGATCTCGGCCACCGGGCGATAGCCGCGGTAGGCGAGGCCGACGGCCATGCCGATGATCGCGGACTCGGCGAGCGGCGTGTCGATCACGCGACGGTGCCCGAACTCGGCCAGCAGGTCACTCGTCACGCGGAAGACGCCGCCGAGGGCGCCGATGTCCTCACCCAGCAGCACGACCCGGGGATCGTCGGTGAGGGCTCGGTGCAGGCCGGCATTGATCGCCTTGGCGAGCGTGAGGGTTTTGGTGCTCGTATCGGGCGTCATCTGTGCCGCCTCTGTCTCGGTCTGTCGCTTCGGATCTGGCATCGTCATGGTCATGCGTGTCCCCCTGCAGGTGCGTTGGAGCTGGTGCCCGCCTCGAAGCTCGCCAGGTACGCGGCATACTGATCCCGCTCCCGATCGAGTGTGGCGTGCGGCGTGGAATAGACATTGTCGAAAACCGTGAGCGGCTCCGGATCAGGCATGCCGATACAGCCGGCCCGCAAGTCGGCCGCCACCTGGTCTTCCGTGGCCTGCGTGCGTGCCACGAGTTCCGGCGTGAGCAGCCCAAGCGAATCGAGCAGGCGTTTGAGGCGCAGGATGGGGTCCCTCAGCTTCCACGCCTCGAGCTCGGTCTTGTCCCGGTAGCGCGTCGGGTCATCCGCGGTCGTGTGCGGCCCCATCCGATACGTGACGGCCTCGATGAACGTCGGACCCTCACCGCGGCGGGCACGGTCAAGCGCGATCCGGGTCGCGGCCATCACGGCGAGCACGTCGTTGCCGTCCACGCGCATGCTGGGGATGCCGAATCCGGGTGCGCGGTCCGCGATGCTGCGCACGGCCTGCAGCCCCACCGGCTCGGAGATGGCCCACTGGTTGTTCTGGCAGAAGAACACGACAGGCGCCTGGAAGCTCGCGGCAAAGACCATCGCCTCGTTCACGTCTCCCTCACTCGTGGCACCGTCACCGAAGTAGGTGACCGCGACCGAGTCGACGCCGTCATGCTTGGCGCCAACGGCCCAGCCCACCGCATGCAGGGTCTGAGCGCCGATGATGATGTTGGGAGCCGCGAGCTGGTGCTTGTACGGGTCCCAGCCGGACTGGGCGTTTCCGCGCCACACCCGCACGATGTCGGCGGAGGGAACGCCGCGCACATAGGCCACGGCATTCTCCCGGTAACTGGGAAAGATGAAGTCATCGTCGCGGGTGGCCCGGGCCGAGCCGATCTGCGCGGCCTCCTGACCGAGGAGCGGCGGCCACAGGCCGAGTTCACCCTGGCGCTGCAGGGCGGTCGCCTCCGTGTCGATGCGACGCACGACAAGCATGTCTTCGTACAGTGCGGCCAGCTTTTCACCGGTGACATCCGCCACCCAGGGGTCCAGATCGGGGTTGCTCACCCTCTCCCCTTCCGGGGTGAGGAGTTGCTCGAATTCGGGGGACTGATCAACCACTGGGCCGCTCCTAGCGTCGTTGCTAAAGTTGAGTGAATCGTAAGCCGGTGCCGCAAAGGGCACAACCACATCCGAAAGAATTGAGCATTATGCTCTGTTGCGCGGCATGCGGAGCTGTTAGATTTTGCAGTATGTACAGCCTCGATCAGACCGACCGGATGCTCCTCC
>NZ_JPRS01000260.1 GCF_000738085.1 Cryobacterium sp. MLB-32
GCAAAARGCCTTCGCGGACACTCTTGGAACAGATGGGTACCAATCGGATTGGATCGTTCTCAATTTCGAGCACGCCACCGGCGCTGAGGAAAGTGACAATTTGCGATACGGGGCGCTTATTGATGCGATGTGGACCGACAGCTAAGACTTGTGAGATGGCCTTTCAGTGTGGCCCGGTGCCGCGGCATCAAGATCAGTGCACGCTCCTGAGTCCGACATCATCGTGACAGCATCCCCTACCCGTGGCGCTCGGTCTTCTGCAGGCGTTTCTGGATGCCTTCGATAATGCTCCGGGTCACGCAGCGTGCCGACCCTCGCCGATCAGATCAGAGCCGCTGCGGTGGGGATGGCGGTTTCGATGAGGACGACGGCGATGGCGGCAGCAGTGGCGAAGGCGTCCGTGTCGAGGACTCGGCTGCGGTCCGAGGCTCCATCCCAACGTCGACGGAGCGTAGGTTCCCGTGAACAGTTTCCGGAGAGCGGGGGCATTCTCGGTTTAACGCGCCGTCAAAAACTAAGGTCGACCGGTGGATTCAGGCTTAAAGCTCTCGAGCGGTCAGCGACTCTGGCCGCGGCCCGCGCCCAGGACCCGGAGCGATTCAGCACGACTCGGGACCCCAAGATCCTCACCCTTCACAGCGGCCGCGACACCAGGCACCCTCGCTTCGTGGAAGAAGTTCACACGCCCGCGCTGCTGTGCGCCTACGATCTTCGGAGGATTGAGACCCAATCATGGGTAGGCTCGATCACGTGCGTTTGCAGAACTAGTTGACGTGCCGCTCGGCGGGCAATGTCCCGTCGCGCTCGGCTTGAACGTGAAGGAAACACCGTGTCTGATCAGGCAAGAATCAAGGGCCACACCGTGACCCGCACCGTGCACATCGAGGCCTCGCCCGCGATCGTCTGGACGGCGCTGACCGACCCCGAGGTGATGGTCAAGTGGTTCGGAGACACTGTGGGGTTCGCCGCGCTCGAGCCCGGTGCGACTGGCAGCATCGACTGGGATGACTTCGGTAGCTTCCCGATCGAAATCACCGAGGTGGTGACCGGGAGCTCGTTCGGCTTCCGTTGGTCGGGAATCCCCGCCGACGAGCTCGACGAGTACTCGACGCACGTGCGCTTCACCATCGCCGATGCTGGTACCGGCACGGATGTCACGGTGATCGAATCGGGCTTCGACACACTCCCCGGCGGCACCCGCTACCGTCGCGCACGTCTTGAGCAGAACCGAGAGGGCTGGGACGTCGAACTCGACGAGCTCGCGATGCTGCTTGAGGGTGTCACCCCGTAGTTCACGATTACGGGGGAGCGCCCGACGAGCCGATATGACGGTGGCCTCGACGAAGACTGTTTGAAGCATGATCCTCGGAGTATCGGTTGAGCTGCAACCACCAGGTGTAGAAGATACTCGCGGCGCGCATCTGGCCGCTGACATGTGGCAGCATAGCGCTGTGAACCAGACGACCCCGGATGCCCCGCTCGTGCCTCGACTACGACGGATGGCGGGGCGTGACCCGCGAGAGACGCACCGGGTGGTCACCCCGCTGGAGCTGTTGTTCGACGTGACGTTTGTTGTGGCGATCGGTGCCGCAGCTAACCAGTTCGCCCATCTTGTCGCAGTCCAGCATCTCGCTGAGGCGCTTCTCGGCTTTGGCTTCGCGATGGTCGCCATCTGCTGGGCGTGGATCAACTTCTCGTGGTTTTCCTCTGCCTATGACACCGACGACTGGTTCTATCGAATCTCGACGATGGTGCAGATGGTCGGTGTCATCGTGCTGGCGCTCGGCCTTCCGGCGCTCTTCCAGTCGCTTGACGAGGGTGTCCACGTCGACAGC
>NZ_JPRS01000261.1 GCF_000738085.1 Cryobacterium sp. MLB-32
GTACGGGATTACGCCGGGATTTTGAAAGAGCGGCGTATTACTTCCAGCAAGGAGGGCCGAGCGCCGTTATCGAGCGTGTGCGGGCCCGCAAAGACCGCAATCAAGCAGCGAACGAATAACTGCGGAAACCGGTTTACACGGGGTTCTGATTTTTCACTGATGTAATGACAAGCGACGAGGTTGACAAGATGAATGCCGATGAAACTGGACGGCAGGACTGCGACAATGCGCAGTGCATCCAACTCCGCAAGGACAGGGACAGGCTCATTGCGACGGTGCGTGACCTTACACACAGTCAGCTGATCGGGCGAGACATGGAGCTGGGCCTTCGCGCCGAGTTGATGCAGGCGAAGATCGACCTGAAGCATGCGCGCGCGAGCAGTGCGCACGACCTCGCCTTGACACGCCGTTCGACGACCTGGCGGGTGGGGCGACTGGCCATGATGCCGCTTGTGGTTTCCAGACGTGTGCTGAAGAGTGCCCGCCGACTCGTCAGAAAATGAGTGCCATGCGATCTCCCCTCTTCTCGATACTCACGCCGGTCTATGACACTCCACCGGCGGTCTTGCGGCAGACCATCGAGTGCGTCGTTTCTCAAACGTTCACGGATTGGGAACTCGTTCTCGTTGACGATTGCTCTCCGAATCCTGCCGTGCGTTCGATCCTGCAGCTCGCCGCCGAATCCGACCCGCGAATCCGGGTCGTCATGCGGCAGTCCAACGGAGGGATCGTTTCGGCGTCTAACGATGCGATCGCGGCGGCGCACGGCGATTTCTTTGCTCTCCTGGACCACGATGACCTCTTGGTGCCCAGCGCTCTGAAGGAGTTTGCGGACGTAATCCAGAAGGATGCACAGGTTGACTACGTCTACTCCGATGAGGACAAGCTCGACGCCAAGGGTCACTATTTCGACCAGTTCAATAAGCCGGACTGGTCACCAGAACGGTTGCGCGGGCAAATGTACACGGGGCATCTTTCTGTCCTGCGCGCGCAGATTGTGCGAGACGTGGGTGGGTTTCGGTCTGAATTCGAAGGCTCCCAGGACCATGATCTGGTTCTCCGCGTCACGGAGCAAGCGCGTCGAATCGTGCACATTCCCCGAGTTCTTTACCACTGGCGAGTCATTGCAGGGTCCACGGCTGAAGTCACGGACAACAAGCCCTACGCCTGGGACGCCGGTGTGCGTGCCGTCAACGCCCATCTGGCCCGCGTTGGTATAGCCGGAAGCGCTATCAGGGGTCCAGTTCCCGGGACTTACCGTATTCAGCGGGAGCTGGATCTTGACAGATCGGTGAGTGTGATCATCCCGACCCGCGGAACGGCGGGAGAAGTATGGGGGCAACATCGAGTATTCGTCGTGGAGGCCGTGCGTTCGCTGTTGGCCGGCTCCACACATCGTGATCTGGAGATCGTGGTGGTCTACGACGCCAATACTCCGGAAGCCGTCCTTCAGGAACTTGCTGACGTTGCCGGCGACAAGCTGACCCTCGCCCCTTTCACCGGGCCGTTCAACTTCAGCCGCAAGTGCAATGAAGGATTCCTCGCGGCTCGGGGCGACGTGCTGCTCTTTCTTAACGACGATGTACAAACGATCAGCGATGAAATCGTCGGGCGGATGATCGCGCCCTTGAACGAGCCGGACGTCGGAATGACAGGGGC
>NZ_JPRS01000262.1 GCF_000738085.1 Cryobacterium sp. MLB-32
GCCGGCGGAGCGACCGCTGCGACCGGCGAACCGGCCGATCCGTCGTCGGCCACACCGATGCGCCGCTCGAGCCGCTCCACGCGCGCGAGGGCCCCACGGGTGGAGTCGTCGGTTGCGGGAATCAGCGCGCGGGCGATCATCAGCTCGAGGTGCAGCCGCGGCGAGGTCGCGCCGGACATCTCGGTGAGGGCGGCATTGAGAATGTCGGCGGTGCGCGACAGCTCGGCGGGTCCGAAGAGCGCGGCCTGCACGGCCATCCGGTCGATCTCGTCTTGCGGCACGCCGCGCAGCACGGCCGCGGCCCCGGCAGCGGATGTCGCCGCCACCACGATGAGGTCGCGCATCCGTTCGAGCAGGTCTTCCACGAAACGGCGCGGGTCCTGGCCGGTCTGGATGACCCGGTCGGCTGCGTCGAATGCCGCACCGGCGTCGCGGGAACCGAGCGCGTCGATGGCGTCGTCGAGCAGGGTCGCACTCGTGTAGCCCAGCAGGGCCACGGCACGTTCGTACTCGACGGTGTGACCATCGGAGCCGGCCATCAGCTGGTCGAGCAGCGACAGGGTATCGCGGGGGGAGCCGCCGCCGGCGCGTACCACGAGCGGCAGCACGCCCGGCGCGACCTGCATCTTCTCGGTCTCGCACATCTGCTGCACATAGTCGAGCATCGGTGCCGGGGGCACGAGCCGGAACGGGTAGTGGTGGGTGCGCGAGCGGATGGTGCCGATGACCTTCTCGGGTTCGGTCGTCGCGAAGATGAACTTCACGTGCTCCGGCGGCTCTTCCACGATCTTGAGCAGGGCGTTGAACCCCTGCGGAGTCACCATGTGCGCCTCGTCGAGAATGAAGATCTTGTAGCGGTCGCGCGCCGGAGCGAAGATCGCCCGCTCGCGAATGTCGCGCGCGTCGTCGACACCGTTGTGGCTGGCCGCGTCGATTTCGACCACGTCGAGCGAACCGCCGCCGTCGCGAGCGAGTTCGACGCAGCTCGGGCACACGCCGCACGGGGTGTCGGTGGGGCCTTCGGCACAGTTGAGGCAACGGGCCAGGATGCGCGCCGAGGTGGTCTTGCCACAGCCGCGCGGCCCGCTGAACAGGTACGCGTGATTGACGCGGTTGGTGCGCAGCGCCGTCATCAGCGGTTCAGTCACTTGGGACTGACCGATCATCTCGGCAAAGGTCTCTGGCCGGTAGCGGCGATACAGTGCGGTAACCACAGATCAATGGTACTTGGCCCGGCCGACACCGCACCCCGGGTGCGGCCGGAGAACGACTTTCGTGTTGCGTGCCGAATGCCACCCCACGGCTCGGCTGGGGTGGTATTCGGCAGCAACGCGCGCGGTACCGCCCGGTCTCAGGTGAAGGAACCGCGGCGGCGAGCGATCACCAGCGCCGCTGCGCCCAGGAGGACCACCAGGATGCCGAGCCCGCCGGCTGCCAATGCGGGGAACCCCGTGGGCGGGAGCTCCGCAGTCGTCACCGAGGCGGCCGATGTGAAGGAGAAGGCGAGCGGATTGGAAGAACCGCCCGGCGAGGTCACCACCACCGAAACCGACCCCGCCGCATGCGCCGGGGCGGTGAAGGTGATGGTGGTGTCGCTGGTGACCGTGAAGGCCACCGACGCTCCGCCGAGCGTCACGTCGGTCGCGCCCGTGAACCCGAGGCCCGTGATCGTCACGAGGGTTCCGCCCGTCACCGGTGCGCTGTCCGGCGCGAGCGCGGTGGCCGCCGGAACCGGGCGGTAGGCGTAGGCATCCGGCAGTACGCCGGTGCCACACGTTCCGGCGCCGTCCACGGCAACGGAGACGACCCCCACGCCGGCCGGCACCACCGCGGTGATCGTCGTGTCATCCACGACCGTGAAGCTCACCGCTGGCACCAGGCCGAACCGAACCGCCGTAGCACCGACGAAGCAGGCACCGGTGATCGTCACCACAGCGCCGCTCGCCTCCACCCCCGCATTCGGCGTCACCGCCGTCACGAACGTCACGGGTGTGTAGATGAACGTAGCGGAGAACAGGGTTGCCCCGCCCAACCCGAGCACCACGATCAAGGCGTCTCCAGGCGGATGCGGAGGCGTCACCAGAATGACCGTGTTGTCATCGAGCACGGTGAACGGAACCGAGATACCGCCGACCGACACATCGGTCGCCGCGGTGAAGCCGGTACCGGCGAGCGTCACGGGCGTGCCGCCCGTCTCCGGACCACGGTCGCTCGATCCGGGCGTGAACGTGAAGCTCAGCGGGGATGAGCTGATCGGCTGGTCGACCACCACCACCGCAACAGCACCGGGCGCGTGGGCCGGCGTCACGAAGGTGATGGTGGCGTCATCCACAAATGTGAAGGCAACAGAGACGCCGTCGAGAGTGACGTCGCTGGCACCCGTGAACCCGGAGCCGGTCACGGTCACCGACGTACCTCCCGCCTCCGGCCCGTTGTTGGGCAGCAGCGCGGCCGCCACCGGCGTACCATCCACGAACGGGAAGATGGTCTGCGTCGCTGCCGTTGCGGAGGACGCACCCACCCCCATAAAAAGGGCGGCGATGGCCATGACGGCCGTGAACCTCAGTCGATCACCTCGACCTCGACCTCGACCTCGACCTCGACCTACCAAGAATCTCCCGCGGCGCGGCGCCCGTCGAGCGTCTCCACTCAGGGATGGCGTGGAGGTGGAGCAATAGTCCGTTTTCGACACGGGACCCGCCTTAGGGCTCAGCCACTCTCACTGCCCTCCAGCCCCCCTGCAGCAATTCGCGGTTCGACGCTGGTGGTCAGCGTACGCCCGAATGTCCGAATCAAGAATGACTATTTAGCACGAGACAATTCCCCTCGACGAGCCAGAGAATGTCGTGTGACCCCGGCGGCGGGGACGGCCGAGGCCACACGAGTCAGGAGAGCGAGTCGCGGCGGCGCCGAGCAATCAGCAGGGCCGCACCTCCCAGCAGTAGCGAGAGAACACCGAACCCGGCGGCGGGCGCCCCGGTAAACCCGGTTCTCGGGAGCGCCTCAGCCTTATCAGTCGCCACCGCCGCCGCGGCCACGTAGGTGAATGCGCCGCCGATCACGCCGACTCCGCATGTTCCGCCGCCAACGACAGTGATATCCACGACTCCGGTTCCGGCCGGCGAGACCGCCGTGATCTGGGTGTCACTCACGACGGTGAAGCTTGTCGCGGCCGTCGTGTCGAAGAACACCGCGGTCGCACCCGCGAAGCACGCGCCCGTGATCGTCACCGTCGTGCCGCCCGCTGCCGGGCCGGTCGAGGGATCAACCACGGTCACGAGGGTCACCGGAGTGAACGTCAAGTCGAGGGGAGCGGATGCCCCACCCGGTCCAGTCACCACTACCGGCACCACGCCCACGGCGTGCGCCGGGGTCAGGAACGTCACGGCCGTGTCGGTCACGACCGTGAACGGAACCGAGGCTCCCCCGATCGTGACGTCAGTGGTGCCGGTGAACCCGGCGCCCGTGATCGTCACGCCGGTTCCGCCCGTCACCGGGCCGGTGTTGGGCGCGAGCGAGACGGCGACCGGAGCCGCGACGAAGGTGAAGCCCGCCGGAGCCGAGTTGCCATTCGGCGAGAGCACGATCACGTTTACGAGACCGAGGGCGTGCGGCGCCGTGACCGCGGTGATCTGCGTAGCCGAGTCAACGACCGCGCTGGCCGCCGAGAGGCCGCCGAACGTCACATCCGTTGCCCCGGTGAAGCCGGTTCCCGTGATGACGACGGTCGTACCGCCGCCGATCGGGCCGCTGATCGGTGCGAGTGAGGCGATCCCGGCCGCCGGTAGATACGTGAATCCACCCGGCAGCGTGCCGACTCCGCAGGATCCACCGCCGGTCACCGTCACGTCAACGACCCCCAGGCCGGCGGGAGCCACGGCGGTGATCGTGGTGTCGTTGACGACCACGACGCTCGTGCCGTCCACCAGACCGAACAGCACCGCCGTCGCTCCGGTGAAGCACGAACCGGTGATGGTCACGGGTGTGCCGCCGCCTTCCGGTCCCGAACCCGGCGTGACCGTATCCACGACGGTCGCGGGCGTGAATGTGAAGTCCAGCGGAGCGGATGCCCCACCTGGCCCGGTCACGACCACAGGCACCGCACCCGGCAGGTGCGCCGGCGTCGTGAACGTGACCGTAGTGTCATTCACCACAACGAACGGCACAGAGACTCCGTCAACGGTCACATCGGTGGCGCCTGTGAAACCGGACCCATCAATGGTCACCGGCGTGCCGCCGGTCTCCGGACCCGTGCTCGGCGTCACGGACGTCGCAGCCGGCAGCGGATCGAAGGTAAACAGACCCGGAGCCGAGTCGCCGTTCACCGAGAGCACCACCACATTCACGAGGCCCGGCGCATGCACCGGAGTCGTCACCGTGATCTGCGTGTCGGAATCGACGGTCACCGTGGCCGCCGACGTGCCGTCGAAGGTCACATCCGTGGTGCCGGTGAACCCGTTGCCCGTGATGAGCACGCTCGTGCCCCCGGTCTCCGGCCCGTTATCGGGCACCAAACCCGTGATCACCGCGGCCGGCAGGAACGTGTAGGCCGCGGGCAGCACACCCGTGCCGCAGACTCCACCGCCCGTCACCGTCACATCCACCACGCCCACCCCGGCCGGAACGACCGCCGTGATCGTGGTGTCATTCACCACTGAGAAACTCGTCGCGGGAGTCGCCCCGAAGAGCACCGCGGTGGCCCCTGTAAAGCAGGCACCCGTGATCGTCACCGTGTTCGTGCCCGACTCCGGGCCAGTGGTCGTCGTGACGGTGGTCACCACGGTCGCCGGGGTGACCGTGAAGTCCAACGGAGCAGATGAGCCGCCCGGACCGGTTACCACCACGGGGACGGCGCCCGGAAGGTGCGCCGGAGCCGTAAACGTAACCGTCGCATCATCGACAACCACGAACGGCACCGAGACTCCGTCAACAGTTACGTCCGTCACCCCCGTGAAACCGGACCCATCAATGGTCACCGGCGTGCCACCGGTTTCCGGACCCGTGCTCGGCGTCAAAGACGTCGCAGTCGGCAGCGGATCAAACGTAAACAGACCCGGAGCGGAGTTGCCGTTGG
>NZ_JPRS01000263.1 GCF_000738085.1 Cryobacterium sp. MLB-32
GCGCTCAGCCCGCGCTGCCCGCTCTGCCTGCTCCGTCTGCTCGACCCGCTGTGGACGCTCAGCCCGCGCTGCCCGCTCTGCCTGCTCAGCGTGCTCAGCGTGCTCCGGGCGCGCGGGGGCCGACCCCGCGGACGGCGCTGCGGCATCCGCTCGCCCGACACTCACTCCGATTCCCACATGGGCACGCGCAGGCCGCGCTCGCGGGCCACGTCGGCGGCGTGCTCGTAGCCGGCATCCACGTGGCGCATCACGCCGGTGCCCGGGTCGTTGGTGAGCACGCGTGCGATCTTTTCGGCGGCGAGCGGGGTGCCGTCGGCGACGATCACCTGGCCGGAGTGGATGCTGCGGCCGATTCCCACGCCGCCGCCGTGGTGGATCGACACCCACGTCGCCCCGGAGGAGGTGTTCAGCAGGGCGTTGAGCAGTGGCCAGTCGGCGATGGCGTCCGACCCGTCTTTCATGCCCTCGGTCTCGCGGTACGGCGAAGCGACCGAGCCGGAGTCGAGGTGGTCGCGGCCGATCACGATCGGCGCGCTGAGTTCGCCCGACGCCACCATCTCATTGAATTTGAGGCCGGCGAGGTGGCGCTCCTTGTAGCCGAGCCAGCAGATGCGCGCGGGCAGGCCCTCGAAGTGCACCTTGTCTTGGGCCTTGGTGATCCAGCGGCGCAGGTGCTCGTCTTCCGGGAACAGCTCGACGATGGCCTTGTCGGTGGCCGCGATGTCGGCCGGGTCGCCGGAGAGCGCCACCCAGCGGAACGGGCCCTTGCCCTCTTCGAACAGCGGGCGGATGTACGCGGGCACGAACCCGGGAAAGTCGAACGCGCGGTCGTAGCCGCCGAGCTGGGCCTCCGCGCGAATGGAGTTGCCGTAGTCGAAGACCTCGGCGCCGCCGTCTTGGAAGCCCACCATCGCCTGCACCTGCTTGGCCATCGACGCCCGGGCGCGCAGCGTGAACTCCTCCGGATGCGCGGCGGCCTCGGTGTGCCAGTCCTCCAAACGGATGCCCTCGGGCAGGTACGACAACGGATCGTGCGCGCTGGTCTGATCGGTCACCACATCGATGGGCACCTTGCGTTTGAGCAGTTCGGCAAACACGGTGGCGGCGTTGCCGACGAGGCCCACCGAGAGCGGGCGGCGGTCGGCCTTGGCGGCGAGCACGCGGGTGACGGCGTCGTCGAGGTCGTCGGTCATCTCGTCGAGGTAGCCGTGGTCGACGCGGCGCTGCAGGCGGGACGGGTCGACATCCACGATGAGCATCACGCCGTCGTTCATGGTGACGGCGAGCGGCTGCGCGCCGCCCATGCCGCCCGCGCCGCCGGTGAGGGTGAGGGTTCCGGCGAGGGTGCCGCCGAACCGTTTCTCGGCGACGGCGGCGAAGGTTTCGTACGTGCCCTGCAGGATGCCCTGGGTGCCGATGTAGATCCAGGATCCCGCGGTCATCTGCCCGTACATGGTGAGGCCGAGCTGTTCCAGGCGGCGGAACTCGGGCCAGGTGGCCCAGTCACCCACGAGGTTGGAGTTGGCGATGAGTACGCGCGGCGCCCACTCGTTTGTGCGGAACACGCCCACCGGCTTGCCGGACTGCACGAGCAGGGTCTCGTCCTTCTCGAGGGTTTCGAGGGTACGCACGATGGCGTCGTAGCACTCCCAGTTGCGGGCGGCCTTGCCGGTGCCGCCGTAGACCACCAGATCGTCGGGGCGCTCGGCGACCTCGGGGTCGAGGTTGTTCATGAGCATGCGCAGGGGACCTTCGGTCTGCCAGCTCTTCGCGGTGAGCGTGGTGCCACGGGCGGCGCGCACCGGGCGCGCGGTGTGGGCGGTGGTCGCGGTCGTGGTGGTGGAATCCGTCATTGTGAGTCCTTGTCCGAAAGTGAGTGGGTCAGTTGTAGAGAGAGTGGGTCTCATCGAGCAACAGGCGCCCGATGTGTTCGATGTTCGTGGGGGTGATGCGGTAGCTCGGCACGACCACGCTGAGCGCGCCGACGATGCGCTCGCCCACGCGGATAGGTGCCGCGATCGCGGTGACGTCGCGTTCCACGCCGTCGCTCACCACGCAGTAGCCGTGTTCGCCCACCTCGCCCTGCAACGCGGAGCCGGAGGCGCTCGACTCCACCGGAAACTTGCGGCCCACCCAATTGGCGTGGCGCACGGAGTGGGTGCCCTCGACGATCGCGATGTAGAGCCCCTGTCGCCCGGGCGCCGGAACGCTGAGGTAGGCGGACTCGCCGGACTGCTCGACGATGCGCGTCATCGGGTCGCGGCAGAGAGAGACCAGGGATTCCTGGCTGAGCGCCAGTACCCCGAGCTGCACAATGGTCGTGCCCGGGCGGTAGCTCCCGTCGTCGTCGCGGCGCACGAACTCCGTGGATTCGAGCGTGCGCAGCAGGCGTAAGGCGGTGCTCGCCGAGAGATCGGCGGCCTTCGCGGCGTCGCCGAGCGTCACCGATCCTTTTTGGCACACCACGCTCAGCAGCGTGAGCGCGCGCTCGGCGGTGCGGGTGGTGGTGTCCGCCCTGGGTGCCGTTTCGGCCATGACATGTCCTGACTCGGTGCGTGCTGAATTGCATCTAGTAAAACACGTAGTTCATTCGATGGCAATGCCCGCCGCGACTTTTGGCTGCAGTGCCGAGCGGGCGCCCCGCACGGCCCGCCCCGGTGCCGAACTCCAGCACAGTGCGACGCCCCGGCGGCACTCCCGCGTGATTCCGCGGCCACCGTGTGCCCGGCCCACAAAGTGCCGCAGAGAGTCCCTTGCTCGCCGCCGGGGCGGATGTTGGCATCTCGCGTGTGACCTGCCAACTTCGGCCCCTTGGGCTTCGCGACCTGCCAACTTCTGCCCTGTGCGGGGGCTTCATGGGGCGGAAGGTGGCATCTCGTGTGGTGTCGCTCGACTCAAGGGGCGGATGTTGGCATCTCGCGTGTGACCTGCCAACTTCGGCCCCATGGCCGCGACGCTGATACCGGTCGGGGCGGTACGACGGGGTTCAGCTGGTGGGGCTCAGCAGGCGGCCTTCGGCGAAGACGGCGTCGACGGTGAGGTCGGGGCCGAGCAGCACGGCGTCGGCGGCGTAGCCGACGGCGAGCAGACCGAGGTCGGTGCGGCCGATCGCCCGGGCGGGGGTTTCGGTGAGCGCCGTCACAGCATCGGGCAGGTCGATACCGGCGGCGACCGCGTTCCGCAGCGCCACGTCGAGGGTGAGTGTCGACCCGGCGATCGATCCGCCGTCAACGAGGCGAGCCACGCCGTCGATGACCTCCACGGCGAGGGACCCGAGCAGGTAGTGGCCATCGGATGCGCCGGTGGCGGCCATCGCGTCGGTCACCAGAGCGATGCGGCCGGGTGAACCGGCAAACGCGAGCCGCACGACCGAGGGGTGCACGTGCACCCCGTCATTGATGACCTCGAGCACGACACCGGGGGAGTCCATGGCGGCGACCACCGGGCCGGGAGCCCGATGGTGGATGCCGTTCATGCCGTTGAATGCATGGGTCAGGATGCTCGCGCCGGCGTCGAAGGCGGCTCGAGCGGTCTCGTAGTCCGCCGAGCTGTGGCCCACGGCCACCCGCACCCCGGCGGCCACGAAGCGAGCGAGGGCGTCGGCGGCCCCCGGGAGTTCGGGGGCGATGGTCACCTGGCGAATCTGGCCGCGTCCCACCGCGAGCAGCCGCTCAACGGATTCCGGAACGGGCGACTGAAGCAGCGCCGGATCGTGGGCGCCCCGGAAGGTGGCGTCGAGAAACGGCCCCTCGAGGTGGGCGCCGAGCACCAGCGGGTTGCGCTCCGCCTCGGCGGCGACGACGGCCACTCGCGACTCGAGGTCGGCCTGGCTCGCCGTCACGAGCGAGAGCACCGCGCGCGTGGTGCCGTGCCGGTGGTGCACGGCGAGAGCGGCCGCGATCGCCTCGGCCCCGTCGTCGAAGGCAGCCCCGCCCCCTCCGTGGCAGTGGATGTCGATGAACCCGGGAGTGAGGTGGCGCCCCGCGGCATTCGTCGTCGCCCCGGCATCCACACCCACGTCACGCCACGTCGATCCTGTGCCGACGGCTCCGACGACGCCGTTCTCGAACAGCACCCAGGAATCGGCGGTCAGCGAGCCGCCGGAGACGAGCCGGGCGGAGTGGATGAGCGCGCGACCCGGCCGTCCGATCACGCGACGATCACCTCGAGGCCGGCGGCGGCGAACGCGGCCACCTGCTTGTCGGTGATGCCGTCGTCGGTGATCAGCGCGTCGAACTGGGCCAGGTCGCCGATGCTCGCGAACGCGGTCTGGCCGATCTTGCTCGAGTCCGCCACGAGCACGGCCCGAGTGGCACGACGGGCCATCAGTGAGTTGACGGCGGCCTCCCGCTCGTCGTGCACGGTGGCGCCCATCACGGGATCGATCCCGTTCAAGCCGATGAACGCGAGATCGAGGGTCACCTGCAGCAGCACCTCGTTGGCGTACGGCCCGACGAGCTCATACGATCGCGAGTGCACGACGCCGCCGGTGACCACGGTCTTGATCTGTGGCCGCATCGCCAGCTGAGCGGCGATGTTGATCGCGTTCGTGACCACGGTGAGGTTGGGATGAGGGGCGGCCTGCATGATGTCGGCGCGCGCGCCGAGGGCACTGGCGATGGCCGTGCTCGTGGTTCCGCCGCACAGGCCCACCACGTCACCGCGGTTCACGAGCGCGCTCGCCGCCGCCGCGATGCGTCGCTTCTCCGTCGCGCGGGCCTCGCTCTTGTACCGCACGGGCAGGTCATACGCCACCGCCTGCCCAATGGCGCCGCCGCGGGTGCGGGTGAGCAACTGCCGGCTGGCCAGCGCATCGAGGTCGCGGCGGGCGGTCGCGGCGGATACGCCGAGCTTCTCGATGATGTCGTCGACCTCGAGCTGACCGGATTCGGCCAGCAGGTCGAGAACGGCCGTAAGGCGGTCCGCGCGATTCATAGGTCCCCGTTCCTGATCTGGTGCTCTTAAACCTATCCGGATCGCATCAGTCGTCGTGCGGCGAGGGCAGCCGGTGGCGCTGCACGGCCTCATAGGTGAGCCGCAGCGACTCCGTCATATCGTCGTACATGGACTGTGCGATGCGCACGAACAGAATGTCCACGAGCGCCAGCTGCGCGATCCGGCTCGACATGGCCCCTGAGCGGTAGCGGTTCTCCCTCGCCTGCGTGGTGAGCACGAAATCGCAGTGCTCGGCGAGTGGCGAGTCCGGGAAATTCGTGATTCCCACCGTCGTGGCCCCGGCCGCCCTCGCCGTTTGCAAAGCGTGGATGGTCTCGATCGTCAGGCCGGAGTGCGAGATCCCCACCGCAACGCCACCGGGTTTCTGCAGCGCAGCCGAGGCCAGGGCGAGGTGCATATCGGAGAAACACGTGGCGGCCAGCCCGATGCGGTACAGCTTCTGCTGCAGGTCTTGAGCGGTCAGCCCGCTCGACCCGAAGCCGTACACGTCGATGCGGCCCGACGCCGAGATGGCCGCCGAGACGAGGTCGAGCGTCGCGAGGTCGAGTGCCTTCGCCGTCTCTTCGATGGCGAGCACCTCCTGGTACGCGATCTTGGCCACGACCTCCTCCGCGTTGTCGGTGCGGTTGATCTCCCCGTCGGCCACTTCGAAACGGTCGCGTTGCGCCTGCTCGCGGCTGGCATCCGCGGCCACGGCGATCCGAAAATCACGGTAGCCGGAGAATCCGAGTTTTTGGCAGAAGCGCGCCACCGTTCCCGGCGAGGTGCTGCAGTCCGTGGCGAGCTGGGTGATGGTGCGGTTCGTCACGACGGCCGGGTTCTCGATCACCGCCTGAGCGATGCGAGTCTCGGTGGCGCTGAGCCCCGGCAGTGCCTGGCGCAGGGTGAGCAGGGCGTTAGGCGACATCGGCTGTCCTTCCCGTGATCTGGGGAGCATCCGCGATAGCCTCGCGGAGAAAACCGTGATGACCGGCCAAGAGAAGCGTAGCGGCGAGCGGCGTGATTCCGGTGGTCAGCACGAGTATTGCGGCCTTCACCGAGCCCTCCGTGTCGCTCAGTGCCTGCGCCGCGGCCGCCGCATCCGCTGCGGTTGCGAGCATCACCGTGCGTTCGGCCCGCGCGCGCAGTTTCTCGTTCGTGGCGCGCATATCGACCATCAGGTTGCCGTAGGTCTTGCCGAGGCGAACCATGGTGATGGTGCTCAGCATATTGAGCACCATCTTCTGCGCGGTGCCGGCCTTCAGTCGCGTCGACCCGGTCAGGATCTCGGGTCCCACGACGACATCGATGGCAACGGATGCCGCCTGGCCGAGCGCCGACCCGGCGTTGCACGACACCCCGGCGGTGAACGCCCCCACCGACGCGGCATACTCGAGCGCCCCCACCGCGTATGGCGTGCGCCCGGAAGCGGAAATGCCCACGACGGAGTCCCGGGCACCGAGGCCGAGCGCGCGCAGGTCGTTCTCCCCGGCGCTCGCGCTGTCTTCGGCATTCTCCACCGCGGTGTGCACGGCGGTCGGGCCCCCTGCGATGAGGCCGACGACCAACTCGGGATCGGTGCCGAAGGTGGGCGGGGTCTCGCTCGCGTCGAGGATTCCCATGCGCCCGGCCGTGCCTGCTCCGATGTAGATGAGCCGGCCGCCGACGCTCATGCGGGCGGCGATGCCGTCCACGGCGGCTGTGATCTGGGGCCCGACGGCCGCCACGGCGGCGGCGACTCCGGCGTCCTCAGCGTTCATGGCGTGCACGAGTTCGGCGGTCGAGAGCAGGTCGAGGTCGGGGTAGCGCTCGTTCGTCTGCTCGGTGGAGAGCAGGGCGAGCGAGTCGCGGAGCGCCGCGTGGTCCGGGTGGTCGTCAGCCACGGATGACCGTCCTTTCGTGGGGCAGCCCGGTGCGTCCGGCCACGATCGCCGCGCCGGAGAGCGCGTCGCCGAGGGCGGCAACGCGGGCCAGGTTGACGGCCGCGAGGGCGATGTCGAGACGGGTTGAGAAATAGGAGTGTGACAGGAGGCCGCCCGTGACGACCACCGTGCTGTCGCCCTCGGCGGCGGCCGCAACCGTACGGGTGAGGAACGCGCACGCGGTATCGACGATACCGACGGCCGTGGCGTCGCCCTCTGCCGCCCGATCGAGAACGCGCGGAGCGAAGCTGGCCAGGGTGCGCGCCGGCGTTCCGCTCGCCGCGACCCACTGCGGCAATCTGTCGAGCCCGCCGGCGAGGGCCTCAGCATCGAGGCGCAGCAGGGTCTCCGGCCCGCGCCCGTCGCCGGCGCGCAGAGCAGCCTGCAGGCCACTCCGACCGAGCCAGCATCCGCTGCCCTCGTCCCCGAGCCACGGTCCGAGGCCGTCGACCTGACGGATGCCGCCGGTCGCGTTGACGCCAAACGCCACCGCACCGGTTCCAGCGATCAGCACCGTTCCTGGTGCGCCCGCAAACGCGCCGACATGTGCGGCGAGGCCGTCGTTGAGCAGCGCAACGGGCACGCCGAAGGTGCGCCGCAGCAGCGCCACGAGCTCACGCGCGGCGTCAGGGGCGGCCTCGGCGCCGGCGG
>NZ_JPRS01000264.1 GCF_000738085.1 Cryobacterium sp. MLB-32
AAGAGGAGTCTGGTGCCAGGCACTAAGAAGCTGGTCATTGTCGAGTCGCCGACGAAGATGAAGTCGATCGCGGCGTATCTCGGCGACGGTTACGAGGTTTTGTCCTCGGTCGGACACATTCGCGACCTCATTGAGCCGAAGAATCTGCCCGCGGAGCTCAAAAAGGGCACGCTCGGTCGGTTCTCGGTCGACGTCGAAAACGGCTTCGAGCCGTACTACGTGGTCTCCGATGCCAAGAAGAAGACGGTCAGTGAGCTCAAGCGCGCGCTGAAGAACGCCGACGAACTCCTGCTCGCAACTGATGAGGACCGCGAGGGCGAGGCCATCGCGTGGCACCTTCTCCAGGTGCTGCAGCCCAAGGTTCCCGTGAAGCGCATGGTCTTCCACGAGATCACCAAAGACGCCATTCTCGCGGCCACCGACAACACCCGTGACCTGGACACCGCGCTCGTCGATGCGCAGGAGACCCGGCGCATCCTCGACCGCATCTACGGCTACGAGATTTCCCCCGTGCTCTGGCGCAAGGTTGGTCCCGGACTCTCCGCCGGCCGAGTGCAGTCCGCCGCCACCCGTCTCGTGGTCGACCGTGAGCGTGAGCGCCTCGCGTTCGTCTCCGCCGGCTACTGGGACCTGCTGGCCCGCCTGGCCGCTTCCACGGCCGACACCGAGCAGGGCTTCGATGCCAAGCTCGTGCGCCTGAACGGCGAGCGCATCGCCACCGGTGGCGACTTCGACGACTCGGGCACGCTCAAGCCCTCCGTGAAGGCGGCCACCCTCGACGAGGCATCCGCTCTGGCGCTCACCGCCGCGCTGCAGGAACCCGGCGTTGCCCTGACGGTGACCAAGGTCGCCTCCAAGCCGTACCGTCGCAGCCCGGCCGCGCCGTTCACCACCTCCACCCTGCAGCAGGAGGCCGCTCGCAAGCTGCGCTTCACCGCCCGTCAGACCATGAGTGTGGCCCAGTCGCTGTACGAAAATGGGTACATCACCTATATGCGTACCGACTCGCCGTCACTCGGTCAGCAGGCCCTCACGGCCGCCCGCACGCAGGCCGCCGCGCTGTACGGCGCCGAGACGGTTCCGGATGCCCCCCGTGCCTACAAGGGCAAGAGCAAGAACGCCCAGGAGGCGCACGAGGCGATTCGCCCGTCCGGCGACACGTTCCGCACGCCCGCCTCGCTCGCCTCGAGCCTGCGCGGGAACGACTTCAAGCTGTACGACCTCATCTGGAAGCGCACCGTCGCTTCGCAGATGAAAGATGCCACCGGTTCCACGGCCTCCGTCACCATTGCGGCCGGCCCGACCGGCGCGTCCACGCACCCCGCGGCATCCGGTGCGCTCGCCGAATTCACCGCGAGCGGAACCGTCATCACCTTCCGCGGCTTCATGCTCGCCTACGAGGAAAGCCGCGACGAGGAGCGCAACGCGCCCACCGACGCGACCGAATCGAAGCTGCCGCCGCTCGAAGAGGGCCAGACCCTCTCGCTGCTCGAGCTTGAGGCCAAGGGCCACGAGACCACCCCGGCGGCGCGCTACACCGAGGCCAGCCTCGTGAAGAAGCTCGAAGAGCTCGGCATCGGCCGCCCGTCCACGTTCGCCTCGATCATCTCCACGATCACCGAGCGCGGCTACGTGACGCCGCGCGGGCAGTCACTCGTTCCGAACTGGATCGCGTTCTCGGTCGTGCGCCTGCTCGAGGAATTCTTCGGCGACCTGGTGGAATACGACTTCACGGCCGAGATGGAGAACGACCTCGACCGCATCGCCGGCGGCGAGGCCAACCGCCTCGACTGGCTGACGAGCTTCTACTTCGGCAGCGACAAGCACCGCGGGCTCCGCAACGTGATCGACAACATGGGCGAGATCGACGCGCGCACCATCAACTCGGTCGCGATCGACGACGAAATCACCCTCCGCATCGGCAAGTACGGGCCCTACCTCGAGGTCATCGACCTCGACGCCGCACCGGATGCGCCGCCGCGCCGCGTCAACATCCCGCCGGAGCTGGCCCCCGATGAGCTCACCGCAGCCAAGGCACACGAGCTCATCGACGCCCCCGTGATCACGGACCGGGTGATCGGCCTCAACCCGGAAAACGGCAAGGAAATCGTGGCGAAAGACGGGCGATTCGGCCCGTACGTCACCGAGCTCGACCCGAAACCCGTCGTCGACCCCGCCGTGGCGGCGGCCGAAGCGGCCGCCGCAGCCCTCGCGGCCAAACCGACCGAGACCATTGACCCCGCAACCGGTGAGGTGACCGTCACCAAGCCCAAGCGCAAGCCGGCGGCCAAGAAGGTCGCCGCGGCCGACAAGCCCCGCACCGCATCAATCTTCAAGTCGATGGACCTTGCCACGATCGACCTCGAGACCGCTCTGCGCCTGCTGTCCCTCCCGCGCGTTGTTGGCCTGGATCCCGAGACCGAATCCGAGATCACCGCCCAGAACGGCAAGTTCGGGCCGTACCTGAAGAAGGGCATCGACACCCGGTCGCTCACGAGCGAAGACCAGATCTTCGACATCGACCTCGCCGGTGCCGTGGAACTCTACGCCCAGCCCAAGTACGGCGCCCGCCGCGCCTCGAGCGCCCTCAAGGAATTTGAGGCGCCCGACCCCGAGAGCGGCAAGGCCATCAAGATCAAGGATGGACGTTTCGGCGCGTACGTGACCGATGGCGTCACCAATGCCACCATCCCGAAGTCTGAAAGCGTCGAGGAGATCGACTTCGACCGTGCGGTCGAGCTGCTCTCCGACAAGCGCGCCAAGGGACCGGCCGCTCCGCGCAAGAAGGCGCCGGCCAAGAAGGCCGCCGTCAAGAAGCCGGCGGCCAAGAAACCGGCCGTGAAGAAGGCGCCCACGGCCGCGGCGAAGGCCGCGACCGCGAAGAAGGCGGCCGCCAC
>NZ_JPRS01000265.1 GCF_000738085.1 Cryobacterium sp. MLB-32
CGCACGATGTCGACGAAGGCGTCGAAGTTGAGCTGCGGCATCGTGCGACCGTCCCCGATGATCTCGTGGTTGTCGCCGCACCCGTCGGGGTCTTCCTTCGCTTCAAACCGTGGCTTGCGCAGTTCCGCACTGACCATTCCGTCGATCGCGGTGTCCAGAAACGCCGCCGACACCGGGTCGGCGTCGAGAATGTACCGTTTCATGCCGTTCGGCTGCACCAGCCTGGTCAGAGCCCGCCGTGAGACGAGCACCTCCTCGCGCGGTTCGACGCCGTCGACGTCGAGAGCATCGCGGTAGCGCACCGACAGTTTCCGCACCGAGTCCACCGGGTTGGTCGCCGCGAACTCCACCAGTTCCTTCTCCGCCGCGATCATGTCTTCGGTCGTCGCGCGCGGGGCCGCCTGGCCCAGGTTCGCCGTAATGAACAGCGCCGAATCCACCGGCAAAGCCCCGGCCCCGAGGGCCGCAGCGACCTCCGGGTACTCCGGCGGAAGCGCCTCCCCGATCAGGCTCCTCCGTGGTCTGGTCACCGCCCCGACTCGACAGAGCCGACCGGCCTCCGCCATCGAGATATGCCCGATATCCGTCAGGGCTGCCGCGGCATTCCTGTTGCCGGTTCGGGCCGAGATGCTGTGCGGCCCCGAATCATGCTCGAACCGGTCCTGCAGCTCACCCGCCGCCTGCACGAGCAGTGCCTGCCCCTGCCGTACCGCCGCGAAAGTAGCCTCGGCCACGGCCAACAAGCCGGCATCGGTCATCCGCTGAAGCTCAAACCCCGCACTCGGCCCGCCCTCCGAACACGTCCCGCCACCCAGGGCTCGAGAGTACGTCTCGGCGAGTGCCGCCGTACTCTCGATCAGGAGGTCCGTTGAGGTGGTCATGGCATAATTTTCCCAGCCACCACCGACATTCCACCGGACTAAACAGCCCTGACCGGGCATTTCTGTGCACAACTGGCAAAGATTCCTCCCTGTGGAGGAACAGTTCTCACACGAATCGGGTCAGGATGCGGCTCAGTCTCGATCGGCGGATTTCGACCGCGTCCTGAGAAGTCTGGAGGCCAGACCGATCGTCAGGCCGTAGGTGACGAAGGCGGCAGCGCTCGCAATCGGCGTGAGCTGAAGACCGAACATGACGACGCCCAAGGCGATGGTCAATGCAATGGCAATAATCCAAAACCGTCCGTGGGGCATGAGTCCCTCTTCGCCGTTATCGCAGCCGGGCACCGATGCCCGGCTGAACTGTTGTGAGCTTGGCACCACGGTTTGTCCGCTGTCAATGGCCAGCCGCGCTCGTGACCGGTCAGTCGCGCGGCCCCGGCAGGTGTCGCAGGCCAGACGAGGCGGCATGCACATCGGATGCCGGTACGACGGCCCTCACGCAACCTCAGTCGACAACGCGGTTCTGTGGCGCGTGAAGACCCCAGCTGACAGCCCGAGCCTGGCGAAGCCGGCTGCCAGCCAAGCAGGCCGACAGCCCGCCACCCGTAGCGTACTTAGTCGCGGCCGAACAGGTTGCCGAGCGCCGAGAGTCCCGGGATCTCGAAGTTCGAGCCCAGATCGGAGAGCTGCTCGCTTAGACCGGTTGCTTGCTCGCCAAGGCCGCCGGCGACGTCGCCGAGTCCGGTCGCGTACTCGCCCGCGCCATCCGTGAGCCCCTGCGTGACGCCCTCGATACCGCCCTCAAGACCACCGGTCAGGCTCTGCGTGACCCCGTCGAGGCCACCTTCAAGACCGCCGGCGAGGCTCTCGAAGTCGACGCCGAAACCGGCCGCCTGTTCCAGCAGGGGCCCGGCCACGTTGCTGAGTACGGCGCCACCGGCGACTGCGGCAAGCAGTCCGCCGGCACCGAGGCCCAGGGCGGCGACCGCACCCACGCCCGCTCCGCCCAAGGCACCGGCAGCTCCGCGGCCGGACGACTTGGCGAACATCTTCTTCAGGAAGCCCGGGTTCTGGCTTCGCCGCGGGTTGCCGACCGCGCCAGATCGTCGGGGCTCGCCGACGCCGGGTACTCGTTCGCCGGCAGCTCTGCGCGCAGTTGCGCGTTGACCGCGTCGCGTTGTGCCGGGGTGAGGCGCGCGAACGCGTCGCGGTGAACCTGCTCGAGCTGCTGCGGCTGCGCGGTCTCGAGCAGGTAGTCGTAGCGAGCGATGGCCGCGCGGTCCTGCGGGCTCACTACGGGCGCGGCGGCAGCGGGAGAAGCGGTCGACGGAGAAACCGCGACCACACGGGGCTGCGCGGTGCTCGCCGGCTGGCGGCTGTCCCCGGTGACCTTGTCGGCGGCGGTGCGCACCATCTCGCGCCAGTCCGTCTTCCCGGACCCACCGGTCGATGACGGCCCCTTCATGTCAAGTGCCTTCGACGCCATGTTCAGAATGCGCTGGAGGTTGCTCATTGGGGGCCCTTCGGTTTTGTCTGAAAGATCCATCTTGCGCAGGTCATCCTGAGCAAAACCCCCTAACGACTCCGCAGACCGGGCGGCAACGGCCGAAGAAGGCGAGAGCATCCCCTGGACGCAGATGAACCCAGACCGAGGCTGGGCAGGACGGTCTATCGAATCGAGCTCCGACCGGCGTCGATATGGCGCTCAGGCACCCGCTATCACCGTGCGCACGCTAAGAGTCGTCAGCTAAGCGAGCGGAAACGGGGCCTCGTCCTCGGCCGACTCCGTGTCGGCTTCCGGGGCCAGTGGTCCTGACGGTGTGCCGCGAGCAACGTCCGGCCAGTTGGCCATCGTGAGGTCGGTCCAGCGCGCTGCCGACCGCCTCGTGCGTTCGGCGCTGATCGCCTGCGTGAGGGATTCGGTCGTGGGAGGGCGAAGCCATCGCTTCATGCCGTGCACGGTACTCCCAAAGTGCAAATCCGGCTCAGATTGGCAGGTTGTGCTCAGCCAAGCCCGACGAGGGCGCGCAGCGCGGTGAGGCCCTGCGGCGTGCCGGGCCAGTGCCGCTCCACGGCATCCGCTCCGGCGTGCCGAGTGGCGAACCGCAGCACCAGCGCCACGATGATGGCGTCGTCCGCGTAGCCGATCACCGGGATGAAGTCGGGCACCAGGTCGATCGGCAGCAACAGGTACACCAGCAGCACGACCAGCCAGATGCGAACCCCGCGGGGAACGGTCGGGTCGGCCCCGAGGCGACGGATGAGCCGCACCACGTCGGGCCCGAGCCGGAGGGCATCGACCAGCTTGATTTTCTCCGTCTGCCCGCGCGAAATCCACAGCAGCACTCCGATCAGCGCCAGCCACAGCAGCAGAAGGCCGCCGAGCACGCTGACGAGCACCTGCCACCATTCCATGTGCACCACGGTAGTCGAGTGGGCGGATTTGTTGCGAAGGTCGAGCGACTCACGGACGGGCCGATCGAGGAAGCCCCGATCAACCGCATGCGCCGGCTCACACGTTCGTCGGCGGCAACACCCCTGACCGGCTCAGAAGCGCCCTGGTCTTCGCGTGCTTGGGCGCAGTGAAGATGGCTTCCGGAGCGCCTTCCTCCACGATCCGTCCCTCGTCCATCACGACGATTCGATCGGCGATCTCGCGGGCAAACTGCATCTCATGGGTGACGATGACCATCGTTGTGCCCTGGGCTGCGATGGTCTGGATGACCGACAACACTTCACCCACGAGTTCGGGGTCCAGCGCCGAGGTCGGTTCGTCGAAGAGCATCACACTGGGCTTCATGGCCAGTGCGCGGGCGATGGCCACCCGCTGCTTCTGCCCGCCCGACAGCTTGGACGGATAGTTGTCGAGCTTGTCGCCCAGGCCCACAAGCTCGAGATGGGGGATGGCAATGCTGCGGGCAGCATCGGCCGACAGACCCTTCACGTCCCGGAGCGGAGCCATCACATTGCCCAGGGCGGTCTTGTTCAGAAAGAGATTGAAGTGTTGAAACACCATGCCGAGGTCGGTGCGCTTCTTGGCCGTGATCGATGCTTTTTCTTTCACCAGCTGACCGTTTTGTTCGCGGTAGCCGATCAGATGGTCGTTCACGAAGATGCGACCGGCTTCGATGGTTTCCAGATTGTTCAGGCAGCGCAGCAGCGTGCTCTTCCCGGATCCGCTCGAGCCGAGAATCACTACGGTCTCGCCCCGGTGGATTTCCAGGTTGACACCCTTGAGAACTTCGACGACCTTCTTTTCGTGTCGTTGGCCCCGCATCCGTCCCCACAGTGAGGGGTGAGTTT
>NZ_JPRS01000266.1 GCF_000738085.1 Cryobacterium sp. MLB-32
CCGCTGGTCGAGGCGCGACCCCTCCCGCTGGTCGAGGCGCGACCCCTCCCGCTGGTCGAGCCGCGACCCCTCCCGCTGGTCGAGGCGCGACGAAGGAGCGATCGAGACCGCGCAACCCGCTCCTCCCGCCCCGCTCACCTCACCGGTTGGCCGCCCGTGGCGCTCCGATTCCCGGGTTGATCTGGAACGGCCCAGCCGATGACGGCTGCACGTCGAAGTCGAAGATCGAGGTGGGGATGTACACCGTCGAGCAGGAGTTCGGAATGTCGACCACCCCTGACAGTCGGCCCTCAATGGGCGCCGCGCCGAGCAGCAGGTACACCTGTTCGGGCGAGTAGCCGAACTTGGTGAGGTAGTCGATGGCATGCAGGCACGCGCGCTGGTACGACAGGTGCGAGTCCAGGTAGCGCTGCTCGCCGTCGAGGGTCACCGACGTTCCGGAGAAGGCCAGCCACTGGCTGAACTGGGGTTCCACGTTGCCGGGCATGAAGATGGCGTTCTCGCTCACCCCGTAGGTCTCCATCCCGCCCTTGATGATGTCGACGCGCAGCTCGATGAAGCCGCCCATCTCGATGGCGCCGCAGAACGTGATCTCACCATCCCCCTGGGAGAAGTGCAGATCCCCGAGGGAGAGGTTGGCGCCGTCCACGAACACCGGGTAGAAGATCCGGCTGCCTTTGGACAGGTTCTTGATGTCCTGGTTGCCGCCGTTTTCGCGTGGCGGTGCGGTGCGGGCCGCCTCTCCGGCCACCCGGGCAAACTCCGAGGGCGCGAGTGACCCCAGCACGGCGTGCTCGGCTTCTGGCGGCAGGGCAAGCGGCGGCACCCGGTGCGGGTCGGTGGCGATCAGGTCGCCCTCCCGCTTGTTCCAGGTGGCCAGCAGCTTGGCCGACGGCGCCGTGCCCATCAGCCCAGGGTGGATCAGCCCGGTGAATGACACATTCGGGATGTGGCGTGAGGTCGCGGTCTGGCCGGTGAAGTCCCAAATGGCCTTGTACGCGTCCGGAAACTGGTCGGTGAGAAAGCCGCCGCCATTATTGCGCGCGAAGATGCCGGTGTACCCCCAGCCCTGCCCGGCGAGTGGCCCGTTGTCTTCCATGGGGATGGGGCCCACGTCGAGAATGTCCACCACGAGCAGGTCGCCCGGCTTGGCACCTTCCACGGCGAAGGGCCCACTCAGCTTGTGCACGGTCAGCAGCGGCGCATTGAGAATGTCTTCGGCCGAGTCGTCGTTGACGATCGCGCCGTCAAACCATTCGCGACAGTCCACCCGAAATGAGGTGCCGGGCTTCACTGTGGCGACCGGAGGAATTTCGGGATGCCAGCGGTTGTGGCCCACCTTTTCCTGGTCCTCGAACTTCTTGGAAGAATCCAGTGGAAACAGCAGCTCGGGCATCTCTTTCTCCTTCTTCGGGGCGGTGCGGTGACGTGCGAATGTGCGGTTACGGTCGGGGAAGTTTTCGGTGCAGTGGGTTCGACGTGTATTTCTGTGCGGGGCCGGAGCGCTGTCCGGGGCCGGGGGAGTTGACGATCGTGGGCTCGTGCGCGCTGCGCTTGGTTGAGTCGATCAGCCGATAAGCTGCCGAACCGGCCGCGGAGATTCGCGGCGCGCTCATCCGCCGCCGAGCAGTGCCCGAGCAGGTCGGGCAGCTCACCGAGTCGGGCACCGACCGCATTTCGAAGACCAGGTCGAAGTCTGTGCAGTCTGGGCAGCGGTATTCGTAGGTGGGCATGGGTGCCTTTCAGATCACAGCGGCGGGAGCGGATGCTGCGGGTGCCGCCGCGCTGCGCACCCGGCGGCCGAGGGCCAGTGCCATCACGAGGGCGACCACGCCAATCAGCATGAGCGCGATGATGAAGAGAATCGCCTCCACGTGCAAAAGCCGACGTTGGTCACAACTCAAACCCCCAAGTCAGTGCCGCTCAAAGGCCCTAGGACCATGGCCCGAATGTAGCGGAATAAACCTTTGGGTGTCAATGAATGTGTGGGGCGAGGCGCTCATCCAGCCGCGCTTGACGGGCACGTAAAGACACCACCTGCGGCTGTCCCGAATCGTTGGGCTGGCGCCTATGGATGCGGGGTTATGCTCACGATAGTTATAGCGTCTGACCCAGGACCATAGTGCCAGAAGATTCGCCAGGCCGAGGGCGTGTGATTCTCAACGTAGAACTCCCAGACCTCTTGGCCAGCGGCCCCGTGAATGGAACTGTATTTGTGGGAATGCAGGGAGGGATATCGAGGGTTATGCGCCAGCCGTCCGAGAGCCCGTCGGACTTTGGCTAGGCGGTCCCGAGTAGCGGGCGCTTCGAGTTCACGCATGCGTGTGGCCGCGGTTGGCGTGAATCGGAGCTCAAACGCCACGTCTAATCGTCTTCATTGTCGAGATCGGCGAACTCGGCGAAGCTGCCCAAGTCTTCGAGCTGGCCCGCGGCGCTCTCGGCCAATCCGCGCCCGAGTTCTTCACGAGCGATCTGGTTTTCCCAGATGAAGAGCTCGCGCTTGGGGATTGACACCAATGGGGTCAGCAGAATCTCGCCTTGGTCGTTCGTGGCGACGGCGTAGCGGTCGTCTTTCCGTACGCCAGCTTTGCCAAATGCCAGTCGAGCACGCTCGTCCGCAACAACTTCTCCCTGTGGGACAAA
>NZ_JPRS01000267.1 GCF_000738085.1 Cryobacterium sp. MLB-32
AGGAGAGGGGGTTGCCCTCGCCAATGTCCTGTCGAACGCCGGGTACACCCAGGTAAACAGGATCAACGAACCAGTCCTCGGGGACTCCAGAACGATAATCAGGTATAGCCATATCGTCTCCCACCGATCAAGTGACGCCCCGGTTGCGCGTCACCCCCTAATTACACCCGTGTAATTCCTTTTCGTCAAGTCGCGGATAGTAAACCCTCAATAGTTTCTAGAGAGTTGCGACGCGCCCAACGGATCAAAGTCGGGCATTTGGGGGGTTTCACGCAAATTCGGCGCTTCTTCACCCACTTGCCGGGCGATTTCACGCCCGATGCACGAACTCCCCGCCGTCGAGGACGGCGCCGCCGGAGGCATCCGCGAGCACGGCCGCCTGTGAGGATTCCCAGGCGCTGCGCACCATGTCATCGAGACTGTGACGCATTTTCCAGTCCAGGTCGCGAGCAGCCAGTTCACCGGAGGCGACGATGCGGTCGGGATCTCCCGCGCGCCGCGGGCCGTGCTCCGGCACGAAGTCGATTCCGGTCACGGTCGCCACCGTCGACATGATCTCGCCCACGGACACCCCGTCCCCGCTGCCGAGGTTGTAGACGGATTCGATGGTCTCGCCGGCGGCGAGGCGCCGGGCGGCGGCCACGTGCGACACGGCGAGGTCCGCCACGTGAATGTAATCCCGCACGCACGTTCCGTCGGGTGTCTGATAGTCGGTGCCGTTGATGCGCGGGGTGCGCCCCTCGGCGAGCGCAGCGAACACCAGCGGGAACAGGTTGTGCGGGCTGGTGTCGCTCAGGTCGAGCGCTCCGGAGCCCACGACGTTGAAGTAGCGCAGGGAGGTGTGCGTGAGACCGGTCGCGATGCCCTGATCGCGCAAGAGCCATTCGCCGATGAGCTTCGACTCCCCATACGGCGATTCAGGGCTCTTGGGCGTGCCCTCGGTGACGAGGTCGGTGTGCGGCGTGCCGTAGACGGCGGCGCTCGATGAGAAGACGATCTTGTCGATGCCCGACTCCTGCATGGCGGCGAGCAGGGTGGCGGTGGCCGTGACGTTCTGCTCGTACGTGTGCAGGGGGCGCTGCACCGACACCCCGGCGTACTTGAAACCGGCCACGTGCACAACGCCGTCGATCTGGTGGTCGGCGAACAGGTTGAGCAACAGTTCGCCGTCGAGAACGTCGCCGCGCACGAAGGGAACATCCGCGGGCACAAATCGCTCATGGCCGCTCGACAGGTTGTCGAGCACCACCACCTTGATGCCCTCGGCCAGAAACGCCCGCACTACGTGCGAACCGATGTATCCGGCACCACCGGTGACCAACCAAGCCATGTGTATTCCCTCTTCATTCGGAACGTTCAACGTCGCAGCGCCGCACCCGGTGCGGCGCCCGTACAGACTATCTGTCGCCCTCATGAAAGCCGGCGGCGAGCGCGGCTCTCGCCCGGACTCAGGCGCCGGTGGTGGCGAGAAAGACCTCGCCGGCGCCGGCGAACGTGAGCGTGCCCTCGTCGGGCGTCACGTACACCGCCTGGCCGCGCTTCACCGTTGCGGATGCCCCGGCACCGGCCACGAGAAATCCGCCGGCCGTGCAGATGGCGATTCCCGGGCCGGTCAGCGTGAACTGCCGCATCGGAACGCTCGCACCGACACTCCCGGGCTCACCCGTCGGTGTCGACGCGACCGCCTCGATGTGCACGAGCTGGAAGTCGGACACGTCCGGCCGGAAAACCGATACCCCTGGGGATTCCACGATCGGCACGAGATGGGGCGGTGGCACCGGGGTGAAGTCGAGCACGGTGAGCAGCTCGTCAATGTCGATGTGTTTGGGGGTGAGGCCGCCACGCAGCACGTTGTCCGATGCGGCCATCACCTCAACACCGAGTCCGGAGAGATAAGCGTGGATGTTGCCGGCCGGGAGATAGAGCGCCTCACCGCGGCTGAGCGACACCCGGTTGAGAAGCAGCGCGATCACGATACCGGGATCGCCAGGGTACGCCCGTGCCAGTGTTTGCACGGTAGCGAGTTCGCGCGCAAAGCTGATCACCGCACCACCCTCGGCGAGAAAGACGGCGTAGTCGGCGAGCGCCACGACGCGCTCCACCAGCCACTTCACCTCGCCGGAGTCGCCCCCGCGGCCGTCACGCAACAGCCAGTCCACGGTCTCGCGCACGGCATCGTCACCGGCCAGCCGGGCCTCGAGCGCGTCGAGGGCGCCCGGCTGCGGGTCGTCGGTGGCCGTATCCAGGGCGCGCAGCTCCTCGATGATGCGGCGCACCTCGGCGAGGTCGCGAAATCCGCTCAGCGCCTCGAACGTCTCGCTGAGCGCGTAGATCACCTCGGGCTTGTGGAACGGGTCGCGGTAGTTGCGATTGCCAGCGCTGACGGGCACATCGGAGGCGTTTTCGAGTTCGAACCCGGCGCGCGCTCGCTCCGAGGTGGGGTGCGCCTGCAGCGAGAGGGGCCGGTCGGCGGCGAGGATCTTCAGCAGAAAGGGCAGCCGCGGTGACGCAACGGTCTCCCCTTTTCGTCCAGCGACCGGGGACGATCCGCCGGCGACAGTGCCGCCGATCCGGGCCGCGCCCAGCGCCACCTCGGGTGCGGCCGCGATCCAGTCGGCGAGGTTTGCGGCACCGCCGACCTGGTCGGGGTTTTCGATCACCGAGGGCGAGCCGGCGTGCGCGCCGAGCCAGAGTTCCGCTTCGGGACCGCCCGACGCGGGGTGCCCCAGCAGGTCGGCGATCGCGGTGGCGGATCCCCAGGCATAATCCCGAGGCGTATTGGTGATGCCCACAAACATGGCTGTCTCATTCCCTCGGCGTTTAGACCAAACTACCAACCAGCTTGGGTACGGTTGGCGTGCTGCCTAGGCTGCAGACACTCTGCGTTCTGCAGGCGACCCTTGCGAAGGAGCAAGTAATGACCTTTGAGCACCTCACGAGCGACTTCTACGGCTACCAGAATCTGCTGACCGACCAAGAGAGAGACGCCCTCACCGAACTCCGCGCCTACCTCGACGCCGAGGTGCGACCGATTGTCAACGGATGCTGGGAGCGGGCCGAATTCCCCCACGAGGTCATCAAGCCGCTCGCGAAGCTCGGCATGTTCTCGTACCAGTGGCCGGAGACGGCGCCGTTCGAGAATTCCGCCGTGTTCCGCGGTTTCGTGGCGCTCGAACTCTCGCGCGTCGACGCATCCATTGCCACGTTCGTGGGCGTGCAAAATGGCCTCGCGGCCGGCTCCATTGCGGTCTGTGGTTCCGCGGAGCAGCGCGCCGAGTGGCTGCCGAAGCTCGCGTCCGGCGACGTGCTCGGCGCCTTCGGACTCACCGAGCCACTGTCGGGCAGCGATGCCGCCCGCGGGTTGCACACCACGGCACGACGCGACGGCGACAGCTGGGTGCTCAATGGCGCGAAGCGCTGGATCGGCAACGGCACGTTCAGCGACATCACCATCGTGTGGGCGCGCGACGAAGCCGATGACCAGGTGAAGGGCTTTATCGTGCCCACCGATACCGTCGGCTACACGGCGACAAAGATCGAGGGCAAGATCAGCCTGCGTTCCGTGCAGAACGCCGACATCACGCTCGAGAACGTTGTCGTAGCCGAAAGCCTGCGCCTGCAGAAGGCCAACTCCTTCAAGGACACCGCCAAGGTGCTGCGGCTCACCCGCGCCGAGGTCGCCTGGTCGGCCGTGGGCAACGCGGTGGGCGCCTACGACGCCGCCGTGGCCTATTCCACGACCCGCATGCAGTTCGGCAAGCCGATCGGGGGCCACCAGCTGGTGCAGGACCTGCTCGTGAAGAGCCTCGGCAACATCACCGCGAGCCTCGGCATGGTGGTGCGGGTGTCGCAGATGCTCGACGAGGGAACTCAGCGCGACGAGCACTCCGCCCTCGCCAAGACGTATACCACCAGTCGCATGCGCGAGACTGTGGCCTGGTGCCGCGAGCTGTTCGGCGGCAACGGCGTCACGCTCGAGTACACGGTGGCCCGTCACTTCGCCGACGCGGAGGCCATCTACTCCTATGAGGGCACTCGGGAGATGAACACCCTCATCGTGGGCCGCACGATCACCGGCCACGCCGCGTTCATCTGACCCTGCACGCTGAAGGAACGGCTCGCCAGGCCTCGATCGCTCGTACCTCGCGCCTCGACCAACGAATCCCCCCGCGCGTCGAAAGAGCGGCTCGCCAGGCCTCGATCGCTCGTACCTCGCGCCTCGACCAACGAATCCCCCCCGCGCGTCGAAAGAGCGGCTCCCCAGGCCT
>NZ_JPRS01000268.1 GCF_000738085.1 Cryobacterium sp. MLB-32
GTCGGCGGGCGCAAGCGCGCCGCCGCCGGGCAGCGCGGACCATTCCCGGGCGAGCAGGTCATCGAGCCAGGTGTGATCGGTTTCCGCCACGAGTCGCTGCCGCACCTGTTCCGCGAGGGCCCGCGCCCGGTCGATATCGGCGGCGGTCACAGTCTGGCGCGCCAGCACCTCGTCAAGGAACGGCAACACGGTCGCGTTGAGGCTCGTCATCCGCTGCTCCATGACGGCCCGCGACAGGGCCGCCCGGCTGGCCTCGGTGCTCTGTCGGATGGACCGCTGGGCATCCGTTTGCCACACCCGAATGGCCTTCACCACCTGTCGGCAATACGCCGCCCCGGCCATGGCGGGGGCGAGCAGCTGCACCGCGGCGAGGATGGCGAAGATGGCCGCCGGGGTACTGCCGCCGAGCACGCTGGCCTGGGCCAGGGCGCCGAAAGCGACCACCCCAGCCGCACCGAGGGCCACAACGAGAATCTCGCGCCACGGCCGGAACGGCGCGAGGGCCATGATGAGGAGCCCGAGGCCGATCTGACCGAAGTCGTTGTGCACAGAGAGGTTGTGGCCCCACATGCCGAGCTGCTCGAAAACGTAGCCGAGCACCGCAAGACCGACCATCAGCACAGTCGAGCTGCGCTCGAACGGCGCGCTCTCGGGAAGCGCCGCCCAGACGAGCACGCCGGCGGCGAGGGACATCGCCAGAACGCCGAGGGCGGTGAAGAGCTGATTCTGAACCTCACCCGACTGGGTGAGCGTGGAGAAAACCGCATAACCGATCACGATCAGTGCGGTGACGGGCGCGAGCGGCCAGGCCGCGAGTCCCCCGATCGGATCAAGGCGCTGCTGGGTGGCAGCCGGGCCGATCATCGACGCCCCCGGGCGGGTGCGGGCGCGGCGGGCGCGGCGCTGTTCGCCAGGGGCACCGTGAGGCGCACGGTGGTGCCGGCGCCGGGTCTGGTCCAGATGGTCACCGAGCCACCCACCCGGTCGATGCGTCGGCGCACGGACTGTCGCAGCCCGAGGCGACCAAGACCGGAATCCTTGAGGGTGAAGCCGCTGCCGGCATCCGTGACCATCACCGAGACGGTCTCGTCGTCGCTCTCCACGCTCACCTCGGCCGTGGTCACTCCCGCATGCAACAGCACGTTGCCCAGGCAGTGCTCCGCCGCGAGGGCGAGCTCGCGGTCGACCGACGCCGTGAGGCGGTCAAGGGCGTCACTCTCGCCCGTGATGTCGACGGTGAGGCCGGCCGCTCGGCACCGGTCGACGGCACGGAACAGTGCGCTCGAGCCGTGCTCGCCCGGGTCGTGCGGATCGGCATCCGTCAGCCAGTCGGTATCCCGCAGAATATGCAGGGCGCCGCGCAGACCGGCATCGAGGCGCGGAGTCAGCGCGCCCGGTGCGGCATGCGCCAGGGCCACCAGCTGGGTGACGGTCGTGTCATTGATCAGGGCGATCGAGCGATTGTCGAGGGCATCGCGGAGCTTGCTTGCGGCGTCGTCGCGGGCGGCCCGGAGCAGTGCCGGTTGGGCGAGGGCTCCGCGACGGCGTCCGAGCGCGGCCAGCAACAGCACCGTGGTCAGGAACACGTAGGCCGAGATCGTGAAAAAGTCGCGACCACCGATCGCACCGGCATTCACCATGGCGGTCAGTGCCGCGGCCTCGGCGAGCACGAGCCCCACCGTGCTCCACACCACGCCCATAACGAGCCCGGACCCCGCGCCGCCCACCATGACCAGGGCCATCTTGGGCAGGGCGACGAGAAAGACAATCGACGCGGGCAACACGGCGGGAACACTCAACACGGCCTCGGTGTACACATACACGCAGAGGGTGCCGATGAGCAGATACGCCAGAGAGAACAGCACCGTGCGGTGGCGAGCGAGCACGACGAGCATTCCGGCCATGCCCAGGATCACGAGCACGGTGATCGACAGACCGGAGCGGGTGAGGCTGAGCAGCCCGACAGAGGCGAGGGCACCGAACAGGCAGATTAGGCCGAACCAGTGAGTGGCCCGGGCGAGGGCGCGACTGAGCGCCGACTGCACAAGGTGGCCCGGTAAACCAAGAGTCATGTAAATCTCCCTCAGTTTTAGTATGTCACCTGAGACTGGGGGTCCAATCCGACGAAGCCCGGTGCTCACGTCCGGTACGCTCCCCGGCACTCTCCTCCGCAAAACCGGTGTTTCTGAGACACGCCGGGCCGGGGCGCCACCGGCAACGGCGTGTCCCGAAAATCACCGGTTTTACGAAACCACACCCGACCAACCCAGCCCAGCCCAGCCCAGCCCCGCCCCGACCGGACCCGACCGGACCGTTCCCAGCCGCAAAACCGGTGTTTCTGAGACACGCCGGGCCGGGCCGCCACCGGCAACGGCGTGTCGCGAAAATCACCGGTCTTACGCACGCACGGGTTCACGGGTTGGACGAGCGCAGCGGTGTAGGTCGGGCGTGACGGCCTAGAAGAGAGTGGGAGCGAGTTCCGGAGGCAGCTCTTCCGCGATCAGGGAGCGGGCACCGGGCGCGACGAGGGCACGGGAGCGCGGCCCACCGGTCGAGGGATCGGTACGGCCCCGCTCAAGCCCGTGCGCCCGAATGAGCGGCTTGATCCGGGCGGCGAGCCAGCTGCGGTACTCCGTCGGCGCGTACGTTCCACCCGCGAACATGTCCCGGTAGCGCGGCAGTAGCTCGGGATGCTCCCGCTCAAGCCACTGCAGGTACCACTGTTTGACCGTGGGCTTGAGGTTGAGGGCGCAGTACAACACGCTCGACGCGCCAGCCGCCTTGGCCTGACGCAGCGCCTCGTCGAGGTGCGCTCGCGTGTCCGTGAGGAACGGCAGGATCGGCATCATGAATACGCCGCAGTCGAGGCCGCGCTCCCGCACGGCGGTGACCGTGGCGAGCCGCGCCGTGGTCGAGGGGGTTCCGGGCTCGACGGACTGCTGCAGCTCGTCGTCATAGATGGCGATCGACAGAGCAATGTCCACCGGCACGCGCCGGCTTGCCTCGGCGAGCAGATCGAGGTCGCGGCGCAGCAGCGTTCCCTTGGTGAGGATCGACAGCGGCGTGCCAGACTCGGCCAGTGCCGCGATGATGCCCGGCATCAGCCGGTAGCGGCCCTCCGCGCGCTGGTACGGATCGGTGTTGGTGCCCAAGGCCACCGGATGCCTGCCCCAGCTGGGCTTGGCGAGCTCTTTTCGGAGCACCTCGGCCACGTTCACCTTGACGATGATCTCGCTGTCGAAGTCCCGTCCCGCGTCGAGGTTGAGGTACTCGTGCGTGGGTCGCGCGAAGCAGTACGCACAAGCGTGCGAGCAGCCCCGGTACGGGTTGATCGTGTACCCGAACGGCAGGGCGCTCTGCCCGGTCACCTTATTCAGCGCGCTCTTGGCGAGGATCTCGTGGAAGGTAATTCCGGCGAACTCGGGTGTCTGCACGCTGCGCACGAAGTTGTTCAGCTGGGCGAGCCCCGGAAGCGCGCCGGCCTGCTCCGTGGTGAGTTCCTGACCGGTCCAACGCATAACCTTATTCGAACACACCTACGAATAATACGCAAGCGTGCGCCCGTCACACGCCGCATCCGCTGCTAAAACCGGTCTTCGTGAGACACGCCGCGGCCGGCCGCCACCGCGAGCGGCGTGTCCCCGAAAACCCCGGTTTTAGTGCGGGCTCCCACATGCCGCCGCGAGGGCTAGAACTGGATGCCGCGGGTCAGCGCGCCGTCAATGAGCAGGTTCGCGCCGGTGGTGCGGCTCGATACCGGGCTGGAGAGGAACACGACGCTCGCCGCGATTTCCTGCGGCGTGCCGAGGCGGCCCGTGGGATTGAGGGCCACGGCGGCGTCGAAGAACTCGCGGTCGTTGGCCTCGAGGCTCTCCCACACGCCACCCGCGTGGTACGTGTTTCCGGGCGACACCGTGTTGGCGCGGATGCCCTTCTCGGCGAGCTGGAACGCGAGCCCGGCGATGTAACCGATGATCGCGGTCTTGACGGTGCCGTAGGGTCCGGAGGCGAAGTCGACCTCACGCCCGGACACGCTCGAGAGGGCCACAATCGACGGCGCCTCGCTCTTCTCGAGGAACGGCAGGCTCGCCTTCACGAGGTTGACGGTACCCATCAGGTCGACCTCGAGGGAGTCAACCCAGTTCTCCGCCGTGTCAGGGATGGCGAGGGCGCTCACGTTGCTCACGATCATGTCGAGACCGCCGAAGCGCGTGGCGGTGTCGTTCACCCACGCCGTGAGCGCGACGGTATCGCGCACGTTGAGCACCGTGCCGACCACGGTGACCGGCGCGGAGGCGAACGCGGCCTCGGTGGCGGCGATTTCGTCGGCGTCGCGGGCACAAAACGCCACGTTGGCGCCCTCGGCAGCGAAGGCGTCGACGATCGCGCGTCCGATTCCCTTGGTGCCACCGGTGACGAGGGCGGTCTTGTTGGCGATTCGCAGGTCCATGGTCGTTCCTTCAGTCGGGGTGAGTGAGCAGGTTCGGGTGAGAAGGTTCAGGTCAGCGGGTGCAGGTCAGCGGGTGTGGGTCAGCGGGTGTGGGGACGCGGGTGCGAGGTCGAGCGGGTGTGGGGAGCGGGT
>NZ_JPRS01000269.1 GCF_000738085.1 Cryobacterium sp. MLB-32
ATCGAGAAGCAGCTGGAGTCTCTCTCCACGCGCGACATAGCGGGCCCTGCCTGGCGCGATTACGGATCGGTGTACCTGGTCGAAGATCGAGAAACCGCTGTCGACCTGATGGACATTCTGGCTCCCGAACACCTCGAGATTCTCACCAACGATGATGACTTCTTTCATCAAAACTTGACCAACTACGGCTCCATCTTTCTCGGGCCGTGGTCCACCGTCGCCTATTCGGACAAGGGCATCACCGGTACGAATCATGTTCTGCCCACAGGTGGCGGAGCGCGGTCGTCCGCAGGCCTGTCCGTGGCGAGGTTTCTCAAGCCCCTCACCTTCCAGCGCGTCTCGAAAGGAGCGACTCCACTCGTAGCGCCGCATGTCGAGGCCATTTCTGCTTTCGAAGGAATGTCCGCGCATAAGGCCACCGCGACTCTGCGCATCAATCGCTTCAACCGTTAGTCCCGACAGCACCAAGGAAAGGCTGCACCATGAAGAAATTCACACCGACCACGAGGCGTTTGGCCCTCGTACTCCCGCTTCTGCTCGCAGCATCAGTAGCCGTTACGGCATGCAGCTCGCCCGAGTCGACGACGGGAGCAGACTCGGCCACGAGAACGCTCACCATCGCCACCTCGAATGACGCACCCTTCTCGTACACCGACGATGCCGGCAAGCTCACCGGCATCGACGGTGAAATGCTCAATGCCATTGCCGAGCAGGAGGGGTGGAAAATCGACGTCTTCGTGACCGACTTCGCCACTCTCATCACGGCTCTGCAGGCCAAGAAAGCGGATGTCATCGTCGACGCGATGTACGTCACCGACGAGCGCAAGAAGACCATCAACTTCACCGACATCTGGTACCAGCAGGGTGAAGGCCTGCTCGTACCTGCCGGATCCAAGGTCGAGACCCGCGACGACATGAAGGGCCTCGTGCTCGGCGCCCAGACCGGAACCGTTTTCGCCGATTTCATCGGCACGCTGGGAGGACGCGAAACGAAGTTGTTCGACTCGCAAGCGGCCCTGATCTCGGCAGTGGAGAACAAGCAGGTGGATGCGGCGATCACTGACAGTGCGGTTTTGGCCTACAGCCTGGTGCAGAAGCCCAACCCGAAGATTTCGCTCGTGACTCCATACACGCCGTTCTTCCCCGGACAGATCGGCGCGGGGCTGCGCACGGAGGACACCGCGCTTCTCGCCGACCTCAACGCCGGACTGGCTGATTTGAAGAAGACCCCCCAGTACCTGGAGATCCTCCAGAAGTACGGCCTGACTGCGGACAACGCCTCAAAGTAGGTTCTCGCGCGTCTCCAGCATCCGCTGGAGACGCGCTTCGCTCATATTTCAACGCGGGCCGTGCACAGCGGACGCCCGCCCCTCTTGTCTAAGGAGTCGTCCCCATGGATTTCGTTGACAATGTCCTCAAAGTCTTTCCACAATTGCTGGGCGCCGTGCCTGTAGTGATCGTCCTCGCCCTCGGAGCAATGGCTCTCGCTCTGGTTCTCGGACTCATAGTCGCCTTGGCCCGGCTGTCCAATTTTCGCGTGATCCGAGGCA
>NZ_JPRS01000270.1 GCF_000738085.1 Cryobacterium sp. MLB-32
ACAACAAGCTCGTCCTGAAAGGTCGGGACGACCATTACTCCTCGACACGGCCGATATCAGGCCCATATAATCGCCCCCATGTCATACGGGCCCAGAACCGCGAACGTGCAAGCGTTCATCGACTCATTGTCGACCCTCAGCAAGGAGGAATGGCACGCTAGCGAAACTGCCATGGGCAGTTCTTACGAGGACCGATATGAAGGGCCGAATGCCGCCCATCATGAAAGCATGGCTGCGGCGAGTTCGTACGGTCTTCTGGCAGAGCAGGGAAGAGCACAAGTCGTCACCGGGGACGCCGTGCGATCCCTCGGGTGGGCAGCGGAAGACCAGGAGAGCCTCGCGCAAGCTGCGCACATCGCGGTCGCCGCAATCGTCGTGATAGACATGCTCCCGTTCAAGAGGGTGGTGCCAGCGTTCATGCCGTTCCGGCACACGTCTGTCGAGCTCCCTTGGTCCGGGCCCAGAACCGCGAAATTGCAAGCGCTCATCGCATCCAAGGACTACGGGCCAAGAACCGCGGAAGCGCAAGCATTCATCGCCTCCTTGGCGAACCTTACCGAGGACGAGTACGACTCTAGCGTTGCTGCCATGTTTCGTTTCGCCGCGGTTGACAGTGAAATTGATGCCGCGCAGACTGAGATCCTGGGTTGGGACTGGGGCGGTCTCAGCGAAGCGCAGGAGGCCGCTCGAATCGTTGCATGGGAAGCCGTGCGATCCCTCGGGTGGGCGCCACAGAAGGAAAGGTTCCTCGTCAAGAATGCGCAACTCGCAGTCGCCGCAATCGTCATTCTTGACCATGTTCCGATCGAGAAGCTGGCGCCGGCGTTCCTGCCCTTCCGGGAAACGTCCGTCACGCTCCCCGTGACGTGGGGGCCGTAACTCATCCGATTGCCACTGATCTATGGAGTTCAGAAACTTAGGATGGCCTCGATGGTTGGCCGTCCAGTCCCTCCACCGTTCGAGCTGGAGGCCGTGACCTCGCCACCAAATGCAGAAGCGGCCACAGGCACCTGCACTGCTGCTTGTCCGTGAGGGACGTCGAGCGCGACAGATCTGAGGCCAAATCACCAGTCGGCCGATCACGGCGATGCCGTGTCACAGGGGAACGCCAACCGGGACGGATTCGGGGTGCAAGACTCGCGTCGCCACTTTCTAGAACGAGGAGCACAGACCTAACGCGTGGCATCAGCTGGCAGAGGCGGCGCGCACACGGTTGTTGCGCGGCTCGTGGGTGAGTTGGACGAGACCGACCGCCTCAAGCAACGTCCGCATGTACCTGCCGAATCTGCCCCACTACCCCTTGCGCAGGCCGCACCAGCCACCCACCGGATCAGTCCCGGCACGCCCCCACGCCTGAGTGGTCTACTTTCCGAAGAGCGCTGACCGGGGCGCGAACGAAGAGCCGGTGATACTGGCGATCGAGACTGGGCCGGGGCGTCAGGTCGCCGGTTGCGCTCGCCCTGTTGACAGTGACATCACAGGAACTGAACTATCTCGGCACCGAACCGAGACGCGGCAGGCGAGGAACAGTGACTGAGGCCGAAGCGCCCGCATCCGGCGGTACGATCACCACCTGCCTGGCCGGGATGTCTCGGCCAGCGGTTCGCACGAGAAGTTCGGCCGTTGGATCGGTGCCCCGTTTGATGACCGCGAGTGCGATCGGGCCTAATTCGAAGTGCCGGGCAACAGAGGTCACCTGGCCAACAGTCCTGTCCTGGCCGTCGGTGTTCTGCACCACAACGTCGTCTCCACGCGACGGCAGCGCGGTTTCTGTATCGTCCGGGTAGAGCATGACCAGCCTGCGCGGTGGATGGCCCACGTTGTGAACCTTGGCCACCGTCTGCTGGCCGCGATAACCGCCTTTGCTCAGGTGCACGGCGGTGCGCAACCAATCCAGTTCATGGGGAATCGTCTTGCCATCGACTTCGGTGGCAAAACTTGGACGCCAGGCGGCTATGCGCAACGCTTCGAGAGCGAGCAGCCCAGCGACAGGAATATCGGAGTCGGCGATGGCGGCCAGAGCGGTGCGGGGCAGCAGCATCTCGCTGTAGGTCCAGCCTGAGGCCGGGTGCCTGGTCGCCACCGCGTATTGATGACCGCCCTGGCTCACAGTCATCCATGGGTCGCGCCAGACCAGTGGGAGGCCATGCGGGGCTGCTACCGGAAGCTCAGGCCGCCCAAGGGTACCGATTGTCGCAAAATCGACGGAACGATCCGCAAGTTCCACCCGTAACGCGAATCGCATGCTGCCCAGCCACTCCAGTAGCCCCGACGCTTCGTCCTGCTCAAGGAGTAACCACAGGTCGGTACCGTCATCCATCAAACGAACCACGTACTCGATCCGACCAGTCATGCCCAGCAGCAGAGTCTCTGTGGATTCGCCCGGCTTCAGGCGGGTGATGCTCTGGCTGGTCAGCGAATTCATCCACCTCAGACGATCGGGGCCGGTGACGGTGATCACCGCCCGGTGGGAGAGGTCCACGATCGCGGCTCCGGTCGCCAGTTGACGCTGCTCGACGAGCGGGTTCCCGTAGCGGGCGGCCACGCCGGCGTTGGGCACATCACCGGAAGCGATAGCACCTGGCCTGTTCAGGAATTCACTCGGCATGAGCGCGATATCCCGAAGCGAACGCGGCGCCATGAACCGGCAAGCCGGTGTGGTCTTTGTTGTTGAGCTGGGCCACGGTGTTACCTTCGTTCATCATGTGCGGTGTGAGGCCGTGTACGCCTCGAGTGGTCAGTACATTCCGAGTTGGAGCTTGGCAGCCGGGGACATCCGGTCCTGACCCCACGGGGGATCCCAGACGAGTTCGATGTCGATCTCGCTGACGCCGGGAACAGTTTTGATTGCCGCGCGGGCATCCTCTTTGAGCACATCGCCCATCCCGCAGCCCGGAGCGGTCATGGACATCTTCACTTCGACGCGGTGAGAGCCGTCGGACAGCAGCTCTTCCTGACAGACGTAGATCAGCCCCAGGTCCACAACGTTAATGGGGATCTCCGGGTCGTAAACGTTTTTGAGGCGGTCCAGCACCTGGTCCAGGTTGAACGGCCCCTGCTTCGTCATCATTGATTCGGTGACAGGC
>NZ_JPRS01000271.1 GCF_000738085.1 Cryobacterium sp. MLB-32
GAGCTAACGAAGCTCTGACAGCGGGCACGTTCATCGGTACGGGCGGAGTGAACATGACTCCAGCACTCGTCTGGAACCTCGGGTATCGTCTCTCCCCGGCCGCGTGGGGTCGAGGTTTCGCTACGGAAATCGCCCGCGGTGCGGTGGCTGCCGTCCGAGCCCAGAATGACTCAGTTGCCATCACGGCCCGCGTCCTGTCCAATAATCCTGCTTCGGCGCGGGTCGCGTTGCGCGCCGGGCTGAACAAGGTGTGGGAAGGACCAACAATGGCTGCAACCGGAGCGGGCATCACTGGGGAAGTCTTCTCAGATCGGGATCTCGCAGACGATGCCTTTCGCTGGTTGATCGAGAACGTTTAGGATTCCCTACATCGACCGACGGGTATGCCAGGCCTGTGCCATTAGGGAGTTGCGGTCGTACTCATCTCTGCGGCAACCTGCTCAGCCTCGGCAGCAGAACCGAACCCCAGCGCTATCTGGCCGGTGGTGACGGCATTCATCACCCGCGGTGCGGAGAGGACCCGGCCGTCGAGGACGAAGGCCAGATTCTTATTCATAGCCTCGCGGGTAACCTCGCCGAGCGTGCCGGAATCACCCTCGTTCAGCTCAATGAGGACCGAATCTGCCGAGCTTGGAACCTCGGGGAGCGCTACGGACGTCGGTGTGACAGTACCCAGCGATTTTCCCAACTCATAGGTAATGGTTCCGCCCCTGTCACATGCGGTCGCTGGGCCGTCTGAGGTCAGAGCCGGCGCAGTGCAGGGACCACTAACAGAAGAGACCACCAGACGCAGCTCGAGAGGCTTCCCCGGCGAACCGGTGTCACCGTC
>NZ_JPRS01000272.1 GCF_000738085.1 Cryobacterium sp. MLB-32
TGATGTCCTGCACCTGTTCGCGCACGGCATCCAGCGAGATGCCGAGGCTCTCCAGAGCCTTGGCCGCAACGCCTTCACCTTCGTGGATCAGACCGAGCAGAATATGCTCCGTGCCGATGTAGTTGTGGTTGAGCATCTTGGCCTCTTCCTGGGCCAAAACGACGACGCGACGAGCTCGGTCGGTAAATCTCTCAAACATATGATCGCTCCCTTGGCGCCAGGGCAGTTGGTGCCGTTACATCGAGAGTAGCCAGCCCGGCTGGGTTGCACGGCTTTGTTCGCCGTAGGCGTGACGGAAGTATGAACAATGGATGCCGCAGCCCCGCTCGCAGGGCTGGCGCGGGCCCTCATCCGGGGCCATAGTGTCAGCAATTACCGAGTGGAAGGTGGAGTCCATGGAGCAATCAACCGATGGGATAGAGCCCGGCGACGCGACAGCCGAGAACGCCGCGCGCGAGATCGCCCGGCTCTCGGCCGAGAACGAACGGTTGCGCGAGCAGGTTGCCGCTGCCGCCGTTCGTGCCGCAGCCGCCCCGGTGGCGGTGACACGTCGCGAGCATCACCGGGGCCGCGCGTTCGTTGCCGCACTCCTCGTGGCCGTGGGTATTCTGCTGGCCCCCACGGCCGTCATCGCGGCCTGGACCAAGACCGAGGTCACTGACACCGAACGCTTCGTCTCCACGTTCGCGCCCCTCGCCTCCGAACCGGCCGTACAAGCGCTGCTGGTAGACGACATCGTGACGCAAATCGACCAGCGCCTCGATGTCAATGCGCTCGTCGGCGACCTCTTCACCGGACTCGCGACCCTCGATCTGCCGCCCGCCGCGGCCTCGGCCCTTCAATTGTTCAAAGAGCCGGCCGTGCAGGGTGTGGAATCGCTGATTCGCAGCACGACGCAGCAGGTCATCACGTCACAGGCCTTCGCCGACGTCTGGGCGCAAACCCTGCGCGTGAGCCACACCCAGCTGATCGCCGCGCTGCAGGGCGACACCTCGGGGGCGGTCGTCATCGGCCCGAACGGTGAGCTGGGGGTGCAGATCGGTCCGATCATCGCCGCCGTGAAGACGCAGCTGGTCGCCCAGGGACTCACCATCGCGCAGAATATCCCCACCATCGACCGCACCATTCAGGTGGCGCAGTCCGATGCGCTCGTGCAGGCCCGCACGGGCTACGAGGTTCTCAACACCCTCGGCATCTGGCTCCCGATTGTCGCCGTCGCGTTCCTCGCAGCCGGTGTGCTCGCGGCCCGGCGACGGGCCCGCACACTGGTCTTCGCCGGCAGCTTCCTCGCCCTCATGATGGCCGTCCTCGCTGGCGGGCTCACTATCGGGCGCATCATCTTCGTGAACACGGTGTCCCCCACGTATCTTCCGATCGGTGCGGCACAGGCGTTCTATGACGCCGTCACGCCGTATCTGTTCAGCACCGCTCTCTCGGTGGGCCTTGTCGGATTCGGTGTCGCCGTGGTGGCCTACCTTGCGGGCCCCTTCACGGGTGGCCGCAACCTGAGGAGCGTGACCGTGCACGGTGCCACGCTGGCCCGAACGGCCGCCGAACGCGGTGGCGTGACCACTGGCCGGTTCGGCATCTGGCTCTTCGGCGCACGCCATGTTGTGCGGGTGGCTGTCGTCGTGGTGGCTGCCGCGGTCATCGTCTTCGTACGGCCGCTGACTCCCGCGGTGATCGGCTGGACGGTGATCATCAGCGTGGTGGTCATCCTGCTGCTCGAGCTGCTGATGCGTCCGGAGGCCGACAGCACCCCGACCGACAGCACCCCGGCCGACGGCCCTGCGGAGGAGAGGGAAGCCGCGCTTGCAGCAGCCGCGGCGGAGGCCAGCGCCCGCGACACGGATTGAGGGCGGCCCGTCTACCCGCTACTGAACTGCGGACGTCAGGCGGGCCAGGTTGTCGAGCACGGTGGAGCGCAGCGGCTGTTTGAGCCACGTCTCCAGGGTGAGTTCGGTGCTGTTGGCCCGATAGCCGTCTTCCATCTTTCGCAGGTCCTGCACAAACGACCGGCCACGCACCATGAGCGACACCTCCATATTGAGGCTGAAGGAGCGCATGTCCATGTTGCTTGAGCCGATCACGGCCACGTCTTCGTCGATCGTGAAATGCTTGGCGTGCAGGATGTACGGTGCTTTGTACATGTAGATGTGCACACCGGCGGTGAGTAGTTCCTCGTAGTACGAACGTTGC
>NZ_JPRS01000273.1 GCF_000738085.1 Cryobacterium sp. MLB-32
GCCCATCGGTCTGCAGCACTGACCGCGCATACGCAAGATTTGTATTCCAGGCGATATCGATCATCCCGGCCTGAAGAGCATCGACGAGACGTCCATAGTTGGAGAACAACACGAAGTCCATCGCCGTGTCCGGTTCGTCGAAGTATTCGCGGATGCCTTCCCAAATGGGAACAACATTGGGGGTGTATGCGACCGCTCCGATGAGCAAGGGGGCTCCGACGAGTTTCGACATTCGAACCTCAGAACAGCGGAAGGCCGGTCAAGGCCTTGCCGTAGAAGTCGTAGAGCACGTCTGCGGTCGGCGCCATGACCGACCCCGCGCGCGCGTCCCGAAACGCCCGCTCGATGGGCAAATGTTTCGAGAACGCCGCACCGCCACACACCCGCATGGCCGATTCGGTGATGATCAGCGCGGCATCGTTTGCCGAGGCCTTCACCCCGAGCACGAACAGGCCCGTGTCTGCGGTCGGGGTCGCCACTTTCGCGGCCGCCTGCGCGAGATAGGACGTCTGCGCCGCCAACGTGATGCTCATCTTCGCAATCTGCGCCCGGATCGTCGGCAATGCGGAAAGCGCCTGATCCAGGTGCTCGAGCCGGGCACCGGTCACGTGCGCGACAGCGGCATCCACTGCTGCGGTGGAGAGCCCGAGCGACACGGCCGAATTGCCCAGATTGAACCACGGCAGCACCGTGGCCATCATTGTGCCGAACCCGCTGCCCGGTTCACCGATGCGATAACTCGCCGGAATGGTCACCTCTACTGACATCGGGCTCGATGCATTGCCCCGAAGCCCCAGCCCGCTCCAGGGCCCGGCGATATCCAAGCCCACGGTACCGGCAGGGATCGCGTACAGGTCTACCGTCGCCGGGTCGACCGCACTCTTGGATGACATGACGTAGACATCGGCGTAGCCAGCCGAGGTCACCCAGCTTTTATAGGCAGAGAAGCGAACGTCGTCACCGTCCGCCACCGACTCCGACACCGGAGCCCAAAAGTGCGACCGCGACCCTTTCTCACTGAACGCGAGCGTGCCGAGCACCTCACCGGAAGCCATCCGCGCAAGAAGGTCCGGCATCGCTGCGGGCGGGGCGGATGCCACCGTCACGGCAGCCGCGACATGCATCAGGTAAATCATCGCGGTCGATCCGCACGCCGCCGCGATGGAGCCCAACACCTCCGTGAACTCAACAGGCCCGGCCCCCATGCCGCCAGCTTCCTCACTGATCACCAGACCGAGCAGCCCGCTCGACCGGAGAGCCGCGACTGAATCGACGGGGTACGTGCCCTCGCTATCTACCTGTTGGGCGTGAGCGGAAGCTACCGAGGTTACCTGCTCTACAGCCTCGTCGAGGGTCGAATGCGCCATGATCATGCGGTCTCCTAGCATCGTTGCTGAAGCTTCTCGACACTGCTGTCACGGCGCCGACCCGATCATTATCCCCCTCGTGGAGGGCAGCGCGGCAAGGAATTTCTTCAGAGTGCCTAACACCGGCGTGGAGGGTCATCGCCGACCACCACAGCCTCGGCGAACGCAGAAGGGAATCGGGCGATTATCGGCTTGTGCTCGAGCTGTCCCGCGCAAACCTACCTTGATCCCGAGTTCAGCCTGAGGTACTCCGGCCGGGCGAAGCCAACGGGATCGTGGTATGTCCCTCATCGATCTGCCCCTACGTTTTAGGGCTGGGTGAGGCGACCTCACGTGTGAATCCGGCGTGCGTCGACGCCAAATGAGCCGCGGCCGCATTCGGGATCCGGAAGATCGACAGTCACACCAGTGACTGCCTTCGGCACGCCTGAATGAACACATACACGCCAAGAAACGCGACCGCTCCGGCGAGAGTTCCCCACGGTTCGACATTGGCCCAACCTGCCTCCAGTGACGCCCTGCACGGCCAGTGCGACATTACAGCGCGAAAGCGCGATCGACCCGGACCGATGCCAACTGTTTCAGGGGAGGGAAGGCTCTACGCGGCGATCGTTGACCGGCAGACACATATATCTGCACCATCATCGAAACCCGAACCGATTCCTACCGGTTCGCCCACGCCCGAAAGCAACGCACATAGCCAGCTAATTTTCAGCAATGTTCGACCCTGGGTGGCTCTCGCAGATGAGCCACACGCCCCAGTCAGAAAACGAAGCGGCACGTCCAGAGCAGGTCCAGAGCAGGTCCAGAGCAGGTCCAGCAAGCCTGCCGTCGTCCTGTCCTCCGCAATTCATGCGTTATTCGAGTGCCCACGAGATCTGCACTTGCCTGCGCAAGAGGAGGCTAACCTCCAGTCCAGCCTTTCCGGAACCGCGACGTTCGTTCCGATTTCAATCGATGTCTGGCAAGCTCACGAGTGAACGGAGAACCCTTCAAGCCTCAACCACCCGAAACTGCTCAAGGCAGACCCAGACCAGCCGAACGCGATTCTGAACTCCCAAAAGAAGAGACCGGAATAGACAAAATTTTGAATAAACGTTGAATAAACGTTGTTCGCATCAAACTGCCCTCCCCCAGACTGCCTGAAATAGCTGATCAAGTGCAGTCTTGGTGAATGGATTAAGACATGAACCCATGAGAGAAATGTCTAATTAGCGTCGATAACGCCGCAGAAGAAGTGCCGATCAGAGGCTGATTCTATTCGGTATCGTCAAAGAATTCACTCGGATCTAGACACGGAAATCATCAAATCTCGAGGTGAACGCCCGCTGCTACATCGCACCACCCCTTGATTGAGCATGAGCAGAATCGTCAGAAATAGCACGAATCTCGTCAAGGGTGCGCGCCGAGCCCACCCTATTCTCGACAGGTAGTTCAGTTACTGAACCGCGCCCGTCGGGAGGCCAATCACGCGCTGACGTGATGATCGCGCGTGGCGTGCGTGCGTTTCACAACTTGCCCGAAACAGCTCGGACCGAATGCGGTCGGCCACAGGGAATGCGCTTCCACGTGAATGCAGTGCGGTCAACAGCTCCGCATTGGCGAGATTGCGATGACCCAGCGCACGATGTGCTCTCGGTCGGTAAAGACACTGCTTAGAGGCGCCTCCACGTTGCCGTTCCACAGCGCTTCTCGGAGGAATCGGCGACGGAGAGTGCGCCGAACTACGCGAGCGAAGGTCATCGGGAATGGCCGGTCGAGCCCGACGAGGAAGTCTGCGCCGCGCGCTACCAGAGCACGCACGGACGGGTATTGCCACTCCCTTGTCCACGCATCCTCGCTCGTGAATCTGTTGACCTCCTGGAGAAAATTTTCCCGTGGCGCCCAGCCGGGGCCGGTATGGAGCGAGTCGATCTCGGTGTGCTGTCCGCCGGTCATCGCTGGGATCCGTGACGCGAGCGCCGACTTTCCAACGCAGGAGACGCAGGCGACGAGTACGCGGCGAAGGCGAGGCGGAAGGGAGCCTTGTGCGCACAACACCTTGTGAACGTAAACCTCCAAGGCCAACCCGATCCGATCCGGAGCTGTGGACGCCGAAGGTTGCGCCAATGGGCGGTGTTCGGTAAAATTGATGTCATGCAAATGGTCACCTAGTCTGGTGGCCAGCAACCGTGCCCGACTTCATGCGAGCGGAAGTTCGTGGCAGGTGTGCCCCAGTAGAGTTCAGCAGGCACCACGCAGTCGCTCCAGTTCTGCGCCGGACGGCCGTGCGGGGACTTATTGACCGGGAGTAACCCGATGACGGGTAGAGCAGTAGCCGAAGACCGGGGCGCGGTGCTCATCGTAGATGACGACGAGATGATCGTGGGTCTGGTCGCGCAAGGGCTCCTCGCGGCCGGCTACCGCGTCACGACGGCCTCCAGCGGCGCCGAGGCGCTGGCGAGACTGGCCGAGGCGGTCCCGGACGTCGTCGTCTCCGACGTCAACATGCCGGACATGGACGGCTTCACCCTCGTGCAGCGACTGCGCGAGGACTCCCGGCTGCGTTCCCTGCCCCTGTTGTTCCTCACCAGCCGCGCCGAGGCCGCGGACGTGGTGTCCGGCATGCGTCTCGGCGCGGACGACTACATCACCAAGCCCTTCGACCTGCCGGTCCTGGTCGCTCGAGTGGACGCCAAGCGGCTACGGCCGCCGGTGCCTGCTGACCGACTGCAGACTGACCGCCGCACGGGGCTGGCCTCGTCTGCGACGTTCATGGACGAGCTCGACCGGGAGCGCGAGCGGGCGCTTCGCAGCGGCCGCTCGGGGCACTTGGCGCTGATCGGGCTGAACGAGTCCGGGAGCATCCGTGCGCGCTTCGGGGAGCGCGGGGTCGACGAGATGTTGCGGCAGGTCGCCGATGTGCTCGGCGCCGTGGTCACGCCGCTGGAGACGGCCGGCCGTACCCCCGATGGCGGCTTCGGGCTGCTGCTGCCGGAGACGTCGTCCGACGACGTGCGCGACCTACTGCAGGGACTCTCTGAACGTCTCGCCGGTCGCCGCCTGCACGTCGAGGGCTCTAAGGTCAGCGTTACCCCGCTCGTCGGATACGTCCCGCTCGACGCCGTCCAGTCTGCCAAGCAGGCGGTCGAGCAGGCCGGCGCGGCGCTCAAGCACGCGCAGATACACCTCGATCTG
>NZ_JPRS01000274.1 GCF_000738085.1 Cryobacterium sp. MLB-32
TACCCAATGTTGCTGAAACGGAAAGCCTCCTTGTAAGCAAGGACAGGCAAGGTTGTGCTGTCGTTGCCAGGCCCTCCAGCTGTCATGACGTAGATGAGAGTGAAGACCGACAACGTGAGCAGGCTGATTAGCATCGTGTTCGTCGCGATCGTGTTCTTGATCATGGGAATGGTCACGAGGAAAAGACGCTTTGAGCCGCCAGCTCCGTCGATCATTGCCGCCTCGGTAATCTCCGGTGGCACGTCGTTGAGCGCGGCCTGGTAAACCATCATTGAGAACGCCGTGCCACGCCACAAATTCGCCAGGATGATCGCGAACATGGGGAAGCTATACAACCAGTTGGGGCCGGTCATGCCCAGGTTCGCCAAAATCTGGTTGAGCGTGCCGTCGACACTGAAGTAGGCATAGCAGACGAACGCAGCGACAATCTCGGGCAGGATCCACGCGGCGACGATGATCGTGCCGACCGAAGCGGTGACCTTCTTATTCGCTTTCTGCATGAGAAGCGCGAGACCAAGGCCAAGAACGTTCTGCGAGATCACGGCGGAGCCGAAGGTAAAGATTGCGGTCAGCCACAGGGAGAGAGGAAAAACGGGATCGTTGACGAGCTTGACGTAGTTCTCGAAGCCGATCCACTGGGGGTTGCTCGCGTTGACCCCGGTGAGCGAAGCGTTCGTGAACGACCCATAGATCGACCAGATGATCGGTCCGGCGAGAAAGGTGATCATGATGAGAATCGCGGGCAGGAGCGGGATCATCCGCACAGCCTTCACGATTCCGCGCGCCCGGCGGCGGCGGGAACCTAAATTCGGTTCCGGCCGCCGCACGTGCGTGTCCTGCGGTGCGAGCAATCCTGCAGTCACTGTGTTCCTGTTCTGGTTTATCTGTGGGCGCGCACCTGGGTGTTTCGCGGCTGCTACTTCTGGATGACGCCCTCAGCGCCAACGATCGCTTCGATTGCCTTGTCGTAGGCTGCGGCCGCTTCCTCGGGGGTGGCCTTGTCGGTGATGACTGCCTCACTTGCCTTCTGGACCTCAGCCGAGATCTGGTTGTAGTCGGCCGTCGCCGGACGGAAGTTCGTCACCTCAACGATGTCTGTGACGGTCTTCACAAACGGGTTACCAGCGATGTAGCTCTCGTCAGCGGCAACATCTTTTCGGACGGCGATCTGCGAATTCTCGTTGTCATAGGTAAGTGCGTTGTCTTTGCTCAGTGCCAGTGCCATGAAGTCGAACGCGAGCTGGGGGTCGGCGGTTTTGGCTCCGACAGCGAGCGTCCAGCCGCCAGACATGCTGACTCCACCCGGCGTCTGGCCGTTCTGGGTCGGGAACACGGTTGCGCCCATGTCATCCACGTACCCGGGCCATTCATACGATCCGCCGGCCTGCCAGAACGACGGCGTGTAGGACCCTTCAATCGTTGCCCCGAGGGTCGCGTTTGGGAACATCTCTCCGAAGATGCTCTTCCAGATGTTCGGATCCAGCGCCTGTGCCGGACTCAGAGCGAGTTCCTCGGAGTAGAGCTTGTCGATGAAGTCGAGAGAGTCTACGAAACCCTTCGAGCCAGTGACCCACTTCGAGGTTGCCGAGTCGTAGAGCGAATCTCCCCCAAGCTCAGTGCCGTAGAGGAGTTGGTAGAAACCCTGCATGTTCGAGCCCTCACCGGTGCCTGTTCCGGCGTAGAGATTAAACGGTACGACGTCCGGATTGCTCGCCTTGATCGCGCGCGCGGCCTCCATGACGTCGTCCCAGCTCTTGGGCTCCCACGGGAGATCGATCCCTGCCGCCTCGAAAACGGGCTTGCTGTACCAGACCGCACGAGTATCTGTGCCCAGGGAAACGGCATAGATGCTTCCGTCGTCGCTGGCCCCCGCAACCTTGGCGGCGTCGGTGAACTGATCCCAGTCTTCCCACCCGGAAACGTACTCATCAAGGTTGAGGAGGTACCCAGCATCCGCGTCAGCTCGCAACGTGGTGGTGTCTTCATAGAAAATGTCTGGTGCAGTCGCTGCTGAGCGCTGCGAGA
>NZ_JPRS01000275.1 GCF_000738085.1 Cryobacterium sp. MLB-32
CTTTCCTAAACCATCGTTGGTTTTCCGCCGCACGGGTGAAGGCGGATTGGTTCTTATTCGTCGAGTGCCAATTCCTTGGGCAGCTCGAATTCCTTGGAGGCGAGTTCTTCCACGTTGACATCTTTGAAAGTCAGTACGCGCACCGATTTCACGAAGCGGTCGGAGCGGTACACATCCCAGACCCAGACGTCTTTCATGTTCAGTTCGAAGTAGAAATCGTGCTCCGTGTCACGGCGCACCATGTCGACTTCGTTCGCCAGGTAGAAGCGCCGTTCCGTCTCCACGACGTACTGGAACTGACCAACCACGTCACGATATTCGCGGTACAGGGCCAACTCGACCTCGCGGTCGTAGTCCTCAAACTCGTCTTCTTCCATGGTGACCCAATCCTACGCCGAGTTCTTGAGCCACGATTTGCGGTGCAGCGCCGTCGGACCCAGCAGACCGATGGCGCTCATGTGCTGCGCGCTGCCGTAACCCTTGTTGCCGGACCAGCCGTATCCCGGGGATACGGCATCCGCTTCGATCATCAGTCGGTCCCGGTGCACCTTTGCGATGACGGACGCGGCCGCCACGGATCCACAATCGCGGTCGGCCTTGATTCGCGTAACAACGTTCAGGGGCGTCTTCAGCGCCTTGTTGAGCCAGTCATCACTGCCATCGAGCAGCACCACGCTCGAGGACACGTCTACTCCGGCCGCATAGAGCTCCGCGAGCGCACGTTTTCCGGCGAGGCCGAGACAGGCGATAATGCCGAGCTCATCGATCTCCCGGGCCGAGGCGAGACCGACGGCGGAGTGCATCGCCCAGGCGCTCGCGAGGGGCGCGAGCAGCTCCCTCTTGGGTTCGCTGAGCATCTTGGAGTCGCGTAATCCGGCCGGAATGGGGGTAACGCTGGAGTCGATTGCGACGAATCCCACACCAACCGGGCCGGCCAGGGCTCCGCGACCGACCTCGTCACACCCGATCACGAATCGTGCGCCGTCGGCGAGCAATGCCCGTTCGACGTCGAGGTGCGGGTCGGAGACGGCCACCTACTGCGCCGCGTCTTCGACGCCGCGGAAGACGTCGGGATAGTCGTCGAGCCAGGACCAGCGAGCGAGCGGCCAGCTGATCACGAGCGCACGGCCGACGACGTTCTCGATGGGCACATAACCCTTGCCGGGTGTCTCGCCGTTGTAGCGGGAGTCCTTCGAGTTGTAGCGATTATCGCCCATGACCCAGAGCGAGTCGGCTGGAACGACGATATCGAAGTCGTCTTTCGACACCTTCGTTGCACCGACGGGCAGCAGCACGTACGGCTCGGCGAGGGGCACGCCGTTCACACTCATTTGGCCGAGTGCATTGCAGCACACCACGTGGTCGCCAGGGAGGCCGATCACACGCTTGATCAGGTGATCGTTGCTGTCAGGAGCGGAAAGTCCGACAACGGACATCAGCCAGTCGGCACTCGCCACGATCGGGTTCTGCGTGATTTGCTCCTGAGGAGGCAGCCAGCCGCCCGGATCACGGAAGACGACAACGTCACCGTGCTCGATCGGCATGAAACGCGGTTCGAGCTGGTTGACGATGATGCGGTCATAGACCTGCAGAGTGTTTTCCATCGACCCGGAGGGGATGTAGAACGACCTGATCAGGAACGTCTTGATCAGGAAGGAGATGAGGAGCGCGACCACGAAGATGATGATCAGGTCGCGGATGAACAGCAAGACGCTTTGCTTTGTGGTTTTCTTCTGACCGGGTCGTGGTCGCAATAGTGATCCCAGTCGCGTAGATCGCGTGGGCACCGCTTCTTCTGTCATTAAACCGCCTGAGCTCCCGATCAGTTTACGTGATCGGGAGCTCAGGTGAGAATCCGGGAGAACCGGTGCTAGTCCGTGAGGGTTAGCGCTTTTCCTTGATTTTTGCCTTCTTGCCGCGAAGGTCGCGGAGGAAGTAGAGCTTCGCGCGACGGACGTCTCCGCGGGTAACGACCTCGATGTGGTCGATGACCGGAGAGTGCACCGGGAAGGTACGCTCGACGCCAATCTGGAAGCTCACCTTACGCACGCAGAAGGTCTCGCGCACGCCTTCGCCGGAACGGCCGATGACGATGCCCTGGAAGACCTGGATACGGGAGCGAGTGCCTTCAATAATGTTTACGTGAACCTTGACGGTGTCGCCGGCGCGGAACGCGGGGATGTCCTTCTTGAGGGAAGGAGCATCCACGAAGTCGAGAATATGCATAGTTTGTCGCTCTCTGTATCCGCCACAGGTCGAACACGGTTTGTGCGGGGAACGCGTAACGCGAAACACCCGCAACCGGTAGGTAAGTTTGTGCCGATGTATAGCAGCTCCCCTGTGGCAGAGTCTTGCCGCGGCACAA
>NZ_JPRS01000276.1 GCF_000738085.1 Cryobacterium sp. MLB-32
AGTCGGCCCTGGGTGAACATGGTGATCGCTGATCAAGTTTATTTCCTGGGATCGACGGGTGAATGAAGGCTCGATAAGTGGGGAAGATGCAGTTCAAGATCATCATGGTGTCGCGGGTTCAAGTCCCCTTTCCGCTAGACAGCATTCACTAAAATTGCCCAGAACTTCCGCCGAAGTCCGGGGCATTCTTCTTCCTGTTATGGGTCGAGACCTGGCTAGAGCCTCGTGTCGAGAGAGATATCCGCAACCCGCTATATGTCTGCACGCGGGTAGCGCGGTTTGCCACGGAGCGCGAGCGGAAGCGTAGCGAGGCAGATGCCGGCCGCGACGAGCAGTGCCGTGGAAAATGACAGCCCGGCAGCGAGTGTACCGATCAGCACTGAGCCCACTGCCGTGCCCAAATCGAATCCTATGTTCCACACAGCGCTGGCGGTGCCGTACTGCCCCCGTTTCACCGCGGCGAGGGACAGCAGCAGGGTCAGGTTCTGGAGTCCACCAAAAGCGATGCCGACTAAGATCAGCCCTGCAAGGAAGAGCAGGATGCTCGTCGCGTCAGGATTCTCGACCGCGGTGGCGGTGAGAATAAGACCGATGACTGATATCAGCACCAGCGGCCACAAAAAGCGCTGGGCGCCATAATGATCAGCTAGTCCGCCAACGCCCCACCGAGTCACTGCCGCGCTGAAGGTGAGCAGCGCGAGTCCGCCGGCCGTCGCGGCTGGCGCTGAACTCATCTGTGGCGCGAAGGTGATGAGCGCACCGCCGGCCAGTGTGACGCCACCAAGGAGAAGCATGGGGCCAAGGAGGCTGCCCAGCAGAAGCCGCCCCCCAGTCCCCGTGTTGTTCACCGTTGTCGTGGGTTCGGTCGGCGGCTGAAGAGCGCGTTCGGCTGTCTGTTCCCGCAGAACACGGGCCAGTTGTGGCGCAGAACTGATGCCCAGAATCGGCAGGGTGCCGATTGCAAAAACTGCCCAGAATCCCACTGACTCGGACATCCATGGCCCGAGGGGGAAAAGAACTACTTGCGGCACCGCGATTGCCGCACCGCAGGCCCCGATGGCTGCACCGTGTTGGGCACGCGGTACGAGATTGGCCACCACGGTCGATCCGGCCACGGTGAGCACACCAAACCCTATGCCACGCACTATTGAGAGGAGCAAAATCCAATTCAGATGGTCAGAGAAAAGAAACAGCAACGACGGAACCCCCAGAAGCACCAGGCCAGCGGCCAACACGCGACCGGTTCCTAGACGACTGAGAAGTCGGGGAACGAACGGCTGCGTCACAACCGTTGCCAGCAGCAACACTCCATTGACGAGACCGGCACCGGCCTCATTCGCACCGCCGGTTACCGCCCAAAGGGGTACGACGGGTAGGAGGGCAGAGAAACCGGCGAATCCAGCGGCCGTGAAAACAAGGAGCGCCGGCATTCCTGCAGCGCGCCACACCGGCGGTGGGGTTGGTGCGGGATTGGGGCTCACGTTGGACAACCCTAACCGTAACCCTAACTCCAACTCCAACTCCTAAGCGCCAAGGGCGGTGTTGCGATCAGCAATGGGGCCAACATTTTCTTGTTGCGCGGTCGACCTGATCTCCTGGGTACGGTGGTCGCCGCTTGTTTACTCGGGTGCACGGCCGACCGCGTGTCTCCAGAATCTGACACAGGCGCGTCCGCGAACGAGGGGACCGATAGGACCGAGACTCGATCGGCCAAGATAGCTCGATGTATGCAGGCGGAAGGGTGGGACGTCACGTACTACCCGTCAGATGACTCGTACGGTGGCGAGACGTCGACGGATCAGGCAGATCAGTATGACGCGTCGGCCGTCGAATGTGGAGAGCGGTTTCCCGTGACCGGCCCGAGCTCGTTTGAAGAGTATTCTCAAGCTGATTGGGATCAGTTGTACAAGGGCGAGGTTGCCCGGGCTGCTTGCTTGCGAGCGGAAGGGGTTGAGATCCCGGGTGCGCCGTCGAAGACTGTTTTCATCGAGGAGTACCCGTCCGGGGATGGCTGGTATGCGTACAGCTTCGTTTCTCCGTCAGAAGTCGGACGTGATACTTGGGAGGACCTGAATCAGGCGTGTCCTCAGTCGTGATCACTCGTCTCAGCTGAGTTATTCTCACTTAAATAATTACCGTCATCGACCAGCCCTCGATAACGCATTGGCTCATTGGGCGGCGTTCGCCTACCTCGGAGTGGTGAGCATCTTCACCCGGGCTGCCGCTTTTCGTACCGCGAGTGGCCATCGGGGCTATGGCCCAGGTCAGCCAGGTGCAACGCACCCGACCTACCCTGCACATCCTCTGGACAGCGCTACTCCTCCGCGAAGAGCTCAACTGGCGGACCATCATTGGCGGCATCGCCGTCATTCTCTGCGCCGTCATCACCGTGCGAAACACCTCTATCGCGTCAGGCTCACCCTCCGCCGAGGACCGTGAAGTTGGACCAGAAACAGTCGAGGCGATGCCGAGCACCAACCGCCCGTAAGCCGAACCCCCTACGGGACGGTCCGTGAATGCGGTACCGGGGCACCACTTATCCTCAAGACTGCATGGTCGCCCCATGCCAACCTCGTGGCGGAGCCCGAAGAATCCAACCACCCGGCGGGACGGACCGCCGCCGCCGACCGTGACTCGGACACGTGCCGAGGTTTTCAGCTGGACGTGCCGCTGATGGTGCGGTCGCGCTGGAACACGCGCGGTCAGCTTTGCTTCCCAATCCGTTGACGGGTCAGTTGGTCGGATTCGACGCGGTGGCGTCCGACCGTGAATTCCCCTTTGCGTTTTCTGGGGGCGTGCCTTGGGTCGAGCGACGGATCGCGAGGCGTCCAGCAAGTGCAATTCCCGCCGCAACGATCACCAGACACGTGACCCCCAAGGTGTTCCACGCATCGAATCGGAACGCTCCGTAATACGCGATGAGCACCCAAGGAATAAGAGATCCGAGAACCAGCAGCGCCACCTCCCGTTGTCTGGCGATTCCGAGACAGATCACGGCCATCAGCCCGACGAATATCATCAGCACCAGACCATAGCTCCAGGCCATGTCCGACCAAAACTGTCGGTCGTTGACGTAATACGCT
>NZ_JPRS01000277.1 GCF_000738085.1 Cryobacterium sp. MLB-32
CTCATCGTGCCCGTCGTGACGCGCGTCGGGTGTTCCGGGGCGCGATCTTTGCCATTCTGTAACATTTTTGGGGTTGCATACCGGTGAGGGGTGCCGTAATTTATGGTGTGGAACCGGTTCCCGAGTTCCACCCATGCCCCACCGCTCTGCAGCAGCACACCACTGCTGATCACTGCTGATCACGAACACTCAATGAGGAGATAAAAAAGATGCGGTCTTCCCTGCACCGTCGTATCATCACCCCGATCGCCATCGCGGCGATTGCTGGTCTTACTCTTGCCGGTTGCTCTGGCGGGCCCGGTTCCACGTCGTCGTCAGCCGGCGCCTCGGGGGATGGTGTTGTCACCATCTACGGCACCATTGCCGACACCGAGGCTCAACTGCTGGAAGAATCCTGGGCGGACTGGGAAAAAGCCAACAACATCGACATCCAGTACGAGTCCTCGAAGGAATTCGAGGCACAGATCTCGATTCGCGCCCAGGGCGGAAACGCACCGGACCTCGCGATCTTCCCGCAGCCCGGGCTGATGAAGGACCTCGCGTCCCGCGGCTATCTCAAGCCCGCGCCGAAGGCCGTTGAAGACAACGCCGACACCGGCTGGTCTCCTGACTGGAAGGCCTACGGCACTGTCGACAACACGTTCTACGGAGCGCCGTTGATGGCCAGTGTCAAGGGCTATGTCTGGTACTCCCCGGCCAAGTTCAAGGAGTGGGGCGTGACAGTTCCCACGACCTACGATGAGCTCGTCGCCCTCACCAAGACCATCCAGGAGAAGACCGGCACGGCACCGTGGTGCGCCGGCTTCGGCTCCGGTGACGCCACCGGCTGGCCGGGCACGGACTGGGTCGAAGACCTCGTTCTGCGCCAGGCAGGCGCCGACACCTATGACAAGTGGGTGACGAACGAGATCCCGTTCACCGACCCGGCCATCAAGACCGCTTTCGAGTCCGTCGGCGAGATCCTGCAGAACCCGGCCTACGTGAACGCCACCTTCGGTGACGTGAAGTCCATCAACAGCGTCGCCTTCGGTGACGTCGCTACGCCGGTTGCCAACGGAACCTGCGCGATGACCCACCAGGCCTCGTTCTTCGACGGGTTCCTCACGGATGCCGGCGCGACCGTCGGACCGGATGCCGCAGTCTGGGCATTCATCACGCCGCCCATCGCGGCGGGCAAGCAGGCCGTCACGGGTGGTGGCGAAATCGTCGGTGCATTCTCCGACGACGCCGACACCCAGAAGGTGCAGGAGTACCTCTCGAGCGCTGACTGGGCCAACAGCCGCGTCAAGCTCGGCGGAGTGATCAGCGCCAACAAGGGACTCGACCCGGCCAACGCGACCAGCCCGATCCTGCAGGACGCCATTAAGATCCTCCAGGACCCGGAGACCACGTTCCGCTTCGACGGATCCGACCTCATGCCGGGCGCTGTGGGAGCCGGAACCTTCTGGAAGGGCATGGTGAACTGGATCAACGGAACACCCGTCGACGACGTGCTTACGAGCATCGAAGCCGGTTGGCCTTCCTCCTAAGTAGCAGCATCCGTACCTAACGCACGAAACACACGCACGTCCGTACCTGATGCGGGCCACTCCGACTCGTCGGAGGGCCCGCATCACAACGGCGGGTGTACCGTCATTGAAAGTACTGTGCCTCCCAGGCGATTGCTCTGAGTCCGCCGTCGCACTCGAAAGGTTTCCTATGTCCGCATTCTTCGCCTGGCTATCGCAACTGCCGCCACTGGCTCAGGTGCCCATCGTCATCGTCGTCTTCGCGGTTGTCGTTGCGGCCATCCTCTTCTTCGTCGAGATCGCGCCACGACCGGGCAAGCTCTACACCGGCATCCGTCTCGCCGTGTGTGTGCTCACCCCGCTGCTCATCCTCACCCTGGCCGGCTCGTATCCCATCGCCATTGTGGCCGCCGCCGTTCTGGGTGGGGTCTTCTTCCTGATTGACTATCGGGGGCGCAAGGGCGCGGGCTACCTCTTCCAGCTGGTCGGGTTCCTCACACCGGCGCTTCTGCTGCTTGCCATCGGACTCGTCATCCCCACCATTCAGACCACGGTGCAGGCATTCCAGAACTCCCGTGGAACAGAATTCATCGGATTCGACAACTTCATCTGGATCTTCACCCAGCCCGCGAACGTGCGCATCGTCGTCAACACGATCGTGTGGGTGCTCTTCGTGCCCACCGTGTCGACCGTCGCCGGTCTCGCCTACGCGGTGTTCATCGACAAGAGCCGGGGCGAGAAATACTTCAAGATCCTCGTGTTCATGCCGATGGCCATCTCGCTGGTCGGCGCATCCATCATCTGGCGATTCGTCTACACCGCTCGCCCCGCCGACCAGGAGCAGATCGGTCTGCTTAACGCCATCGTGGTGGCCTTCGGCGGCCAACCCGTCGACTTCCTGGCCGTGTCACCCTGGAACACGCTCTTCCTGATCGTCATCCTGATCTGGGTGCAGACCGGGTTTGCCATGGTCGTGCTGTCTGCGGCCATCAAGGGCGTTCCGGCCGAGCAGATGGAGGCGGCGCTGCTCGACGGCACCAACCCGTGGCAGCAATTCGTGAACGTGACGGTTCCCGGCATCCGCAGTGCACTCGTCGTCGTGCTCACCACGATCTCCATCGTGTCCCTCAAGGTGTTCGACATCGTTCGCACCACGACAGCCGGCTCCAATGAGACGAGCGTCATCGCCAACGAGATGTACACACAGTTCAAGAACTTCGAACAGGGCCGCTCAGCGGCCTTCGCCCTGATCCTGTTCATTCTGGTTCTGCCGATTGTCGTTTACAACGCCCGCCAAATCAAGAAGCAGAGGGAAATCCGATGAGCGTCGTCATA
>NZ_JPRS01000278.1 GCF_000738085.1 Cryobacterium sp. MLB-32
TAGAGGTGCCCGTCAGGGTCCAGTACCCAGATCCGACTGAGGTCCCGCGGGTCCCGCCGGATCAGGAACGGATCCAACGTGTCGCGTCGGCTGATCCACGGTTTCAACGCGTTGGCGAAGTAGTGGACGTGGTCGATGACGAATCCCGTCCGCGTCAGGGTGCGCCGCACAACGGGGAGGAAGTCGATCAGGAACGCTGTCGGGTTCGAGACCACCGCCGGCCTCCCGGTGGCGGCAACTCCTTCGGCCCACCGGCCGGTGGGCGTTTGCCCCAAGGTGCTGTGAATTCTGCCGTGGTAGCTGGCCACGGCCAGGGCCAACCATTTCTCTAACTCGCCAAGTGTCAGCATCGCCATTCGGTCTGAGTCATACCGGCCACGCTCGACCGGGTTGGAGAACGTGGTCCCCGGGAGTTCGTGGACCTGTTGCATCGCGGTCCCAATCACCCGCTCCACGATTCCGCCGTAGTGCGGCCGGCCCGGCGGCCGGTATGCCAGGTCGATTCCGTGCTGCTCGCACCCACGGCGCAGCGCCTCGCTCTTAAACTCCGCCGCGTTATCCAGATACAACTGGCGTGGCTTCCCGCTCATCGGCCACGGTGCGTCAACTCCCAGACTCTCCAGCCACGGCCGCTTGTCAGTGGCAGCATGCGCCAAGCACAAGCCCACCGAAACGGCCGACGGAGCCTCCAACGTGACGACCATCCCCACCAACGTGCGGCTGCACACATCGATCGCCACGGTCAGATACGGGCGCCCGATCGGTTGTCGTTCCCGCACGTCGACGACGATCACGTCGATGACCGTGTGATCGATCTGCACCTGCTCCAAAATGGTGCCAATCACGGGAACGTCTCCTCCGGCGGACTGCAACGACCGCACCGCGTCAGGGCCTCCCCGACGCCGGCCTACCTCCACCGGATTCAACGCCCGGATCCGCCGTGTCACCGTGTTCCGCGCTGGAACTGGAAGCTGTCGCATCCGGCACGCGCCCGCGATGTCGCGGTATACCGCCGCCTGGGTTCGCTTCTGCCGGGTCAGAAACTGCTTCCGCACCACCTCACGGACAACGTCCTCAACCTCGGCTGTCAGCCGCCACGTACCTTTCCCATGCGAGGAACGTCCGGGAGCCAAATCCGTCAGCAACCCCGACCCCGTTCGATGGCGTTTGATCAGCAGGTAGACCTGGCGCCGCGATATCCCCAGCGATAATGCGGCCGCATCGACTGCGGCCCGGCCCACGATCGCTCGGGCCGCCAACGGTGCAATCACCGCCGACACCCTCATCGTGCGATCCCACAAAGCATCCGGCATCGTCAACGTGCCGGACTCAGCAATGCGCACCGATTCCGCGTCCACCCCGCCACCTCCTTATTGTGCAGAGGAGTAGTGAGCAAAAACCAGTTTAGTGCAGAGGTGAACGGAAAAACCAGTGCTCAACACACGCCTGCACAACCCCGAAAACACGCGGGACCCTGTGCAATCGTGAACGGAAAATGACACCGGCGCTCGGTGGCGCAGCGAGGCCCCGGCGGGGCTGGGTCGCTGCGGGGTTACGTCGTGAACAGGTCCGGTATCAGAAGGACGAGGTCACAGTGAGGGCAGCGCTGGCTTCCCTTGAGTCCGTGACTGGTGCTCAGGATCTCGGCGTTCATCTCGGTACCGCAGGAGGGGCAGGCCGGCTTACTCCAGCGGATCCCGTCGTCGGTCGCCGGGTCGAGTTGAGCGAAGACGAGGCGGGCGACCTCGATCGCGTCGTCGCGTGCGTCCGAGCCGGGCCCTGAGTTCGCCACGTCCCGGAGCACGACGTCGAGGGGGTCCGTTCCGGTGTCGGCGAGGTGCTCCCCTGCCACGGCGCGGGACAGGGCCTCCTCGAAGTCCTTTCGGCTCATCACTCCCCCGCTGTCCAGATCCATGCGCTCATTCTGGCCCGACGTCGACGTTCTTGCACGTGCCCGTTCTGGTGCCGGGGTGCAGAAACGCCCCCGGCCGGAAGAGAGGACGGCCCGGGGCGCTGATTGTGGGGCGCAGAATCCTGCGCGCGGACTCGTGAAGGATCTATCCCTCGAGGGCTCTGCTTTGTGCCAGGGCGGCGATGCGGTCGGGTCTGAAGCCGGACCAGTGGTTGTGGTCGTCGACGACCACGATGGGTGCCGCGCTGTAGCCGAGGTCTTCAGAGACATACTCGAGGGCCGCGGCGTTCTCGGTCACGTCCACAACTGTGTAGGTCACGCCTGCTTTGTCGAGGGCTCGGTAGGTCATCGTGCATTGAACACACGCTGGCTTGCTATACACCGTCACCAGTTCACTCATGGTTCTGCTTCCTCTCCACCAACAATTTTTTTGCCCGGCTGGCAAGAGAAATAGAAAGCGACCGGGAGTGCCGCAGTTCCGGGTCGTGGAATACCGCAGC
>NZ_JPRS01000279.1 GCF_000738085.1 Cryobacterium sp. MLB-32
GCCGGCGACGGGGGACGCTCGCCATAGAGGGCAGCGATGGGGTCTCCCGGAAGAGAGAAAACCATGAAGTAGATCAGGAACGTGGCGCCGAAAAACACGGGGATCATCTGAAGCAGACGCTTACCGGTATACCAGAGCATCAGGTCCCCACAGTGGAACGAATATGCATGAACATCACAATCACTTAGAGAGAGAAGAAGTCTAACCAACGGAACACCCGGGGGCTCACGCCCCCGGGTGTTCGCACATTAGGAAATTCTTACGGCTGAGTTAGCCCTTGGTGATCTCGTGGTACATCGGCACGGAATCCCAGCCGAACTCGACGTTGCTCACCGAGTCAGACCAGACACCCGAGGTGTTCTGGTACCACAGAGGGATGGTCGGGAGGTCCTGCAGCAGGACTTCCTGGGCCTGGACGTACTTGGCGGTAGCGTCTTCAACGCTGGAGGCCGCAGCCCCTTCCTTGAGAAGCGTGTCGAACTCGACGCTGCTGTAGCCCTCGTAGTTCGAGCCCGCACCGGTCTGGTACAACGGCGCGAGGAAGTTGTACAGCGAGGGGTAATCGGCCTGCCAACCGGCGCGGGTGGCACCGGTCAGCGCCTGAGCGTCACGATCTTCGAGCGCAGCTGCGAAGGTGGGGTACGGCTTGCCGACAGCCGCGATGCCGAGGGTGTTCTTGACGCTATTGACAACAGCGTCGACCCAGACCTGGTGCGGTCCGTCCGCGTTGTAGGCGATGTCGAAGGTGCCGGTGTAGGGCGAGATAGCATCGGCTTCGGCCCACTTGGCCACGGCCTCTTCAGGGTTGTACTCGAGCACTTCGGATCCCTTGAGGGAATCGGAGTAGCCGTCGATCACCGGGGAGGTGAAGTCGGTGGCCGGGGTGCGGGTGCCCTGGAAGACAACGTCGGTGATTTCGGCACGGTCGATGGCCATGGAGACAGCTGCACGACGGAGCTTGCCCTCTTCACCGGACCAGTGCTCGAGGTAGTACGGCATGTTGAAGGCCTGGAAGACCGCGGCGGGCTCGTTCACGAAGGTGTCCGGAAAGTCGGACTGATAGCTCGCGAGTGCGGCTTCGGGAATGGCATCGAGCACATCGAGGTCGCCGCCCTGAACCGCGGCGTAGGCCGCGTCGAAGGAGGCGTAGAAGATGATGGTCAAGCCGTTGTTCTTCGGGGTGCGCACGCCGGCGTAGTTGGGGTTGGTGAGAAGGTCGATCTGCACGTCGTGCTGCCAGGAATCCGCGCTGGCCAGCATGTAGGGGCCGTTGCCGATCGGGTTCTGGCCGAACGCGTCCATGTCCTCGAACGCGACGGAGGGCAGCGGCGAGTACGCCGAGTACCCGAGGCGCAGCGGCCAGTCGGCCTCTGAGCCGGCGAGCTCAACGGTGAAGGTGGTGTCGTCGACGACCGTCAGACCGGACATGGTCTCGGCGAGGGGCGCGGCGACCTGGAGCACTTCGCCGGTGTCCTTGTCGGTGGCGCCGGTGGGATCATCAGCCATGTTGGAGACGTCTGAGTACCCGACGATGTTGTCGAAGAAATACGAGGATCCCTGCGCGTTGGTCGACAGCGCGCCGTAGTTCCAGGCGTCGACGAACGATGAGGCCGTGACGGGCTCGTCGTTGGTGAAGGTCCAGCCGTCGTTCAGCGTGACGGTCCAGTTGGTGGCGTCGTCGGACTCGATCGACTGGGCGACCTCGTCCTGAATCTCCCCACTCGCCGAGTAGGAGACCAAGCCGGCGAAGATCGACGTGATGATCTTTCCGCCACCCACCTCGGTGGTGTTGGTCGGGATCAATGACATCTGCGGCTCGGTGCCGTTCGTGGTGATGATTCCGTTGTCAGCGCCGGCATTACTCGAGCAGCCGGAGAGCGTCAGTGCTCCCACGGCGGCAATGGCGATTGCGACGACGCCAAGTCTCTTGATTCTCAATTTTCCTCCAGTGAAAAGGTGAACGCCGGGCACAGTTTGTGGCCGGACCGGCGTTATCGTTAGTTTCGACACTAATTGGGGACTTGACCAAACCGGCCATCGGTGGATGAACCGTTACCTACG
>NZ_JPRS01000280.1 GCF_000738085.1 Cryobacterium sp. MLB-32
TCGCGGATGTTTCCAGCCTCTGCGCGGGCGTCAGCAAGCTGAGCCGTGTACTGCTCGAGAGCAGCCTCGGCCTTGCGCTGGGCGTCGTCTGCCTTGGCGATGTTGCCCTCGATGGCCTCTGCACGGTCGTCAAGAAGCGTCTGCATCCTCGGAAGTGCGTACTTCCAGAAGAAGAACAAAATCACGACAAAGCAGACCGCTGACCAGATGATGTCGTAGACAGCCGGGATGAGCGGGTTATGCGTCTCCCCCGCGGCGGCGGCTGCAATTACTGCGTGAAGCATCATGCCTCCTAACTCAGGTAGTAAAGAGGACTAAACGAAGATGAAGTAGGTTGCGATACCGATGAAGGCGAGCGCCTCGGTGAAGGCGATACCGATGTACATCAGAACCTGGAGGCGGCCGGCCAGCTCAGGCTGACGAGCGACACCCTCGATGGTCTTTCCGACGACGATACCCACGCCGATTGCCGGGCCGATGGCTGCGAGGCCATAACCGACAGTCGCGATGTTGCCGTTGATTTCCGCGAGAACGGTAGTTGCGTCCACGTTTGTTTCCTTCCGTAGGGGTGAATGCGGCGAGTGCCGGATTCGATGTCTAGTGTTCCTCAGCCAGCGCGAGC
>NZ_JPRS01000281.1 GCF_000738085.1 Cryobacterium sp. MLB-32
TTCGCCCGAGAACTAGGCATTGAATATTCAGGTTTTCTACATTTTGTGCTGATACACCCCCTAAACTGGGGCCACACGAGCGAATGTCCTGCTCACAGGCACCCACAGAAGGAACCCCATGATCAGCAGACTCACCGCACCGCTCGCCCGCAAGCGCGCAGCCCTGAACAAGGACGACAAGGGGTTCACCCTCATCGAGCTCCTCGTGGTTGTCATCATCATCGGAATCCTGGCGGCCATCGCCATCCCGATCTTCCTCAGCCAGCAGGACCAGGCCAAAGACTCTGCCGCGAAGTCCGACCTCGGCACCGCCAAGGTCGCCTACGTGAGTGTTCTGGTCAGCCAGACCACGCCTGCCGCCGTGACGAAAGACGACCTTCTCGCCGCTGGCTACACCGAGAGCGATGGTGTCACGTTGACCGTCTCGAGCTCCGTGCCGGCGGCCGGGACAACCGAAGCGTCGTTCTGCCTTAGCGCGGAAAGCGCAAGCGGCGATTCCTTCCACGTCACCGCCACCAGTGGCGTCGAAGACGCCGCCTGCCCTGCATAACAGCGTCTCAACGTGCACTGAGCCCGTGCAGAAAGTGATCGGTGGGGTGACCCCGAGGCGGCGGCCCACCGATCACGTTCTGCACAGCAATACCCCATACCGTCCCGAGGAGGCGTGACGCATGACCGTTTTCCCGGGGTCCTCCGGGCGACGTGGTGACGCGGGTTTCGGCCTGATCGAAATTGCCGTTTCCATGTTTCTGCTCGGACTGCTGGCGGTAGCGTTCCTGCCGTTCCTCGTGCAGGGGGTCAAGCAATCCTCAGCCAACGGGACGCTCGCGACCGCGACCCAGCTCGTGAACAGGGAAACCGAGAACGCTCGGGCCCAAACCACGTGCACGGGCCTGACCGCGGCGACATCCACGGTGCTCGACGCGCGCGGGGTAACCCTGCGGGTGACCCGGACAGTTGGCGGTACATGCCCGACGCCGGCCTCCTCGTACCCGATGACCGTTCCTGTTGCCGTCACCGTCGTGCGCACGGACACCGGCGCGCAGGTTGCCGCGGCCAAAACCCTGATCTTCGTGGCGGTGAGATAGCGTGCCGCCTGCCAGCGACGAGTCCGAACACGGCTACACGCTCGTGGAGCTCATCGTCTACAGCAGCCTGTTGATCATCGTCATCGCCGTCGTCGCGGGGCTTTTCATCAGCGGGTTGACAACCACCGAAAGCGTGCGGGGCATGACGGCTGCCACCACCTCCGCACAGGTAGTGGCCGATTCCATCGAGACCAACGTGCGCAATTCCAGCGATTTCCTGTTGACCACCCCGGCGGGTACGGATCAATTGCTCGTGGCGCGCACCGCCAAACGAGAGGTCACGCTGTCGTGGCAGTGCGTGGCCTGGTATTACTCGGCGGCCAACGGCGGCAGCATCCGCTTCACGCAGTCGAACGCTGCCATCCTCGCGCCGACGCCGAGCCAGCTCTCGACCTGGACGGTCGTCCAGCAGGGCATGGCCCCCGTGTCAGGTGCAGCTATCTTTTCCACCACCGGCCAGAAACTGGCCGTGAACTTCATGAGCAAGGTCGGTGATCACCCGCCCGTCGTGATCTCGAGTTCCGCAACGAGTCGGGCCGGAGCATCGGGGAACCTGACATGTTTCTGACACGCAACGTTGCTGTTCTCCGCGGGGACCAGGAACGCGGGGCCGCCTTGGCATCCGTTCTCGGCCTGATGGTCGTGGGCCTGATCTTCGCGTCGCTCATCACCGCCTCCGTGGTGGGCGCCTATGGAGTGAGCTCCTCGACTCGTTCCGGTGTGCAGTCCGGGGCGGCCGCGGACGCCGGCGTGGCCGCGGCCCGTGCAGGCCTCTACACCGTGGGAAACTGCGCGGCACAGCCGACGCCCGGAACGTATTCGTCGTCGGTAGCGCCCAAGTACAGCGCGAAGGTCGAGTACTTCGTGGACACGGTGTGGATCGCCGGGTGTCCGCCCGTCACGGCCAAGGAGGTGCGGATCGTCTCGACCGGCGCCGCCCAGTCACCGGGCGTCAACGGCGCGACCGTGGGTAATGCAACCAAGGTCGAAGCGGTGATGAAGTACGTCGTTCCCGGCATCGAAGCCAGCGGAGTTGCCGTGTACCTCTACAAGGGGGGCTCCGTCGACGCGAACTCGAGCTTTGACATGACGGAGTCCCCGGGCGCGGGCATCATGGTCAAAAACGGCGACCTTCTCTGCGACGTGAACAACTCGGTGCTCAATGGAAACGTGATCGTGAACGGCGCGCTGACCTTCACCAACAAGTGCACCGTCAACGGGAGCGCATGGGTGTCCGGAACCGCGACGCTCGGCCGTGGATTCATCCGCGACAACCTTTCGTCGGCCGCGGTGAGCCCCGTTCTGACGGCGGGGAGGGTTGGCCCCAATCCCCCCGGAACCAGCGTTGGGGGTACGTATACGCGGTCGACTGTCGTGCCGACGATGCCGCCGTGGACGGAGGTGGGATACACCCCCGCCGCCTGGGTGGATTCTTCCGGCACTCCCTATGAAGTGAGAACGCTTCTCCCGTCCAACTGTGCACTGCCCAATGGCACCCTCGGCGGAACAACACTGGGCAAACCGGTGATCATCGATGCGCGCGCGTGCGGCGCGGGGCCCACCGCGTCCAACAACACCACCGTGAAGCTCACGAGCGACGTCGTGATTTTCGCGAACAGGTTCGATTTCTCCGGGGTCAACTCCCTCGAATTCTCCTCGTCCACCAGCGCAGCGCACAAGATCTGGTTCATCACCCCCGATTTGGTGTCGGACGGGCAACCGACCTGCGCGAGCGGTACGCAGGGAGATTTCTCGGTGAAGAACGGATTCACGATCACCGCACCGATCGAGGCGCTGCTCTACACGCCGTGTGCATTCAACGGTAACAACGGGTTCAGTTGGCGTGGACAGCTCATCGCGGGGAACCCGAGCCAGTTGAAGAACAACCCCACGTC
>NZ_JPRS01000282.1 GCF_000738085.1 Cryobacterium sp. MLB-32
CTTCTTGACGTTCATGGTGCTCCTAAGCTAGCGTGCCTGCACTGGGGGAAGGGTGTGTGTTCGCCTAAAGATGAATAGGGAACTCACAGTCCCCTCAGGCTCACGCGCTTGCTGAGCCCGCGGAAGAGTAGACGTGCGGCGCCAGTACGGCGATGGATCGAAGGTTACGGTACTTCTCGGCATAGTCGAGGCCATAGCCCACGACGAACTGGTTGGGGATGTCGAAGCCGGCGTACTTCACGTCGATTTCGACGCGCGCGGCATCGGGCTTGCGCAGCAGGGCGCAGATCTCCACGGATGCCGGGCCGCGCGAGTTCAGGTTGGCGATCAGCATGACAGAGTCAGGCCGGAGTCAATGATGTCTTCCACGATCAGCACGTGGCGGCCGCTGAGGTCGGTGTCGAGGTCCTTGAGGATCCGCACGACTCCGCTCGAGGCGGTGCCGGAGCCGTAGGAGCTCACGGCCATCCAGTCCATCGTGATCGGGTGGTGCAGTTCGCGGGCGAGGTCGGCCATCACCATGACCGCGCCCTTGAGCACTCCCACGAGGAGCAGGTCTTTGCCTGCGTAGTCGGCCTCGATCTCACGCGACATCTCGGCCAGTCGGGAGTGAATCTGCTCCTCGCTGATCAGAATTTCGGTGAGGTCGCCATCAATGTCGCGAGGTTCCATGTGAGCGGGGCAGTCCTTTACTCGAAAGCGTGTCCAGGATCGGCGAAAATCAACACGCCGTCCTGCCTGACAACTCTAACGCCTGGCAGGTCGAGAGCCTCCTGCCCGTGCCAGTCGGTGACCAGACGAGCAACGGCCAGGGTGTGTGTGCGCGCGAGAGTGGACCCGAATCGCGCCTCCACGCCGAAGCGGATGATGCGTTGCCGCACGGCGGCCGGCTGCGCGGCCAGGTCGTCGACCGGCAGGGTCCCACCCGCAGCGGTACTGACCCATACAGTGCCCAGCAGCGCGCGAGCCACAGCGTCCAGGGCATCGGAGTCCTCTCGCAGGGCGTCGGCTGTGCGCACCAGCGCCTCGCTGATGCCCGGACCGAGTTCTCGCTCCAGCAGCGGCAGCACCGTTTCGCGCACGCGCACTCGGGCGTACGCCGGGTCGAGATTCTGCGGGTCGTTCCACGGCACGAGACCACTGTCGGCGCAGAACTGGCGGGTGAGAGCGCGGCGGATGCCGAGCATCGGACGAAGATAGGGGCCGTTTCGGGCGCTCATGCCACGCAGGCTCGTCGGCCCCGATCCGCGGGCGAGGCCGAGCAGAACGGTCTCGGCCTGGTCGTCGAGGGTGTGGCCGAGCAACACCGCCTCGGCGCCGGTCTCCGCGAGGGCTCGTTCGAAAGCGGCGTAGCGGGCGGCGCGGGCCGCAGCTTCGGGGCCGGAATCGGTTCCGACGCTGACGGTGAGCACCAGTACCGGCTCTAGGCCCAACCGGCGGGCTTGCTCCGCGGCGGCGGCCGCGACATCCGCTGACCCCGCTTGCAGCCGGTGATCCACGATCACCGCGCCGGCGCGGGCACCCGAGCGCCGCGCCTCACAAGCCGTCGCGGCCGCCAGCGCGAGCGAATCCGCTCCCCCGCTCAGCCCGACCAGAACGAAGGTTTCGGACGACGACGACGTGAAAACCGCGCGCACGGCCCGGCGGATGTCGGCGATGGCCGGGGTCAGGCGGGGACGGCGTTCAGACTGCATCCAGTAACGTTAGCCGCAGACTTAGATCAAGGGAGAAAAAAGGCCATGGCCGAATACGACGCAGTCATCGAAATCCCCCGCGGGAGCCGCAACAAGTACGAGGTCGATCACAAGACCGGTCGGGTATACCTCGACCGCGTGTTGTACACGAGCTTCATGTACCCGACCGACTACGGCTACTTCGAGAACACGTTGGGCCTCGACGGCGATCCCGTCGACGTGCTCGTGCTGCTCGACTACCCGCTGTTTCCCGGTGTCGGCGTCTCCGTACGTCCGGTCGCCGTGTTCAACATGACCGATGACGGCGGCTCCGACGCCAAGGTGATCGCTGTTCCCGCCGGCGACCCGCGCTGGAACCACATTCAGGACGTGCTCGACATTCCCGAGTACACCCGCAAGGAGATCGAGCACTTCTTCGAGCACTACAAGGACCTTGAGCCCGGCAAATGGGTCAAGACCGAGGGCTGGGGCGACGCCGCCGAAGCCGACCAGATCGTGCGCGACGGTATCACCAAGCTTGCCGCCGAGGGGCACTAGCCCCCAGCGCTGACGAAGGCCCCCGAGCGCTGCTCGGGGGCCTTTTGTGTTGTCTCTGCGCGATGTGTCCGCGTTAGGACGACGGGCGGCCCACGTAGGGTGACACGTCGCCGAAGCTCCAGATGCTGTGGATCCGCACGGGTGCGGAGGGGTTCGGTGCTTCCAGGACCTGTCCGCCACCCACATAGATGGCGACGTGATAGTAGTCACCGCGTCCGCCCCAGAAGACGAGGTCGCCCACGGCCACCTGGGAGAACGACACGAGCTTTCCCTGCGCCGCCATGGTGTTGTACTGGTTCGTGGCCGAGTGTGTGCCGATGTAGATGCCGGCCGAGGCGTACGCCGCCTTGGTGAGGCCGGAACAGTCCCAGACGTTGGGGCCCGCGCCGCCGAGCACGTAGCGGTCGCCGAGCTGCGCTCGCGCGAAGCTCAGGGCGGTGCTGACAGCGCCGGCGTTGGAAATCGGGGTGCTGCCGCCGGTCGACGCTCCAGAGCTCGAACCGGTGGAGGTGCTGCCGCCCGAGGACGAGCCGCCAGAGCTGCTGCCGCCGGTCGACGCTGGCGGT
>NZ_JPRS01000283.1 GCF_000738085.1 Cryobacterium sp. MLB-32
CTCGTGCTCGCCGGTCAGCGTCCAGGTATGACTGTCGACAGTCAGCGTGTAATCGCGTGCGAATCCGTGATTCTCGATCGTTCGGGCGAAATAGCGGCCGGCTTCAGCGTCCCAGCCCATCAGACTAAGGGTGTCGAACGGCCCGTTCGCGCGCTCATCTTGCACGATGAAGTAGTTGCCCGAATGCCACCGGGCGGAGTGGATGCTGTTCCACGGACTCGCTCCCGCGTGCGGATTATCTAGCGACTGCTCGTCACCACCATAAGACGTGCCCTCGGCATGCCATTCACCCAGAAAAACTGCCAACTCTTCATGCTCAGCCATGATTCAACACTACGTTTGGGAGCCAAACCGGGCAATCATCTGAGGTGGCCACACCATGGTGTGCATCGGGCGGCCCGGCATCGAAGCCCGAGACTGGTACGCCACGGCCGCCATGAAGAACGATTGGCCCGGGCAAAAATACCCGGCCTGCCAGCGGCCGCCTACCTCCGCTGGCGTGGCCGAACAGCGGAGTACGAAAAAGCTCCGGCAGGTATCCCCTGGAGCAGACGAGCATGTACCTGTGGAGGATTTCGCCGCGCCTACTGAGGCTAATGTCGTGGCCTGTTGTGGATCTCGCACCGGTCAGCTCGGACGGATCCACTGTCGTTGAGATGGGTCTCAGATTCCGTCTTCGATTTCGGCGGTTGCATCCATTCAGCGGGACGTGACCCGCGGCGGCGATTCGCAGCAAAGAAATCCTCAGCGATTCATCGGGTGCAGTTCACCAGCTGATTACCTTGATCGCCAAGAATATATTGATGATCTCGATGACAGGCACCGTTCGCCCCACTGACTCGCCGCGAATGTCCGCGCTGCTGGGCCAGAATCTGCGCCGCAATTTTGAGCACACTCTGCTCTTCACGGGTCAGATGTTCGTCATTCTGCCTGACATTGGCGCGATTCTCGTAACGGAGCAACCGGGCGCCTACCGACTCGACGTTGTGGGAAACGACCAGGACACCGTCGATCAGCGTGTCGCTCGGCTGGAGGGCACGATTCGCAAACAAGCGGCAGATCTGGGTTTAAGGTTCGCGTGGCAGAAGATGGCTCACATCCCCGTGCCGTTTCGCTAGGGCAGCTGGTCCGTTTTCTGGCACCAAGTTGCTTCGACATCTATGCGAGGTCAGGAACCGTGCTTGTGCGGATTGAGGCGCTTCTGAGCTTCGCGATGCCGACGGCGACGAGCAGCCACAGGCCGGCGAGTGCTGTCGTCGCGGCCACGATCGTCTCCGTCCACGGTGTGGTGTCGTATGACTGGTATCCGGCGATCGCTGGGGCGATCAGGAATGTGGCGGCGAGGTAACCGGGCAGGGTAGAACCGAGTAAGAACACGCACGCTATCGCGGCTCCCCACGACACCGTTAGCCAGCGCAGCCCGAGAAAGAGCAGGCCGATAATCTGCACGATGCTCAGGATCAGCTGTACCGACAGGTATTGTGCCGGGGAGGGGATGCCAGCGAGCCCCGACACAACGGCATGCAGGCCGGTTATGCCGAACGCGAGCGCCACGACGACGGTGACGACCGTGGTACCGCGGTCGGGGAGTCGTCGACACGCGCGGGCCAAGGCGACAACACCGAACGCCAGGAGGATCACGCCGAGTCCGAACAGCTGGGCAGCAGTTCCGACGTTTTCCCACGGATCCGCGGGATAGGAATAGTCGAAGCGGTGATCCTCGATCAGGCGGTCAGTTCGGGTCCACTCCGCGCTGACGATCACCCACCGCTGCAGGGAAGCGATGAGTTGCAGCGCTGCGGAACCGAGAAAGAGCATGGCGGCGATGGCCGCCCATCGAGGCGAGCGCGCGCTCAGAGATGTGGATGCCGATACACGGTCATGAGAGACGGTCTCTGTCATGTGGTCAGGGTAGCAGCGTCAGGGAAACGGACGAAGGACGAGTTCGCTGGGGCGATGCGATAGGCCGCAGCCGGAGACCAGGAGTTCGGCGCGCGCTCGGTATCGTATGTCGAATGGGTGGGTGTGGGACCAGGCCTAAGAGGTCATGTCCCATTGAGTGGATGCTCTGCGCCCGTATGGTGAATTCAAAATCCGTAGTATGAAGGTTTGACACTACGATCAAACGTGAAACGTCCTAGCGCTGATGGCTGGATTGCTTGGTTCCCGCGCGACCGTGCGGGTGAGAACCCCGAAATGACGGAGCATTCCATGTCAATGTTGAATCCTGACGTAGTTACCCGGTCCGT
>NZ_JPRS01000284.1 GCF_000738085.1 Cryobacterium sp. MLB-32
GATGATGCGGTCCTTCAGCAGTCGGTCAAAAACACCGGTGTTTGGTGTCGGGTCGGCCATTTCGCGCTCCGTTTCAGTTGTCGCTACCTGATAAATGTATCTGAGCATGCCAGCCAAAACGGCCGTGTTCGCCCTCGGCAGATTGCGGGCCGCCCACAGGGCCCCCACAAGCATGAATTCAACGAGAATAACGTTCACGTGGAGGAAGGTGCCTGTCGAGGCACCGTCAGGCCGACATCTCGACTCCATGTCCGTGGATCGTCACGGGCGCAGCCCCGCAGCAAAACACAAGGGCCGGATGTCTTCCGACATCCGGCCCTTGTTGCGTGCGAAGAGTGCTACTTGGCGGCGGCGTCCTCGGCGGGTGCGTCGACGGCCTCGGCCGGAGCATCCGTCGTGACGGCGTCGTCCGCTGCACCGATGATCGGCGCGGTGAACTCGGTGAGGTCAACGGGCTTGCCGTTGGAGTCGACGACCTCGGCCTTGCCCAAGGCAATGGCCAGAGCCTTGTTGCGAGCAACCTCGGCCACCATCGACGGGATCTGACCGTTGGTGTTGAGGGTCTGCACGAACTCGCTCGGGTCCATGCCGTACTGGCTGGCACCCTGGATGAGGTACTGCGTGAGCTCGTCCTGGCTGACCTTGACCTGCTCGGCTTCGGCGATCGTGTCCAGCAGGATCTGCTGACGGAACGTCTTCTCGCTTGCTTCGGTGACCTCGGCGCGGTGCACAGCGTCTTCGAGGCGGCTTTCGCCCTCGAGGTGACGGTGCACCTCGTCCTCGATGATGGCGGCCGGAAGCGGAACGTCAACGGACGTCAGGAGGGTCTCAATGAGACGCTCGCGCGCCTGTCCACCCTGACCGAAGACCTTCGAGCGCTCAACCTGCGTCTTCAGGCTCTCGGTGAGCTCAGCGATGGTGTCGAACTCGCTGGCGATCTGAGCGAAGTCGTCGTCGGCGACGGGAAGCTCGCGCTCCTTGACGGCGATGACGGTGATCGTGATCTCGGCGGTCTCACCCTCGTGATCTCCACCCATGAGGTCGGACTTGAACGTGGTGGATTCGCCGGCGCTGAGCGAGTCAAGTGCCTCGTCGATGCCCTCGATCAGGTCGCCGGAGCCGACCTCGTAGGAGATGCCCGCGGCGGTGTCGACCTCGACGCCGTCGATGGCGGCAATCAGGTCGATCTGAGCGAAGTCTCCGGTTGTGGCCGGACGGTCGACGGTGATGAGCGTGCCGAAACGGCTGCGCAGCTTGTCGAGTTCTTCGGCGACCTCGTCGTCGTTGATCTCGACGGCGTCAACCGTGAGCTTGATGCCGTCGTAGGACGGGATCTCGATCTCGGGGCGAACATCGACCTCGATGGCGAGCAAAAGGTCTCCGGAGAAGTCCTTGTCACTGGGCCATTCGACGATGTCGGCCTCGGGGCGACCGAGGGGACGGAGCTTGTGCTCCTCGACGGCGGAGCGGTAGAAACCGTCGAGGCCCTCGTTGACGGCGTGCTCGAGCACGGCCGACTTGCCGACGCGCTGGTCGATGATGGGCGGCGGAACCTTGCCCTTGCGGAAACCGGGGATGTTGATGTCCTCGGCAATGTGCCCGTAGGCGTGGGTGATGGCTGGCTTCAGCTCGTCTGGGCTCACCGTGATGGTGAGCTTCGCGCGCGTGGGGCTCAGTTTTTCGACCGTGGACTTCACTCGGGACTCTCCTGTGTATTGAAACGGTGTGCTGCGGGTAATGTCGGGGCGACAGGAATTGAACCTGCGACTTCTCGCCCCCAAAACGAGCGCTCTACCAAGCTGAGCTACGCCCCGGATCTCGTTCGACCCGTTGGTACTGAATTACTGGGGAGCCAAACTGCCCGGAGGCTGATTGACCTCAGCCAGTCTAATGCACGGCTTTCGGCTGGATGTGCCCCCACTGGCATTCCGCACCCTGATTCATGTACTACGATATTCGAGTGCCCAAGATTACGGGTGTGGGGTCGTAGCTCAATGGTAGAGCCTGAGTTTTCCAAACTTAT
>NZ_JPRS01000285.1 GCF_000738085.1 Cryobacterium sp. MLB-32
GTCCTTCTTCTCGCTAGCTGCGGCGGCACTTCGACAGTCATTCAATTCACCCCGCCCCGGTACCTGTGCTCTCGCCTCATATCCCTAGGGATACGAGACGCCTCATCGGCTAGACCTGTTCATTCCCCAGATCCGCAAGATTTTGCGATGCCCCAAGTCTTGTAACTACGTCGCACAACCATTAGCTCCCATCTCGGTACCCAACGTTAGTTATGTGACAGGTCGAGAGTGCCGTGATAGAGCTGATCGGATGCGCCCGAGTATCTAAGCGCCAGCAATGCCCGCGCTACTTTTATGGCAGGGCACGCGCCCTAGGACTGATGCCAGGCCAGACCGCCGGTGAGACAGAGACGAGCGACGGTTCTAGGACTGCGGCCGGGCGAACTCGCCGCTAAACATCGGCGGACTGTCCGGACTAGATGGCAGAAGTCCGAACTAGCGTGTCACGTGACACTGACAGCCGCTGACTAAAATCGCCTCCCCATTCGTGTGGATAACTAGGGCGTGGCTAGATAACAGGTGGCAGGGACGCGTCAACGAACGGGCTCGAAAGGTCAACGCGACGACCGGATGCCTGCAGCATGCGTTCGACCAGGTCGCGGACTTCCCGCTCGGTGAGCAGCATGGTCGTGAGCTCCGGCACACCATCCCTCGCGACGAACACACGGGCCGGTCCGTTGATCCAGATTTCCTCGATGCCGGGATCGTCGAGAAAGGGCTGAAGGGCGCCGAAACCGGTGAGCGAGGCGACGACCTCCCGCGCCGTCTGGTGCTCGTCGGGGAGCAACGGAAGCGAGCCGCCGAGCGCCCGCTCGCTGTAGCGCCTCACCTCGTCACGCACGTACTGCTCGGCGAGCACAGTGTCGGCGGAAAGATCAGCGCCGTCTCGGCGCACCCGCAAACGTACCTGTTCAGTGATTAATCGCACGGCCTCAGTCATGGCTGCATGATGCCCTGATCCGGCAGGTCCCGTCGGAGTTATCCACAGGGGAGTGTGGGCCGACGACGACGGCCCGATCGGTCTGGCGTCCGATCGGGCCGTCCTGGAACGCTGGTCGCCGCTAGCGCGCTGACCAGCCGCCGTCCATCGTGTAGCTCGACCCCGTGACCATGGATGCGTGGTCCGACGCCAGCCAGGCCACGAGCGAACCGACTTCCGCCGGCTCCACGAGGCGCTTGATCGCGGCCTCGGTCAGCATGATCTTGCTCAGCACCTCGGATTCGGGGATTCCGTGCGCCAGTGCCTGATCCGCGATCTGTTTCTCGACCAGGGGCGTCCGAACATAGCCGGGGCTCACACAATTGCTGGTCACGCCGTGTTCGCCGCCCTCGAGTGCCGTGACCTTCGACAGCCCTTCAAGCCCGTGCTTGGCCGACACGTAGGCGGCTTTAAAGGGGGACGCGCGCAGCCCGTGGACTGACGACACGTTGATAATGCGACCGAAATTTCGCTCATACATCTGCGGTAGCGCCGCACGAATCAGCAGGAACGGAGCCTCAAGCATCAGGGCGAGGATGCGGCGAAAATCCCCCGGATCAAAGTCCTCAATCGGATTGATCCGCTGGATTCCGGCGTTGTTCACGAGAATGTCCACCCCGTCCATCGCGGCCGCGAGACCCTGCTGCTCGAGTTCCTGGGTGTTGAGGAGGTTGACGGCCCAGCTCGAACCCTCCACCTCCTCGGCGAGCGCGGCTGCCCCGTGCGAATCCACGTCCGCCACGATCACGTGCGCGCCTTGCTCGGCGAGGGCGCGGGCCACGGCGGCCCCGATTCCACTCGCTCCCCCGGTGACCAGGGCGCGTTTGCCGACAAGGGGCCTGTCGAGCACCTTCTGCCGAGGCTCCGAGAGGTGCGCCGTGTGTGAAGTCTGCACTGTGCTGGTCATGATGTGTCCTTCGAGTGGGGTGTCGCGGCCTTAGTTCGGTGTCAGCGTTGGTGTCGGTGTCGGTGTCGGTGCCGGCTCAAGGCCGTGCTTGCGGGCGTCGACGGCGTCTGGTTGACACTCATGTCTGTCTCCTTCAGTGTCGTCTCTGACACTCTCTGGACTAGCGATTGGCTCGTGCTCGGTGAAGTGGTGGCGACCCCCGCGGGGACGGATGCCTCCACTGAGTATTCCTGCACGGCCACCGTGCAACAAGAACCACTTCGACACACACTGTGTGCATAATTGCAGATATGACCTTTCCTGCTGGCTCTTCTTCCGCGTGGGCGCCGAACGCCGACGATTTGCTGGTGCTCCTCGCGGTGGCCCGCACGGGACGCTTCACGCTCGCCGCCGAGAGCCTCGGGCTCAACCACACGACAGTCTCGCGCCGCATCGCCGCGCTCGAGAAGGCCTTGGACGGTCGGGTGCTCTCCAAGACCCCCGGCGGATGGGAGGTGACGGACCTGGGCAGTCGTGCGGTGGAGGCTGCCGAAAACGTGGAATCGGCCGTCGCTCTGCTGCGCGGACCTCCCGGAGCGAAGCCTCAGCTCTCCGGTATCGTCAGAATGTCGGCGACGGACGGCTTCAGCGCGTACATCGCCGCGCCCGCGATCGCCGCCCTGCAGCGTGCCAACCCGCTCTTGCGGGTCGAGATCGTCACGGTGACTCGACGGGCACTGCAACACCGCTCAGGACTGGACATTGAGGTCGTCGTCGGGGAGCCCCAGGTGCACCGGGCCGAGGCCGTCAGACTTGGGTATTACATGCTGGGAATGTACGCTTCCCGCGACTATCTGGCTGAGCATGGGTCCCCGAGGAACAGGATCGAGCTGTGCACTCATCCCCTCGTGTACTTCGTCGATTCCATGCTCCAGGTCGACGACCTCGACGCACCGCGGCGCCTCGCGCCCGCGATGCGTGATTCCATCAGCTCCACGAACGTGTTCGTTCATGTGGAGGCGACACGGGCCGGGGCAGGCATCGGCTTCCTGCCGTGTTTCATGGGCGACCAACACCCCGATCTCGTGCGGCTGCTCCCGAGCGAGTTTCAGGAACAGCTTCCCTACTGGATGGTGCTGCGGCCCGATTCCCTGCGGCAGCCGGCCGTTGCCGCCGTGGTCGCCGCGCTACGAGCTCAGACAGCGGCGTACGGGCGCGCGCTGATGGGGCAGCCCACCGTGCAATGAAAGTAGACTGTAAACGCACTCGCGGGAGTGGTGGAATTGGTAGACACGCAGGATTTAGGATCCTGTGCTTTCGAGCGTGGGGGTTCAAGTCCCCTCTCCCGCACCAGATATATCGCAGGCCGGTCCCCGCCGTATCCCCCCGGGATCGGGGGTTCACCACACGGTGATTTTTCGGCTAAAAGCGGTATTCTGTGCCACAGCATCCGGTGTTATCCGGCCCCCGCCTCCTGGAGCAATCACCCGTGATTCATACCGCCCTGATTCCCTGGCTCGACCCGACTCAGATCATCAATTCGGCCGGGCCGTGGGCATTGCTGGTCGTGTGCGCAATCGTGTTCGCCGAGACCGGCCTGCTGGT
>NZ_JPRS01000286.1 GCF_000738085.1 Cryobacterium sp. MLB-32
ACCGGTGTTGATCCCATACACGCACACCTGATGTGACCCCGGAGCCGCCGTCACCGTCTCAGCAAAGCCATGGTTGTTGCCGTACCCAGGGTACGCACCACCAACATCCGTACGCACCTTGTTGGCCTGATAGGCCACCCCGACGCCATCAATCTCAATTCGAACCGCGATCGGGTTAACGGTGTCGGGATCAAGAGCCCAACCGCCGACGGTGATTCCACCAGTCACCGCAGCGGCCGCTTCCAGCACCCCGACCGGCGTGCGCCCTTGCTCCGCGATGATGAGCGGAACCGTGATGGACGAACACCCGAATTCTGTGTTCGCGCCGCCGCCTGTGTTGACGCCAGAGATACAGACGTTGTGGATTCCGGGCGCAGCGGCGACCTTCTCCGAGAACCCGTGGTTGTCGCCGTATCCCGAGTAGGCCGCACCCACGTCCGTGCGGAGTTTGTCGGCCACGTAGGCCGCTCCTACTCCGTCAACCTCGACGCGGACGCTCATCGGCGCGATGGTGTCAGGATCAATGGCCCAACCACTCACGGCTATGCCACCCTCGACCCCGGTCTTGGACTCGACGCCCCCGAACGGGGAACCTCCCTGCGCGACGACATCCGTACAGCCGAAGAGAGTGTTCGTACCGCCCAAGATATTGATGCCATAGACACACACCGAGTGCGTGCCCGAGAACGAGACCGGCACGGTCACGTTGAAACCGTGGGCGTCCCCGGCGAAGGGGAACGCAGCGCCAATGTCGGTCCGAGCGAGACTCGCGTTCGTGCTTGTCCCGACACCATCAACGTAGACGTGAACGTCAATGGACGTCCTGGCATCCGGGTCCAGAGCCCAGCCCGCGACTGTCACGCCGCCGACCGCTCCGCGCACGGACTCGACGTTTCCGATTGGGCTGCCACCTGACGTGGGCGAGCCAAACCAGTCGTTGTAGTATCTCCAGAAATTGCGGTTGCCGTAGGAGGAGCAGGCATCACCGGTGCCGCCGAGATTAGCCAGAGCCGCAGCGTTGGGCTGATAAGGCGTGTAGTAGTACAGAGCCGCCGTCGCCCGGTTCTGAATCACGACGCTGGAGGAACCACACGCGGCATTCGGGTGGAATCGTACGGCGTTTGCCTGGCCGACCTTTATCGACGTGTGTGACCCCTGTGGGTTGCCGTACCACGTGAGCTGACGAGCCCCCGTGTAAACCTGGTTAAAGAAACCGTAGAACGCGGAGTCACACGGCGCCGTATCAGGACAGCCCTGCCCGAGGGCCTTGCGGAGGATGCTCTCTGAAGGAGATCTGCTTGTCACCAGTCCCTGCTCTTTTTGCAGGGTGACCAGCAAGACCTTCGCGCTGAGAGAACAGGCCTGCTGCACCTTGTAGATGATGCGCGCTGCGGATTCGTTCGCCTCGCCCTGGTACGTGGCACAGGTTCCGAAGGCCAGCGTCGTCGTGGGAGTGTCCACGTGCAAAACGTTCAGGCACAAGGAATTCTGGCAGGTGCCGATCTTGGCATCGAGAAAATTTTGAATCTGATCTTGGGA
>NZ_JPRS01000287.1 GCF_000738085.1 Cryobacterium sp. MLB-32
GGTCTGGCCACGGGCCTTGAATGCCACCACCCAGCGGCCCAACGTGGCTTCGTTGATTCCGAGTTCGCGGGCGACAGTTGCGACCCCTCTACCGGTGGTTAAAACCAGCTTCACGGCCTCGTCTTTGTACTCAGGGGTGAAGTCCCGACGTGATCTTGCCATAGTGAACATTCTCTCTTGTGAGGTGTCCACACAACGGGGTCAAGGCCACTCTCTTGAACGCGTCTAGCCGCGGCGCGGACCGGACCCGCGGTTTCCGTGGCGGCGGCTCCGCTTGCAGCAGGGCTTGCCGCACCGTTGGCCGCCCGACGCCATAACGTCGGGCCAACTCCCGGATCGAGACGCCCTCCACCCGTGCGTCACGCCGGATCTGCGCGAAAATTTCCACCCGAGACTCCATCCGAACCTCCACCCTGAGCAACCAGAAAACACGTTGCAACAACGGTGGAGGTGGGTCCCGGTTCGGTTGCCCGCGACACCCCGCTTCGCCCGAAGTGGGTCCGGCTTAGATTGCCCTGGTGGGTCCCAGTAACGCTGCCATAGTCAGTCATCGACCTCACAACGGATGCGCATGCCACCGACCTGATGAAACAGTTCGGCTACACCACGGCACCGGTCGTCATCGCCCGCGTGGTGTCCTGGTCCGGCTTCCGGCCCGACTGGATCGCGAAGATAGCCGCCCTGCGCGACCACCCCTCCCTCACCGGCGAGTAAGCGCCCTGCAATGGAATTCAGCACCCTGCAGACGACCCTGCCCATCAGCGACCTGGAACACGCGGCGCGCGCACGAAAGATTGCCGAACGCCTCGACGACCTGCGCGCATACGGACGCCACGGCTACACCCTCGCAAACACGCTCACCATCACCGGAACCAACTACGTGACCATCATCGACACGCTCACAAAGGACCAAGCCAAATGACCACAGCAACCTGCACACCGGCGTCACCCCTGATGACACCGGACCAAGCCAGCGATGCGCTGGGTATCTCCCTTACGGAGCTCCAGAAAATGAGACTTGGCACCGCCGGACCGAACTACCACGGCATCGGCTTGGGCCTCATCCGCTACAACACAGCAGACGTCATGCGCTGGCGAACATCACGGGCTGCAGCATAGGCGCGTCCGGCGCGGCTCCGTGGCATCGATCGCGGCCTACTTCAACGCGCTTCGAAACGTCACCGAGCCGGCGCCGAGTTGCGCGAACGCGGCAACGACTGAGACAGCGTCAATCCGACCTCCAGGCGATGCTGATGACGCTACTCACGTCCGCGATCATCCCGACCACGGCCGTCCCGTGCCCTCGGCGCGGGACGCCGCGGGGAAGCAAGACCATCGGTCGCACGCGCGCGAACCGCCGCAACACTTGCGTCAACAAGCTTGCTCCGCGGCGTTAGTCGCACCTTGTCAACTTCCAGCACACGGTCGGCACCTTCAGCTGCAGTTCGGAACCGCCGGTAGTGATCGACCGCGCCGCACTCCGCCGCCAAACGCTCGGCAACAAACTCGGAAAGCGAACGACCATCCGGGCCATCAAAAACAGCCCGCGCATACTCGCTCGGGACCCACCTGCCCCCGAGACCCTCGCCACTCTCAAGAGCAACTTCGTATGACTGTTGCCACCGCTTCGCAATGCGGGACTCGGAAAGCTCATACGGCACTTCCACATCCACCACGTCCACGCCGTAACCTGCCTCCTCGAGCTGCTTCCCCAGCCCCAAAGCCGAGACCTCGGACGACAGAACCGTGTCGATGACGATGTTCGCCCCGGCGCGTATCGCTTCTCCGCGGAGCCGCTTCGCGAGCTCAGACGATTCTTCGTGAACGAGTGACGCCAACTCCAGCGGGAAGAATTTCTCCCCAGCCGCCTCGTGATCCTTTACGACGGCTGGTTTCAGAAACGCGTCGTAACTGCCATCATCGATCGCAGCCCGAAGCAACGCATGCTTGAAATCATCTGCGTCAATGCTCAGCCACTCGTTAGCTGTGTCCCCCAGGATCTCGTCACGCAATACCGTGCTCTTGCCGGCGCCCGGCGGCCCGGCAAGGACGATCGCACGATTCTCGAACCGAACCCCAGGACGACTCTCCACAACCTCTCGAATGAGCCGATCGTGAAGCTCCGCCCGACCACTCCTCACAATGGCGCGACCGCCAACATAACGAAACCACTCAGGATTATGCACCGTGGCATTGGGGCCATCCGGCGCGAGCGCCTGCCCCGGTTTGGCAAGCGCGCGCACAGTCGCGCGATGGGCGTCAATAGCGCCCCTATCACCAGCCACTACTGAGAGGAATCCGCGGCACGATCCAAGATCGCATCGTAAATCGCACCGTCAATGAGCCCATCGCTCAGTGCGCGCCCGACCTCGTCGAATGACCCAGAAGCAGACACCAGGAGCGAGTCGTAACCATCCGTCGGCGCCTCCGGCGGGTAGGCCCATCGGCCTAACTCATCAACGAGCTGGGCCCGGGTCAACTCCCCCGTGGCATACCGCTGCGCAATCTCATACGGAGACGCACCAGAAAACCCCGGTACCGGCTCCACCACCTTTGCCGCAGTCCGCAACGCAGAATGAATCGTCGGCTGCTTCACCCCCAACTGCGACGCAAGCTCCGTCTGACTCATGATCGCAGCCAAACGCCGCAACTCCCGAAGGTAATCGAGACGGTCAAGGTCAAGCCGCTGGCGCAACGTCCGC
>NZ_JPRS01000288.1 GCF_000738085.1 Cryobacterium sp. MLB-32
AATCCGCGCAATGGCGCTAAACAACAAAGGCCTCCAGTTTGTAACGTAAATCGAGCTTAACGCAGATCGAGCCTGCCGAGTTCCACCAACGAATTATTCCGTTGTTGCAACCCGACAAGCTCGACTGGTTCTACCGAGGGACTACTTTACTGATCCGCCTGCGGCGACGATCTTCTGCAGTGCTGAGCCAGAGACCTTGTCGACCGAAACGGTCAGCTTGACGGTGATTTCACCGTTGCCGAGAACCTTGACCTTCTCGTTGTCCCGAACTGCGCCCTTGGCGACCAGGTCGGCGATGGTAACATCTCCTCCGGTCGGGTACAGCTCTTCCAGACGCTCCAGGTTGACAACCTGGTACTCGACCCGGAACGGGTTCTTGAATCCACGCAGTTTCGGGGTGCGCATGTGCAGAGGCATCTGCCCACCCTCGAAGCCGATGCGCACGTTGTAGCGTGCCTTCGTACCCTTGGTTCCACGACCCGCGGTCTTACCCTTGGATCCTTCACCACGGCCCACGCGCTGGCGGGCCTTCTTTGCTCCGGGAGCCGGGCGAAGGTGGTGTACCTTCAGCACGTGCTCGCGGGGCTCCGTCGGCTCAGCCTTGACGGCTGCTGCAGCGGCGGGCGCCTTCTTTGCTGCAGCCTTGGGAGCTGCTGCCTTCTTCGTGGCGGGCTTGTCGGCTACCGTCTTGGTAGCTTCCTTCTCGTCAGCCATTAGTCAATCTCCTCGACCTTCACGAGGTGAGCGACGGTGTTGACGTAACCACGGTTCTGCGAGTTGTCCTCGCGGATCGTGACGGCGCCAATGCGTCGGAGACCCAGGCTGCGAAGCGTGTCGCGCTGGTTCTGCTTCTCACTAATTTTGGACTTGATCTGTGTGATCCTCAGCTGAGCCATCACGCACCTGCCTTTGCTGTTGCTGCAGCGGCTGCTGCGGCGGCATCGGCGCGGAGGAAACGGGCCGGAGCCACGTCTTCATAGGCAAGGCCGCGGCGAGCCGCAACCGCACGCGGCTCTTCGAGCTGGTGCAGTGCCTCCACCGTGGCGTGCACGATGTTGATGGTGTTCGACGAACCGAGCGACTTGCTCAGAACGTCGTGGATGCCTGCACACTCGAGTACGGCGCGCACCGGGCCACCGGCGATAACGCCGGTACCAGCTGCTGCCGGACGGAGCAGGACAACGCCGGCTGCGGCCTCACCCTGGACGGGGTGCGGAATGGTCAGGCCGACGCGGGGAACGCGGAAGAAGTTCTTCTTCGCTTCCTCGACGCCCTTGGAGATAGCGGTCGGCACCTCGCGGGCCTTGCCATATCCAACGCCGACCAGTCCGTTACCGTCTCCGACGACGACGAGTGCGGTGAAGCTGAAGCGACGACCACCCTTGACGACCTTGGATACCCGGTTGATGGTGACGACGCGCTCCAGGAACTGGCTCTTGTCGGCATCGCGGCTTCCGCGATCCTTGTTCGGGTTGCGCTCGCGTCCGCCACGACGAGCCTCACGAGGCTCGTTCTGGGCAGGCGCCGTTGAAGCGGCGGTTTCAACCGGCGCTTCTGCAACGGCAGCAACTGGTGCTGTGGTTTCGGTCTTGCTGGTTTCAGTGCTCACAGGTTCAATCCACCCTCTCGAGCTCCCTCGGCGATGGCAGCGACGCGTCCCGCGTACTTGCTGCCACCACGGTCAAATACAACGGATTCGATCCCGGCGGCTTTCGCGCGCTCAGCAACAAGTTCGCCGACCTTGCGGGCCTTGGCGGTCTTGTCACCATCGAAGGTGCGCATGTCAGTCTCGAGCGTGGATGCCGACGCAAGGGTGAAGCCCTTGCTGTCGTCGACAACCTGAACGAATACGTGACGTGCCGAACGCGTGACGACGAGGCGGGGGCGAAGCTCCGTACCTACGACCTTTTTGCGAAGACGTGTGTGCCTGCGTCCACGGGCAGCGGACTTGCTCTTGCCTCTAGTTCCGAGTCCCATGGCTACTTACCACTCTTTCCGGCCTTGCGGCGCACAATCTCGCCGGCGTAACGCACACCCTTGCCCTTGTACGGCTCCGGCTTGCGAATCTTACGAATGTTGGCGGCGACCTCGCCGACAGCCTGCTTGTCGATACCGCTGACCGTGAGCCGGTTGACGGCGTCGACGGTCAAGACGATTCCTACGGGGGGCTCGACGATGACGGGGTGCGAGAAGCCGAGGGCGAACTCAACTGAGGTGCCCTTCTGCGCTGCGCGGTAACCGGTACCAACGATTTCGAGGCCCTTGGTGTATCCAACGGTGACGCCAATGATCTGGTTGTTGATCAGTGTGCGGGTCAGCCCGTGCAGCGAACGCGAGTTGCGCTCGTCATTGGGGCGAGTGACGAGAACGTGACCGTCCTCAATCTTGACCTCAATGGGCTTGGCGACGACGAGCGCGAGCTCGCCCTTCGGGCCCTTGACGGAGACGGCCTGGCCGTCGGCCACAACCGTTACCCCAGCAGGGATCGGGATGGGAAGTCTTCCAATACGTGACATTCTCAGTTACCACACGTAGGCGAGAACTTCTCCGCCTACGCCCTTCTTCTCAGCCTGGCGGTCGGTGAGCAGACCGCTGGAGGTGGACAGGATGGCTACACCGAGACCGCCGAGAACCGTGGGGATCTCAGTCGACTTTGCGTAAACGCGCAGTCCGGGCTTGGAAACCCGCTTGATGCCGACGATGGAACGCTCACGGTTCGGACCGAACTTCAGGTCGAGCGTGAGGGTGTGGCCAACGCGAGCATCCGTCACGGTCCAGGCTGAAATGTAGCCCTGTGCCTTGAGGATATCTGCGATGTGCGCTTTCAATTTGCTATGCGGCATCGACACTGTGTCGTGGTACGCCGAGTTAGCGTTGCGCAGTCTGGTCAGCATGTCTGCGACCGGATCTGTCATTGTCATTTTGTGGTGCCTTTCTCGCCTGGTTTCGCCCATCCGTTACACGGATGACG